>NZ_JADNQN010000008.1:0-382789 GCF_047608695.1 Amycolatopsis sp. cmx-11-32 | reverse complement strand
TCTCCAACAATGTCAAATTTGATCGAGGCAAATTTTACTTGCACTCAAAGAAACCTCAAACGAGGTTCACATACATAAGCTCTACTGGCTTAATTCACTAGCACACTGTTGAGTTCTCAAGCAACACACCCCGAATCACACCACACCACGCGGCCTCATCCGAAGCAGTCATTCCTAGCAGTTTTGGTGGGACACCCACTCAATCACCTTGAGGTGAGAGCTTGGTTCGTGTCCCGCGGCCACCCGGTTTCCCTGGCGACTTGGAGAACTTTACATGGCCCCCAGGGGCCCGAAACAGGGGGGTACCTTAACGACATTTACGCAGGTCAAAGGCTGGAAACCGGTCACCTCCCGACGATCACCCGGTGATCGCTCCAGGGGCACCCCAGGTGAACGCCAGGAAGAAACATTGCTCCGAGTACATTGCACCGTATTGATCTCCCCGATTGCTCCGATTAGCGTCGAGTCATGAGCACTGCGGAACTCGACGGCATCACCGTCGCCTACGACGACCTCGGCACCGGGTTGCCCGTCGTCCTCGTCCACGGCCACCCCTTCAACCGGTCGATGTGGCGTCCCCAGGCCGAACGCTTCAGCCAGGAGGGCTACCGGGTCATCACTGCTGACCTCCGCGGGTACGGCGAGACCACCGTCGTACCCGGGAAGACGGGCCTCGACGTCTTCGCCGCGGACATCGCCCGCCTCGCCGATCACCTGGGCATCGAGCGGTTCGTGCTCGGCGGCCTCTCCATGGGCGGGCAGATCGTCATGGAGTTCCACCGCACCTATCCCGAGCGCGTCCTCGGGCTCCTGCTCGCCGACACCTCCCCTCAGGAAGAAACAGAAGAGGGCAAGCGCGTCCGCAACGAGACCGCGGACCGGGTCCTCGCCGAGGGCATCGGCTGGTACGCCGACGAGGTGCTGACGAAGATGGTCTCGCCGGAGAACGTCCGCACGATGCCGGACGTGGCGGCGCACGTCCGGCGGATGATGCGCACGACTCCCCCGGAAGGAGCGGCGGCGGCGCTCAGGGGGCGGGCCGAGCGGCCCGACTACCGGGAGAGCCTCAAGAAGGTCGCCGTGCCGAGCCTGGTCGTCGTCGGGGCGGAGGACGAGTTCACGCCCGTCTCGGACGCCGAGCTGATGCGCGACCTCATCCCCGGCTCCACCCTGGCGGTGATCGAGGGCGCCGCTCACATGCCTAACCTGGAGCGCGAGGCCGAGTTCGACGCCGTGTTCGCACGGTTCCTGAAAGAAGTTGGGTGATCGTCTCCATGTCCCAGAAGACCGTTTTCGTGACCGGTGCCAGCGCGGGGTTCGGCGTCGAGATCGTCCGCCGGTTCGCCGCCGACGGCGCCAAGGTCGTCGCGGCCGCGCGCAGCAAGGACCGGCTCGACAAGCTGGCCGACGAGCTGGGTGAGGACGTCCTGCCGATCGAGCTGGACGTCCGGGACGCCGACGCGGTGGCCGCTCTCCCCGGAACGCTGCCCGCCGGGTTCGCCGAGGTCGACCTGCTGGTCAACAACGCGGGCCTCGCGAAGGGCCTCGAGCCCGCCCACCGGGCGAAGCTCGACGACTGGGACCAGATGATCGATACGAACATCAAGGGTCTCGCGCACCTCACCCGCGCGCTGCTGCCCGGCATGGTCGAGCGCGGCCGCGGGCACGTGATCAACATCGGGTCGATCGCGGGCACCTACCCGTACCCCGGCGGCAACGCCTACGGCGCGACCAAGGCGTTCGTGCACCAGTTCAGCCTGAACCTGCGCGCGGACCTGCACGGGACCGGCGTCCGGGTGACCAACGTCGAACCCGGCATGGTCGGTGGCACGGAGTTCTCCGTCGTCCGTTTCGAGGGCGACCAGGGCAAGGCCGACAACGTCTACAAGGGGACGACGCCGCTGACAGCCGCCGACGTGGCCGAGTCCGTCTTCTGGGCGGCTTCGCAGCCGGAGCACGTGAACATCAACGTCATCGAGTTGATGCCGGTGGTGCAGACCTTCTCCGCGCTGCAGATTCACCGCTCGGAGTAGCCAGTCAGGCAGAGCCTGACCGTTGAGGGTGGTGGGGCGGGGTCTGGGTGAGACCGAAAAGGGTGAAGAGCGCCTGCTGCTCCGGGCTCCGCTCGGTCAGCAGGCGCCGCGTTCGCGGGCGGCCGCCGGTGGAGGGGTAGCGCAACACCGTCTCCCCTATCCCGGCCAGGATGTCCATCAGTTCGCGGACCGACAGGTTCATCCCCGCGCGGTCGGCCTCGCGCCGCATGAGGTGGGTGACCGTCGAGGCCAGCACCGTGACCAGCGTGTGCACGGCGATCCGGTGCGGGCTCCAGTCCCAGCGCGGGGTCGGACCGGCGACGGCGGAGCCGGTCAACCAGCGGAACGTCGAGTCGAGGTGGGTCCGGGCGCGGTAGGCGGTGACGACCTCGCCGACCGGCCAGTCGTGGTCGGTGACCAATACCTGCTTGCCGAAGAACTCGTCGTGGAGCCGCGACACGGCGGCGTCGTCGACCTTCCAGGTCAGCCGGATCTCCCCCGGTCTGGTGCCTGCCATCGAGGGCGAGAGCACCCGTTCGACGCGGCGGCCGCGCGTGATCCGCGCGATTTCGGCGTTCACCTGGCTTCGGTCGCCCCGGTAGGTGCCCGCCGCCAGTGCGGCGTCGAGGCCGGCGAGTTCGCGGGTCGCGGTGCCGAGTTCGTCGCCGAACGCGCGGGCCTGCGCGTTGTGCAGGGTCTCCGAGTAGGTCAGGATCACGCGCCGCCGTACGCCCGCGACCACGGCTCTGGTGTCGAGGGCCGTCAGCCCGGCGAAGCGCTCAGGGTCGACGGGCTTGCGCGCGGACGCCGGTTTCGCCAGCAGGTCCGGATGTTCCGAGAGCGGCAGCGCGCCGACGAAATGCCGTCCGAGGTCCAGTTGCGCGGCCTGACCGGCGGTGAAGACCAGCGTGACGTCGCCCGCCGTGTACCGCTCCCGGAGGTCGTCCGCGAGCGCGGCGAACGGCGGCGCCCCTTCCCTCCGGTACGCGTGCGACGCCAGCGGGATCGCGCCGTCCTTGGTCACCACCAGCCCGAGCCCGGCGAGTTCGCAGCGGCAGGGATCGACCGTGGTGAAGGAGGCGAACTGCGGCACGTCGACGGCGAGCGCGGCGTTCCCCGTTCCCAGCCAGGACAGCACCGCGTCGGCGACGGCGGTCTCGATCCGGGTGAGCCGTTCCGGGGTGAGGCGTTGCAGCGCTCGCCAGTGATTCGCCAGATCGGCCTTCAGGAACTCGCGCGCGACGCCGTCCTCCCACCACGAGGCGAGTTCCGTGTCCGGCGCTGTCGCCCGGTGCAGGACAGCGAGCGCGAGATGCGTTCCCAAGGTGGTCGCGGCGCGCTGGGTTCCGACGGCGTCGTCGACCCTGCGAACGAAGTCGAGCCGCTTGAGCGTCGCCCACACAGCCGCGACGTCGCCGAAGGTCCGGTGCCGCGCTTCGCCGGGCGCGGAGACGTCGCCGTCCATCGCGCGCCCGATCTCCTCGGCGGTGCCGAGGTAGCGCTGGGACACCACGCGGGGCTCGCCGTCGACCCGCGCGGAGGTGACGAGGTAGTAGTACGTCCGCCCACCGACCTTCTTGCCGATCACCGAGGCCATACTTTAGGTAATACACCCCGGCCCGCTGATCGGCAACCCAGATCGCGCTCTGACCAGCGAAAACAGTGACGACAGCCGTGTGGGTCACGTGGTGGCGGGATGCGCACTGGCAGCTGGAGCGAGTCCGGCCATAGCGTGCGGGAATGGCATCCGATGCTGACGTGAACACCCCCACCACCACCGCGATGCGCCGGTCGCTCGCCAGGGCGCGCGACGGGAAGACCCTCGACCTCACCGAGGCCTCGATCCTGCTCCAGGCGCGCGGCGACGATCTCAAGACGCTGTCCGAGCACGCCTCCCGCGTCCGTGACGCCGGCCTTGTCGCGGCCGGTCGTCCCGGCGTGGTCACCTACAGCCGTTCGGTGTTCATCCCGCTGACCCGGTTGTGCCGGGACCGGTGCGGTTACTGCACTTTCGCGACCGTCCCTGGTCGCGTCGAGTCACCGTTCCTCTCCCCCGACGAGGTCATCGACATCGCGCGCAAGGGTGCCGCGATGGGCGTCAAGGAAGCGCTGTTCACCCTCGGTGACCGTCCGGAGGACCGCTGGAAGGCGGCGAAGGACTGGCTCGACGCGCACGGCTACGACGACACGTTGTCCTATGTCCGCGCGATGGCGATCCGGGTGCTGGAGGAGACCGGCGTCCTGCCGCACCTCAACCCGGGCGTGCTGACCTGGCAGGACTTCCAGCGGCTCAAGCCGGTGTCGGCGTCGATGGGCATGATGCTGGAGACGACGGCGAAGCGGCTCTACACCGAGAAGGGCGGCCCGCACTACGGCTCGCCCGACAAAGACCCCGACGTCCGCCTGCGCGTTCTCGAAGACGCCGGCCGCAGTTCGGTGCCGTTCACGACGGGCATTTTGATCGGCATCGGTGAGAACTTCGAGGAGCGCGCCGACGCGCTGTTCGCCATCCGCAAGGTCGCGAAGACCTACGGCGGCATCCAGGAAGTCATCGTGCAGAACTTCCGAGCGAAGCCGGACACGAAGATGCGCGCGACCCCGGACGCCGATCTCGAAGAACTCGCCGCGACCATCGCCGTCGCGCGGCTCGTGCTCGGCCCGAAGATGCGCATCCAGGCGCCGCCGAACCTCATCGGCCAGCAGTACGAACTGATGCTGAACGCGGGTATCGACGACTGGGGTGGCGTCTCCCCACTGACCCCCGACCACGTGAACCCCGAGCGCGCGTGGCCGCGGATCGACGAACTCAAACGCCGCACCGAGGCACTCGGGTTCACCGTGCGCGAGCGGCTCCCGATCTACCCGGAGTACGTCAAGACCGGCGAACCGTGGCTGGACCCGCGGATGAACGCGCATCTCGCGCCGCTGACCGAGGCCGAGACCGGGCTCGCGATCGAAGAGGCCTTCCCGGTGGGCATCCCGTGGCAGGAGCCGGACGGCGGCTGGCAGGAGGCCGGGCGCACCGATCTGCACGTCGAGGTCGACACCATCGGCCGCACGGAAGACCGGCGCGGCGACTTCGACTCGGTCTACGGCGACTGGGCGGAGATCAAGGGCAACATCAAGACCGCGCCGCAGCGGTTCGACACCGACATCCGGGATGCTTTGCGCAGCGCGGAAAAGAACCCCGCCGGGCTGTCGGACGACGAGGCTTTGGCGCTGCTGCACGCCGACGGGCCGGAGCTGGACGCCTTCACCGAGATCGCCGACGACCTGCGCCGCGAAGTGAACGGTGACGACGTCACCTTCGTCGTCACGCGGAACATCAACTTCACCAACGTCTGCTACACCGGTTGCCGGTTCTGCGCGTTCGCCCAGCGGCGCACCGACGCCGACGCGTACACCCTTTCGCTGGAGCAGGTCGGCGACCGGGTCGACGAGGCGTGGGCCGCCGGCGCGACCGAGATCTGCATGCAGGGCGGCATCCACCCGGATCTGCCGGGCACCGCGTACTTCGATCTCGCGGCCGAGGTGAAACGCCGTCAGCCGGACATCCACCTGCACTCCTACAGCCCGATGGAGGTCGTCAACGGCGCTTCGCGGACGAACCTCTCCATCGAGGACTGGCTCGCGCAGGCGAAGGCGTCCGGTGTCGACTCGCTGCCGGGCACGGCGGCGGAGATCCTCGACGACGACGTCCGCTGGGTGCTGACCAAGGGCAAGCTGCCGACCTCGGAGTGGATCAACGTCGTCACCACCGCGCACAAACTCGGCATCACGACGACGTCGACGATGATGTACGGCCACGTCGACACCCCGGCGCACTGGGTCGGGCACCTGAAGCTGCTGGCGAAACTGCAGCGGGAAGGCCTGGAGCGCAACGGGCGACGCGGGTTCAGCGAGTTCGTGCTGCTGCCGTTCATCCACCAGAGTTCGCCGATCTACCTCGCCGGGCTCGCCAGGGCCGGGACGACGCTGCGCGAGAACCGCGCGGTGCACGCGCTGTCCCGGTTGCTGCTGCACGGGACGATCGACAACATCCAGAGTTCCTGGGTGAAACTCGGCGAAGAGGGCAGCCGCGCGGTGCTGCGAGGCGGGGTCAACGACATCGGCGGGACACTGATGGAGGAGACGATCAGCCGGATGGCGGGTGCGGCCAACGGGTCGTACAAGACGATCAGCGACATGCGCACGATGGTCGAGCCGCTGGGACGTCCGCTGCGGCAGCGGACCACCGAGTACGGCACGCCGACGGCGGAGCGGATCGCCGCGGCCGCCACGTCGGACGGCGTCGCGACCGCGGTCCGGCGGCCGTTGCTGCCGCTTGTCACCACCTGACGAAAAGTCCGTGAAGGCCCCCTTACCCGCGTACAGTTCGGGGCGAGGGGGCCTTCACGTTCCGTGTGTCACCGCTCACAAGGAGCGGGAGCCCCCGGCGTTTTCTGTGCTAAACCCGAGAATCACTTCCGGGCAGCCGAGAGGACGTCGATGACCGCGAGCGCAGTCCGGGTGGCCGACACCGCCCGCTATCCGTTGTCCGAACCGGGAAGCCCCGCCTGGCGCGAAATCGTTTCCCGGACCCGCGCCGAACTGCGGGAAACGGGCTGCAGTGTGCTGGCCGACTTCATCCGCCCGGAGCTGCGTGACGTCCTTCGCCACGAAGGCGGGCAGATCGCACCGGAGGCGTACGCGAGGATCGAACGGGTCAACGCGTACAACACCGCCATCGACACTCCGTTGCCGGAAGGCCATCCCGGCCGCACGATCATGGAACGCGGCAACGCCTTCGTGGCACGCGACCAGATCCCGGCGACCGCGATCATCCAGCAGCTGTATTCGAGCCACGAGTTCCAGCGGTTCGTGGCCGACTGCTTCGAACTCCCCGTCCTCTACGAACTCGCCGATCCGCTGTCCGGTCTTGTCCTCAACGTGATCGAACCGGGCCGCTCCCATCCGTGGCATTTCGACACCAACGAGTTCACCGTCAGCATGCTCACGCAGGAGGCCGCAGACGGCGGAGTCTTCGAATATTGTCCGAACATCCGCTCGGAGAAGGCTGAGAACTTCGACGACGTCCGCGCGGTCCTGGCGGGCGAAGGCGATCACATGATCCGTCGGCTCACTCTGCGTCCCGGTGATCTTCAGCTGTTTCGCGGACGTTTCTCCCTGCACCGCGTGAGTAGTGTTCTAGGAGCAACAGCACGCCATTCCGCGATCTTCGCCTACAGCGAACGTCCTGGGGTCACCGGCAGTCCGGAGCGGACTAGACAGCTGTTCGGCCGGGTCCTGCCCGAACACGTCGCGTCAGCGGCCGTCCGGGGCGATCAGCTGCTCGACTAAGTCAGGAGCCCGGCCCGTGCCTTTGGATTCGACCGGCAAGATCTCCTTCGACCACATCTACACCGAGCCCGATCCGCGTGCCTTCTACGACACCTTGCGCAGGCTTGATTACAACATCCCTCAGCAGGCCAAAGCCTATTTCGCGAAGCTGATCGACGAGTACCGCGCCGAAGCCGACGTCAAAGTGCCGACAGTGCTCGACCTCGGCTGTTCCTACGGCGTCAACGCGGCGTTGTACCGGTGTGACACCTCGATGGAGGGGCTGTACGACCACTACGCGGACGGCGAGTCACTGAGCCGGGACGACCTGATCGCGCACGACCGGCGGATGGTCGAGAGGCTCGCCGTCGGCGACGGAGTCCGCTTCATCGGCCTCGACACCTCGGCGCCCGCGCTGGACTACGCGCTCGCCGCGGGCTTCATCGACGACGCGATCCACGCGGATTTGGAGAGCGAAGACCCGACGGAGGAGCAGCGTGCGCTGCTGGCCGGCGTCGACATCGTCATCTCGACCGGCTGCATCGGCTACGTCACGGAGAAGAGTCTCGTGCGGATCGCGCGGGAGAACCGGCCGTGGATGGCGCATTTCGTCCTCCGGATGTTCTCCTACGAACCGGTCGCCGCGAGCCTCACCGATCTGGAGTACGACACCGCCGGGGTCGACGGCGTCTTCCGGCAGCGAAGGTTCGCTTCGCAAGAGGAACGAACGCAGATCCTGGACAATCTGTCCATCGCGGGTGTCGACCCGCGTGGGCTGGAAGCCGACGGCCGGCTGTACGCGCGGCTGTTCGTCTCCCGGCCGAACGGCGCGGCCGGCGGGCTCGCCTCCGCGCTGAACGCCCTGCCCCTTCGAGATCAAGGATGATCGTGAGCAGTCCGGAACTGTCCACCCGCACGTTCGGCAACGAGGACGTCCTGCCGCGGGTTCCTGTCCCCAGCCTGGAGGACACCTGCCGCCGGTTCCTCGAGTGGTGCTCGCCGCTGCTCACCCCCGGTGAGCTCGCGGAGACCGAAGGCGCCGTCGCCGAGTTCCTCGCGGAAGGAAGCCCGGCGCACGAACTGCAGAGCGCGCTCGAGTCCTACGACAGCCGTGAAGGCGTCCAAAGCTGGCTCGACACCTTCTGGCCGTACCGCTACCTCGGCCGCCGCGACCGGATCGCGCTCAACGCGAACTTCTTCTTCCTGTTCTCCGAGTCCCCGCTGGGGCAACTGGAACGGGCGGCCGAACTGGCCGCGTCGGCGGTGGACTACAAGCTGAAGCTCGACGAGGAACTGGTGCCGCCGATCGTGCTGCGCGGGCAGCCGCAGTCGATGGTGCAGCACAAGTACTTGTTCTCGGCGACGCGGATTCCCGGTGCCGTGCAGGACACCGCGCGCACGCCGTACCGCGAGGAGTGGCCAGGGCCGTCGAGGGCGCGGCACATCGTGGTGTTCCACCGCGACACCCCGTTCCGGATGGACGTCATCGCGCCGGACGGCCGCCCCTATTCCCCCGAACAGCTGGCCGCGGGACTGCAGGCGATCGTGAAGTCCGAGACTTTCGTCGAGGATCCCGAGACCGCCGCCGGGCACTTCACCACCAAAGCAAGGGCGGAATGGGCGGCGACGCGCGAAGCGTTGCTCACCGCCGGGAACGCGGCCGCGCTCGACGACATCGAAACCGCGTTGTTCTGTTTGTGCCTGGAGGACTTCACCCCGGCGGACACGCAGGAGGCGTGCGACAAACTACTGCACGGCGACAGCGGCAACCGCTGGTTCGACAAGGCCGTCTCGCTGATCGTGTTCGAGGACGGCACGGCGGGGATCAACGTCGAGCACTGCGAACTGGACGGGACCACGATCCTCGGGTTCACCGACGCGGTGCTGAGCGGGACGCGGCTGGAACGGGCGCCCGCCGACGGCGTCCCGGCGACCGAGGTCATCGAGTTCGTCTTGGGTGACGCGCTTCGCGAGGACGCCCGTGCCGCGGCAGCGGCCTTCGCCGCGTACGCCGATGCGACCG
Source organism: Amycolatopsis sp. cmx-11-32 (assembly GCF_047608695.1). Taxonomy (NCBI): domain Bacteria; kingdom Bacillati; phylum Actinomycetota; class Actinomycetes; order Pseudonocardiales; family Pseudonocardiaceae; genus Amycolatopsis; species Amycolatopsis sp. cmx-11-32. The sequence continues at coordinate 373,414 of NZ_JADNQN010000008.1, read as the reverse complement.
CTACGAAGACGGTGTCCTTCACCGACTTCGGCGCGAAGCGGGCGAAGGAGTTGGGGATGTCCCCCGACGGCTTCGCGCAGATGGCGTATCAGCTCGCGCACAAGCGCGCGAAGGGGATCACCGGCACGACTTACGAGTCGATCGCGACGCGGCAGTTCCAGAACGGGCGCACCGAAGCGATGCGTGTGGTGACGCCCGAGGTGCAGTGGTTCGTCAGGGTGATGGACGACTCGAACGCGGACCGGCAGACGCGTCAAGCGGCCTTCCGCGCGGCGGCCGCGAAGCACGTCACGCGGGCGAAGGAATGTCAGGCGGGCGACGCGCCGGAGCAGCACCTATGGGAGCTGCAGCTGATCCAGAAACGGCGCGGCGTCGAGGAACCCCCGGCGCTGTACTCGTCGCCGGGCTGGCTGAAGATGCGCAACGACTACCTGAGCACCAGCTCGGCGCCGTCGGTGAACATCCGGTACTTCGGTTTCGGGTCGACCAGCCCGCAGTGCATCGGCGTCGCGTACGTACTGCTGCCGGATCGGCTGAACGTCTACCTGTGCACGCCGAAGCACGTGGCGCACGAGATGGAGCTGTTCGCGGCGGAACTCGCCACGGCGGTCGCGGAATTGCAGGAGTTGCTCGCCTGATGTCGCCTGCCCAGTCTCCCGCGTGACTCACGTGAGTCCGGCGAACGGGCCGGTCACTGGGCAACTAGTGAGGGGTAAGGGCAAAGGTGGTGTCAGCTGAGAGGGTGTGTGGAAAGAGGGACGTTGAGTGTCCCTCTTTCCACACACCCGCTCCGGATCCGGTGGTCATAAGGCACGCGGTCCGGCATCGGGACCGATCATCGGCACCGCGTCCGCGGGCTGTCTCGACACGGGCGTCACGGTGAAGTCCGGGCCGGTCGAGGCCGCGCTGGGACATCGGGCGATCGTCTTGACACAGACCAACTGCGGCACGGCACCGCAGACGACCGAGCCAGGCGCGAAACTGCTGTCGGTCGTCGCGGCCAAGGGCGACCCGGAACAGCAAATCACGGTCGACACCGATCTGACGTTTGTGACGAGACCGCACGGCTCTGCGACGGTTCCGCACCGGCTGGCGGCGAGCGCGGCGGAGCGCCCTTACGATCGGTGAGCATTTCGATCTTGGGAGACCCATGCCGCGCATCCTGCTCGTCGAAGACGACGAAGCCCTGGCCGAAGCGCTCACGCTGGCGCTGAAAGTACTCGGGCACGACGTCGTCGTCGCCCCGACCGGGGAGCGGGCGCTGGAGGTGCTGTTCACCGACCGGCTCGAACTCGAGTTCGTGCTGCTCGACGTGATGCTGCCCGGGATGGACGGCTTCGAGGTCTGCCGCCGGATCCGCGCGCGCAGCAGGCTGCCGCTGGTACTGCTGACCGCGCGCGGCGATCCGATCGACGTCGTCGCCGGGCTGGAATGCGGCGCCGACGACTACGTGGTCAAACCCGCCGAACCGCGGGTGATCGACGCCCGGCTCAAGGCGATCGGCCGTCGCGCGGTCACCGCTCCCGGCCCGTCGGCGGGGACGCTGCGGATCGGGCGGCTGGAGATCGACGCCGCCGCGATGAGCGTGACCCGCGACAACTTCGAACTGGCGCTTACCGCGACCGAGATCCGCCTGCTCGTCGAGTTCGCGGAGCATCCGAACCAGGTGCTGAGCAGGCAGACGCTGCTGAAACGGGTCTGGGACTACGGCTACGTCGGCGACTCGCGGATCGTCGACGCGGCGGTCGCGCGGTTGCGGGCCAAGGTCGAGGACGATCCGGCGAATCCCGTGGTGCTGAAGACGGTGCGCGGCCTCGGCTACCGCCTGGTGGACCAGTGAGGCGGCCGTCCTTCGGGCTCCGGACGAAAGTGACGGCGGCGGTCGTGCTGGTGACCACGACGGCGACCGCGGTGATGGTCTTCAGCGCGTCGAAACTGCAAGAAGCGGACACCGTCGACAGCTTCGTCTTCAGTGCCAAGATGACGTTCGGGGCGATGTTCGAACAGTCATGGCGCGGGCTCGAAGCGGTGATGGACAACAGACTCACCCTGAACGAGTTCGCCGTGGCGATGTCCGACAGGACGCACGAGTGGGCGCTGTTCACCAAGCGGCCCGATGGCTCGGCGGAGCTGGTGAACTTCGCCTCGACCGACTTCTGGTACCGGCCGCAGCCCGTGCCGGTCCGCGTCGGCGATCGACTGGGGCTCGTGGCGTCGATCGAGGATCGGGTGCTGGTCCGCACCGCGAAGACGATGGATCTGCTGACGGCGACCACCGTCGACCCGGAAACCGGCAGGCGGCTCCTCGTGGTCAGCGGGAATTTCGTCGACTACTGGGTGGTGCAGTTCTTCGACCTCACCCCGCTGGACATCGATCTGGCCGCGCAACGGCGGAAGCTGGTGTACATCGCGCTCGGCGTGACCGCGCTCGGCGTCCTCGCGGCCGTGTTCGCCGCGTGGAACATCCAGCGGCCGGTGCGCCGCGTCACCTCCGCCGCCCGCGACCTTGGCAACGGTGCCTTCGAGGTGCGCGTCCCGGTGAAAGGCCGTGACGAACTCGCCGATCTCGCCGACTCGTTCAACATCATGGCCCAGCGGGTCAGCGAGTCGATCGAGGACCTGCGCGCCAAGGACCGCCAGCAGCAGCGTTTCGTCGCCGACGTCGCCCATGACCTGCGGACCCCGCTCGCCTCGATGGTCGCCACGGTCGACACGCTCGGCAGCGCCACCCCCGTGACCCGGACCCGCGCGACCGAACTGCTCGGCACGCAGACCCGGCGGCTGGCGCGGCTCGTCGAGGATCTGCTGGAGATCTCCCGGTTCGACGCGGGTTCCGCCGATTTCCGGCCCGAACCGGTCGAGTTGCCCGCGCTGGTCGAAGACGCGATCGAGGTCAGCGTGCCGGGGGCGGCCGTCGAGGTCACGAGCACCGGGGACACCACCGTCTTCGCCGACCCGCGCCGCGTCCACACCGTCGTGGGCAACCTGCTGGCCAACGCCGCCCGGCACGGCCGTCCTCCGATCACCGTGTCCATCGACGGTTCTCCGGGCACCGTGACGATCAGGGTCTCCGACTCCGGACCGGGGGTCCCCGAGGACCTGCTCCCGATCTTGTTCGACCGGTTCGTCCGGGGCGATCAAGCCCGTCAGGCGACCGAAGGCAGCGGGCTCGGACTGGCGATCGCCAGGGAGAACGCGCTGATCCACGGTGGGTCCTTGGAAGTCCGCAACGACCGCGGCGCCGTCTTCACCGTAAGCCTTCCACGGGTGTCACCAGCGTGAGCCCGCGTGGCGCGTAACCGTCGAAGTACGGCATCGGGACGTGCGTGAGGATCAGGAAGAGCGCGGTCAGCACGCCCATCTGGGACAGCCGCAGTTCTCGACGACCGAGCCAGAGCCACAGCACGACGACGAAGTTGGTCACCAGCAGGAAGCCCCAGCGGGCGTCGTCCCAGCCGCCGAACGCGAGCAGCGCCGGCGCCGTGATGGCGGCTACGGGCACCGCGGCCGCGAGGGTCGGGCGGTGCAGGAACAGAAAGCCGCCGGCCACCACGATCACGATCGGCACCAGGTACAGCAGCACGTTGGTGATCGAGTACATCCGCCAGCTCTCGGCCTGCGTGCGCCCGAACAGGTCCAGCGCGTCGACGCGGTAGGCGAAGTCCGCTCCTGCCAGCGCCTGCCGAAGCTTCTCGACGGCGCTGGGAGCGGACGGCGGCAGCGCGAGGATCACCGTTCCGAGCACCGCGGGCGGAGTGAGTAGCGCGCAGGCGCGGCGGAACGGGAATCGCCGCAGTAAAACGAAACCGAACACCGGCAGCACGGTCAGCAGCGCGATCTCGTGCACTGTCACCGAAAGCGCCATCAGGACACTCGCGAGCACCGGCCGGTTCCGGCGCAGCGCCCACAAAGCTCCGAACAGCAGCAGATACAGCACCTGGTCGAAATAGCCGATCTCGTGGAACAGGTAGCCGCCCGTCGGCAGCAGGAGCCAGGCGACGATCAGCAATCGACGGCTTTCGGTGCGGCTGCGGAAGAACGCGATCGCCACGGCTGTCAGAAGTCCACCGAGGACGGCGGAACTCGCGACGACGAAGACCAGATAGTCGTGGCCGAACGGGTACAGCAGCGTGCCGACGAGGAAGCGCCGGTGGAAGCCGTCGTACAGCGAGACCGACTGCAGGGTCGCCGCCCAGTTCCCCGGTGACCGGAACCCGGTGTACCCAGCGACGAGGACGGCGACCGCGAACAGGGCCGTGATGCTCCGCCGCGGGGTCTTCTCAGGAGCGGGAGCCGGGGCCCGTTCGAGCAAGGTGGTCATGACGCCAAGCTAGGAACGGGGCGTGCGGCCACCGTGACCGAAGATCAACGGTTCCGCACGACTTCGCTACATCGTCGTGTAAGTCAGGAAGGCCCGCTCGGAACCGGCGGCCACGAACGCGGTCCGTGCCTTGCCGGTCGCGGGAAGCTCGCAGGAGAGCCACGCCACGCCAGTGGGAAGGAGTGCCTCCAGCGACTCCGGTACAGCCGGGGCACCGGCGTGGCATTCCTTGCCGCTCATCACCTTCGACACGGCTTCGAGACGCAGCTGCACCACAGCGGACAATCGGAGATCGGTCGGACCAGGCGCCTCGATACGGCCTTCGGAGACGCCCACCCTCTCCTCGACCCAGGACGCCTCGACGATCTCGCCGACCTCCGGGAACTCCTCGGCGACCGGCGCCGGATCGGTGTGGACGGCGGCTTTTTCTTCCGGTTCTTCCGGCGGTGCCGGGTCACAGGCCGCGGTCAGCACGACCGCGGCCACGACCAGCGTCTTCCCCACAGTGAGCATGGGGACATCTTCGCTCAGACGGTGAGCTTCGGGAGATAGGCATGACCCTGGTGCCGGTAGGGCGCCCACGAGGCGACGAGGTTCGGAGATGTGGACCTGTCAGCGGGTTCCGTGTGCCGGCCCGAGCGTGCACTTCCCGGCGACGACGTCGATGAACGCCGAGGTCAGCGGGTCGGGCGCGCTCCGGCAGTAGGCGGCCAGTGTGCGCCGGATCGCCGGTTCGGGCCGCAGGACGCGACCGTGGAAGCCTGGGGGCAGCACGTTGGCCGGGACCAGCGCCGGACCGAGACCCGCCGCCGCGAGGACCGGGGCCGCCGCGGTCTGTTCGGTCCGGACCGCGGCCCTCGGCTGGAATCCCGCCGCGGCGCAGGCCTGGTCGACGAGGTCGGCCAGGCCGTTGCCCGGCGCGTAGTGCACCCAAGCGCAGTCGGCGAGGGTCGCGAGGTCGACGACGCCGGTGCCGTCGTCCTCACGCGGTCCGTCGATCGGCAGGACGACGACGAACTCCTCGGTGCCGAGTTCGCGTACCGGCCCTACCCAGCCCGACGGGACCGGGCCGACCGCGACATCGGCCTCCCCCGCCGCCATGGCGTCCCGGAGTTCGTCCGCGTGCCGGAACTCCACCAGCCGGACGTCGACGTCCGGCCGCTCCCTGCGCCACACCCGCAACGCCGAGGGCAGGACACCGAGACCGACCGAGTAGACCGTGGCGATCTGCAGTTCCCCGGCTTGCAGCCCGGACGCCTGCCGGGCCGCGCACCGCGCGCGATCGGCGTCGGCGAGGGTGGCGCGGGCGTGCGGCAGCATGGCGCGTCCCATCGGCGTGAGCCGGACACCGCGCGGCAGGCGTTCGAGCAGCGGGCCGCCGACACCCTTCTCCAGCGCCCGCACCTGATGCGACAGCGCGGGCTGCGTCACGTGCAGCAACTCCGCGGCCCGGGTGAAGGAGCCGGTGTCGACGACGGTCACCAGGTACTCGAGCTGCCGCAAGCTGGTCATAAAGAGAGTTTATCGAAGCGGTGATATCTATGCCTTGGACTTATCCTCCTGGCGAGTCCAGGCTCGATGACATGAACGAAGAACGCAAGGTCGCACTGGTCGCCGGAGCCAACGGGGTCATCGGCAAGAACCTGATCGAGCACCTGGAGACCCAGTCCGACTGGCGGGTCATCGGCCTGTCGCGGCGCGGCGGCCCCGGCCAGATCGCCGTCGACCTGCTCGACGCGGAAGGCACCCTGGCGAAGCTCGGCGACCTGGACGACGTCACGCACGTGTTCTACGCGGCTTATGTCGACAAGCCGACCTGGGCCGAGTTGGTCCCGCCGAACCTGGCGATGCTGACCAATCTCGTCGACGCGATCGAGCGGGCCGCGCCCGGTCTGCGCCACATCAGCCTCATGCAGGGCTACAAGGTCTACGGCGCCCACCTCGGCCCGTTCAAGACCCCGGCGCGCGAATCCGACGCCGGGCACATGCCGCCCGAGTTCAACGTGGACCAACAGCAATTCCTGGAGCGGCGGCAAGACGGGAAGACCTGGACGTGGTCGGCGATCCGGCCGTCGGTGGTCGGCGGTACCGCGCTGGGCAACCCGATGAACCTCGCGCTGGCCATCGCCGTCTACGCGTCGATCTCGAAGGAACTCGGCCTGCCGCTGCGCTTCCCCGGCAAACCCGGCGCGTACGACAGTCTCTTGGAGATGACCGACGCCGGGCTGCTGGCGAAGGCCACGACCTGGGCGGCGACCGGCTCGACGAACGAGGCGTACAACATCGCGAACGGTGATCTGTTCCGGTGGAGCGAACTCTGGCCTCGGATCGCCGCGTACTTCGGCCTGGAGGTCGCGCCGCCGCTGCCGATGTCGCTGGGCGTCGTCATGGCGGACAAGGAAGAACTCTGGACCGCCATCGCCGCGAAGTACGGGCTGGAGGTGCCGTACGGCGCAGTTTCGTCGTCGTGGGGCTTCGCCGACTTCGTGTTCGGCTGGGACTACGACATGTTCGCGGACGGTTCGAAGGCCCGGAGGGCCGGTTTCCACGAATACGCCGAGACGTCGGCGATGTTCTTCCGGCTGTTCGACGAGTTCCGGAAGGCGAAGGTGATCCCGTGATTTCGAGGGCTGAGCTGAAGGGGACTTTCCCCGCATGCGATGCGATGAAAGCGCCCTTCACCGCGTGAGACGAGGGGAAAGTCCCCTTCAGCCCCGCCCGAGGTACGGCATCGTGGTCGCCGTGATGGTCAGGAACTGGACGTTCGCGTCCAGCGGCAGCCCGGCCATGTACAGCACGGCGTCCGCGACGTGCCGGGCGTCGAAGGTCGGCTCGGTTCTGACGCCGCCATCGGCCTGCGGGACGCCGCCGGCCATCCGCAGCGTCATCTCGGTGGCCGCGTTGCCGATGTCGATCTGTCCACAAGCGACATTCCAGGCCCGGCCGTCGAGGGAGATCGACTTCGTCAGCCCGGTGACCGCGTGTTTCGTCGCGGTGTAGGCGATGCTCGCCGGACGCGGGGCGTGCGCGGAGATCGAACCGTTGTTGACGATCCGGCCGCCGCGCGGTTCCTGCGTCTTCATCAGCCGTACGGCCTGCTGCGCGCACAGGAACATTCCGGTCAGGTTGGTGTCGACGACGCGTTTCCAGTCCGCGAAGGACAGTTCGTCGACCGTCCCGCCCACCGACACGCCCGCGTTGTTCACCAGGAGATCCAGCCGTCCCCACTCCGCGCGCACCGCCTCGAACAACGCGGCGACGGAATCGGGATCGGCGACATCGGTGGGCACGGGAAGCGCTCCCGCGTCCCCATCGGCGGTCTCGGCCAGCGCGTCCGCGCGGCGGCCCGCGAGCGCGACCCGGTAGCCCGCGCCGAGTAGCGCGCGGGAGATCTCCCGGCCGAGTCCGGAGCCCGCCCCGGTGACGACCGCGGTCTTGCCGTTGCCCATCGATCCTCCTCGCAGACCGTACCGGACCGATCCGGCTCGGTGCTTGTTTTCCGATTACCCGCGTCCGTTCAGGCTAGCGGGCGCCCGCCGGGATAAAACGTTCACCCGGCGGCCGTCGCGCCTTCATGAAAAACGGTAACCCCTTCACCGCGTCGGGGCGATTTTACAGACGTGCCCAGGGGGAATTCACACCGTTCACATCGTCGCCGGAGCGGTGAACGGTGAAGAAGAATCCACGCTTTCAGCTGGTCCAGACCGGCGAAGAGACCATCCGATGGCGTCTGCTCGGCGGCAACAACGTGTCGTTGGGCTCGGCCCCCGCCGACTATCCGCGGGCCGAGGAATGCCTTGTCGCGATCACCTGGCTCAGCACGCACATAGTCGAGCTGACCAGCGATTTCAGTCATCTCAGCGGAGGTCGCTGGCGCTGGCGCCTGCATACGGACAACCGGATCGTGGCGATCGCCAGCCACGCGTACGGGCGACGTATCGAGGCGCAGCGCGGGCTCGACCGTTTCCGGTCCGCCACCGCCGAGGCGGCGATCGGTGAAGGGATCGAGACCATAGCCGATTGGCGCCGGAAATACCGCCGCAATTCCGCCGGAAATTCACCGAATCGTTTTCCGTGACGGCCCATCACGGAAAGTGCGTTCCCTGGAGATTAACCACCAAGACGTCGGGCGGGAACGCGAAGCACCGTCGCAGGACAGTGTTACGGAGCGAGGATTGCGGCAAGTCACGGAATCCCGTGACGACTTGGGGACTAGAGAAAGAGTGCAAACAAGATGCGTGCTCGTACCACTCGGTTTCTCGGCGCCACCGCGATCGCCGCGTGTGCCTGCCTCACCCTGACCGGCACCGCCTCGGCGGTCGCCCCGGCCAACGGCCTCGAAGAGGTCATCGCCGCGGCAGGCTCGGACACCACCACCGACATCACCGGCGCGATCCTCGCCGACGCCAACACCGCGGCGTCCAAGGCGGCCTGGAACACCGACCCCGACAACTACGTCAACGTGCCGCCGCTGCTTTCCGGCACCCAGACGTTCACCGTTCCGGCCGACCCGTTCGCCGACCAGGTCGTCTACAGCACGAGCAACCCGGCCCCGAACGGTTCCTCGCAGGGCAAGGCCGCGCTGAAGGCTTCGGCCGAGGCGCTCAACGGCAAGATCGACATTGCGCGGTCGTCCTCGGCGCGTAGCTCGTCCGACCCGTCGACCTTCGAGTTCTACGCGTTCGCCACCGACGGTGTCACCTGGGCCTCCTCGGCCACCGGTTCGGGTGCGGGCCTGTCATTGACGCTGGCGCAGCTGCGCGGCATCTACAGCGGTTCCATCACCAACTGGAACCAGGTCGGTGGCGCCAATGCCGCCATCGTCGTCTACCTCCCGCAGACCGGTTCCGGCACGCTGAGCTTCTTCACCGGCACCGTCCTCGGCTTCGACCCGACCACCAAGCCGGTCACCATCAAGCGTTTCCAGGAGCACGACGGCAACTCCATCGCCGCCGCCGACCGCTCCCGGGCGATCGCGCCGTTCTCCATCGCGCAGTGGATCGCGCAGGGCAACGCGGTGACCCCGGACAAGCGTGCGGGCTTCACCGTCAACCCGCTGACCGGCGCCGGTTTCAACGGCTCCCCGGTCGCCGGTTCCGCCGGCAACTACACCCCGGCGTTCACCACGGCGTTCCTGGGCTCGCGCAGCGTTTTCAACGTGGTCGACAGCCGCACCCCGAGCTACGACCAGGCCAAGCGCGCCGTCGGTTTCGACAACGGCGACTCGGCCTCGACCGCCAGCCGCCTGTGCGGTGGCGCGTACGCCGCCAAGATCAAGCAGTACGGCTTCCTGACCGTCTCGGGCCCGAACGGCCTGTCCTGCGTCAAGTCCTGACTGTGCTGAAATGACAACGAGAACGGCCCGGCGTGCTCTCGCACACCGGGCCGTTCTTCTCGCTGTCGTGCTAATTCTTCGGGGCGACGCCCAGCGCGTCGAGCGCCGGACCGGTCATGATCACGCCGGCACCGGTCACCGGGTCGAAGCCCGGGGCACCGAGGTCGATCGCGGACGACGTCAGCGCCGTCCGGATCTGCGCCGGGGTGGCGGTCGGCTTGCCCTGCAGCAGCAGCGCCGCGATGGCCGCGGCACCCGGCGCGGCGGCGGAGGTCCCGAAGAACGGCTGGAAGCCGCTCACCGAGGTCGCCACCCCGTCGGCCGCGGTGATGTCCGGCTTGTTCCGCGTCGCACCACCGGTCGAGGACACGTTGCCGGGGGTGATCACCGAACCGTCCGGGTGGTAGAACTGGTGGCGCAGACCGTCCGAAGTGAACCGCTCCCCTTTGCTGGCGCCGGTGAACAGGCCGGGGAACGGGCCGGTCGGGTTCGCCGGGTCACCGGTCTCGAGCGCGCGGCCGAAGGCACCGGCGGCCGGGGCGGCCGCGACACTGAAGGCGTTGACCGCGGCCGAGTGACCGGAAGTGACGCCGTTCGTGCTGAAGGCTTTCAGCGAACCCGAGGCGACGAAGCGGCCACGGATCACGTTGAGCGCGATGAACCGGTCGGCGCCGCTGTACTTGACCACGGCGACCTTGAAGCCCGAGCCGGTGGCCGGGACCTGGGCGATCTCGTACGGGTTCTGCGTGCCGTTCTGCGAGCCCTCGCTGGAGGCGACGACCGAACCGGACGAGTTCAGGACGAACAGGTCGTAGTCGCTGGTGGCCTTGCCCCACGGGTCGGACCAGAACAGGGTGACGTAACGGCCGAGCGAGCCGGGCGAAAGCGCGTTGTAGAGCTGGGTCGTGCCGCTCGGGTCGAAGTCGTGCGGCGTACCGGTGATCCCGGAGACTTTGGTGCTGGAGCCGCGGAAGTCGCCTTCGTAGTAGCCGCTGGTGCCGTCGGTGAGGTTGCCCGAGTTCCCCGCTGAGGAGAAGTAGAGCGCGCCCGCGGCGGTCACGTCGTTGACGGCCTTCGCGACCGGGCCGTCCTGGAACGGCGACTCGTCGAAGTAGGAGACGTCGTCGACGATGATCGTGCATTTGCCGGTGGTGCGCAGCGCGCGGATGTTGTCGGCGAAGCTCTGCTCGCTGGTGAACGCGGTCGCGAAACCGAGCGCGGCGCCGGGCGCCATGTCGTGGATGATCTCCAGCATCGCGGTGCCCTCGTCTCCGCTGCCCGCCTGGCCGGGGAGGACGTCGACGGCCGGGAGCTCACCGGCGGTCTGGGACGCCTGGAGCGACTTGATGCCGTCCGAGAGCACGCAGACCTTCTGGCCCGCGCCGGTCACGCCGTACTTGGTGCGGGCGGTGTCGGAGCCGTGTGCCTTGTCGCCCTCGGCGACCTGCGGCGCGGCGGCCGCGTTGGCGGCGGGGGCCTGACGGCGGTCCTGCGGCGCGGACTCGTTCCAGGTCATCGCCTGGGAAGCGGCCTTGACCTCGGCGACGTCGCCGCGGCCGGCGATCGTGTCGACGGCGTTCAGCGGGAGGTCGGCCCGGACAGCGCCGGCGGGCGAGGCGTAGCGCACGGTGCCGCCGGCCGCCTTGACAGCGTTCACGAGCGACTGGCCGGTGCCCTTGATGTCCACCGCGACGGTGCCGGCGTTGCTCACGCCCAGCCCGGTCCGGTACTCGGGAAGTTTGCCGGCCAGGCCCTTGTCCGCGCGAAGGCGCTTTTCGATGACGAGCTGGCTCGACTGCTTCCGCTCAGCCGGGGTGAGGCTCCGCTTGATGCTCTGCAGTGCGGTGATCCCGGCCTGGGTGCGGGCCTCCTCCGACGGCTGGGCACCGGAAACCGCGGTCGACAGCAGCAACGCACCGACCGCGACCGGAACCGAGCATGTGACCACTCGGCTGAATCTGCTCATCGAACTCTCCCTGTGTTCAGCAATCCAGTCGCGCTCCGGCTCAAAGCACGCTGATGGCGTGACACTCCGTCAGAAGAATTCCTCCGGTTGCCCGAATGAGTTACCCCTGACCGGGTGTAATGGGGAGAATCTAAAGAGCTGTCAGTGAGGAGTCCACCGACCAAAGTCGGGAACGGGTGAAGATCCACATCCTGGGAACGAGTCCGGCCCGAAAAGACCGAAATCCCGGATCAAGCCCAGGCCGGAAACAGTCGCCAAAGCGCCAAGGCCGCGAGCGCGCCCAGCGTGAGCAGGACTGGTCCGGTGATGACATAGGTCGAAACCGGACGCCAACGGCGATAAAGGAAAGTCGCCCCGGCCGCCGCCGCCACGAATCCGCCGAAGGCCAGCACCAGCCCGGCCCACGCGTCGCCGTCACCGGTCCGGCCGTCCCGCGCGTCCGCCCTGCCGTTCTGCGGGGTCGGCTTGAACGGCCTCCCCTCCAGGACGGCGGTCACCACGGTCGCCTCTTCCGAGGCCAGTGGCCACCACGACGCCGACGTCACCAGCGTCAGCCGGTCGTTTTCGGTCTTGCCGTAGTCGGCCCCCTCGTCGAGGGGTCGAGTGGCCGTGTCCGTCACCAGGTAGACGGACTTGCCCTGCGTCGTCGCGACGACGATCTCGTCACCCTTCTCCAGGGTGTCGAGCGAACCGAACGGGCCGCCGAAACCGGCGTTGCGACCGGCGATCACGGCGTTGCCCGGCTGCCCCAGCCCGGCCGTCCCCGGCACGTGGCCGGGACCGGAAGCGGTCTCGCCGCTCGACGCGCCCTCGATGACGACCTGCTGCACCTTCAGGACAGGAATCTCCATGACCGCGACCGGCTTGCCGAACTCGACCGGTTTGGCGGGCGGGGCGGCACCGAACAGGCTCTGGCTGGCGCCCAGCGCCACATCCATCTCGCCGCGGATCCCGGTCAGCGCCTTCCGCTGGTCACTCGACTGCAGCATCGGGCCGAGCGCGTAGACGACCAAGGCCAGTGCCACCAGGGTGGTGACCAGCCAGGCGAAGACGACCGCGCCGATCCAGCCGGGACCGAACCGCAGGAAGTGCTCCTCCTCGACGTCTTCCGGCGCCGTCTGCCGGTCTTTTACGGAAGTGCTCACGCGACGCCGCCGGACCGCTTGCCCCGCAAGAGGCCGAACAGCATGGCGAACGCGGCGCCGATCTCGGCCAGCGCCCTGGTCAGCCACGTCGGCACCGGTCGCCCGGCCGCGAGGTACGCCGTCGCGGACGGGAGCGTCGCCAGGATCACCAAGGCCACCAAGGGAATGAGGGCACCCAGCGCCCCAGCCCCCGCGAACTTCGGGATGTCGATGGAGTCGGCGAGATTCTTCGCCGCGGCGACGCTTTCCGGAGTCGGCGCGGCGGCGGGAACGGGTCCGGTGGCGGCCGCGGCCGGCGTCTCGGCGGTCGAACCGGGACCACCGGAGGGATTGTTCGGCAAGAAGTTGACAGCCGGCGTCGCGCCGGTGGCTCCCGGCTGTGGCGGGTTCTTCGCCTCTTCCTTCTCCTGGCAGGCCTTTTCGGCCGTACCGGTGCCGATCTTGGCGACGCGCGCGGCGGCGGTGGCGGCCAGACCCGGGCTCAACCGGGCCAGACCGGGAGGAAGAAGCGCCTGCCCGTAACCGGCCGCGAGGTTGACGAACGACTTCAACTGGTCCTGCTTCTCCGTCATCGGCTTGCAGGTCGCGTCGATCAGCGGATTGACCGGGGCGGCCAAATATTCGACGAAGGTGAGCGGGTACGCGCCGTCCTTGGTCACGGTGCCGACCTCGGCCGTTCCGTCGGGGCCGATCTTCATCGTGTCGGCCGCCAGCTGAAGGCTCTGCTCGGTCGGCGCGACGAAGTTCCCCTTGCCGTCAGGGAGCGCCACCGGTGTCCAGCGGTTGACGGTCGCCGTGGCGAGATCGGTGATCACCCAGTTCACACAGCCGCCGTCGCAATCGCTTCCCCGCCCGGCGACGGCGTTGTCCACGGTCTTGCGCACCGACAGTTGACCCGTCTTCGCATCGACGTTGTGCACCTGCGACTTGCCGGGATCGAGCGCGCTCAGATCGGCGATCACACCGGGGGACTTCCCGTCCAGGTCACCGAAGTAGTCCGAGCCCAGCACCGGGAAGACCCAGGCCTCCGGCGCGGTCCCGGCGAGGACCTTGCTCAGGGCGAACGGGATCGTCCCCGGTCCCGACTCCCCGGTCACCCCGAAGAAGTCGGCGCTTCCGTTGTAACCGGACCGGCGGTTCGCCGCGACCACCCCGGCGGGCTGGCCATCCTTGATGGCCGAAAGCCCGGCATTGCGGTCGACCAGCGGGGCACCGTTCTTGAAGATGCCGCCCCGACCGGCGGCGTCGGGGTTCTGGCCGCCCTTGGTGAACATGTTCGCCAGTTCGTCGTTGGTGAACGACGTCGTGCTGGTGAGCTTCGAACCGAGAGGGTTTCCGTCGTCATCGACATCGGTCGGAGACCAGCCGACCGCGGCGATCACCGCCGCGTTGACCCCGACCGGGACGTACTCCCTCGACCGGACGGTCTGGGCGGCCAGCGCGTTCCCGCTTCCGGTGATCATGAGATCGGAAGCACCCTTGTCGAACGCGGTCAGCCCGGTGTCTTCGGTCTCACTCACGATGTTGGCGGGCTGGTCGGCCTGGGTGGGAGCGCACAACGCCTGGTTCCAGGCGACCGCGGCCCGCCCGAGCCGCTCCGGCATGCTGGCGTTGAGCGTATGCCTGCCGATCCCCTTGCAGCCCTTGACTCCGATACCCGGCAGGTACGGGGTGAACTTGATCGAGTCGTCGACCCAGGTCACCGGCTTGCCCGTGGCGTCCTGCGCGGTGATCTGGATCGTGACGCTGCAGGGATTGTTCTCGTCACAGGTGAAGGAGAACTGCCTCCTGGTCTTCGCGCCGGTCGCCGGATCGACGACCGCGGGGTTGTCCGCCCACGGGACCTTGGGGAACCTGTCCCCGGGATTCACCGCTTTTTCGTAGGTGGTGTAGAGCGGATCCCAGGACACGGGATGCGGTCGCAAGGTACCGCGCGGGATCGTGGTGTCGAAAACGATGTCGCCGGTCGTGCTGCTCCGCACCCTTTCCATCGACTGCATACCCGCGTTCTTGCCGGCGAATTCGTCACCGAATTCGTCTTGGCAATAAGCCTGCACCCTGGTGAGAAGTGTGCTGTCTTTCGGCCACGGCGGCACGAAGGCCCTTTTCACCAGGTTGTCCGGCACATCCTTCGGACAGATGACGAGTTTCGCCCTCGCTCCCTTGGGCAAACCGGAAAGGGTGATCCGCACCGGGTCGCCGTTCTGGACAGCCGAGAGATCGGCGGGTTCGGTTTTGAGTCGGTACGGCGGGTCGGCGGGCGCCTGTGCCTGCGCGGCGGGAACCGACACACCCGCGACCGCCAGTATCCCGCAGATCAGCACGATACCGACGCGTCTTGCGCGGACCAGGAACACGGACGACTCCCCAAGTTTCACGAGACCCAAAGTCCCCGAGCCACCCGTCGGGGGTCAACCGGCTCGGACCGTCCGCCGCACTGATTCACAAACGCCCCGTCGGGCGTTCTCCGCGTGGACACCTTTCCCGGACGCGGGCACCACATACTGGCCGCATCGAGGGGCGACGTGGTGTGCCCTGAACTCCTTTACCTGCCAACACGAAGGAAGGCCGCTCGTGACCATCGCGCCACCCCGGCCCGATCCGTCCCCACCGGGAGCACCGGTGCGGCGCGTGCTCACCGAAGTCCTCTCACGGGCGGACCGTGTGTTCCGCCGGGTAACCACCGGCGCCGGGCTGACCATGCTGGCGATTCTCGTGGTCATCGGCTTCTTCCTCGTCTACCGGTCCGGGTCCGCCTTCGACACCAGTGGTTTCGGGTTCTTCACCACGATCCGGTTCGACCCGGCCTCGGGCGTCCTCGGCGTGCTCGGCGTGCTCTACGGGACCATCGTGGTCGCACTGATCGCGGTCCTGATCGCGGTACCGCTGAGCATCCTGGCCGCGCTGTTCATCACCGAGTACTCCAGTGGGAGGATCCGCGGGTTCCTGACCGGACTGGTCGACCTGCTCGCCGCGATCCCGAGTCTGCTGTACGGCCTGTGGGGCTTCGCCTTCCTCGGACCGCAGATCGTGCCGATCTCGCTGTGGCTCACCGAAAACCTCGGCTGGTTCCCGCTGTTCTCGGCCAAGGAGAACGCGCTTTACATCCAGTCGATGTTCATCGCGGGCCTGGTGGTCTCGCTGATGGTGCTCCCGATCACGACGTCGGTGATCCGGGAGGTGTTCGCGCAGACGCCACCCGGTGAGAAGGAGGCGGCGCTCGCACTGGGAAGTACACGCTGGGGAATGGTCAAAACGGTGATGTTGCCCTTCGGCCGGGGTGGCATCATCGGTGGTTCGATGCTCGGACTCGGTCGCGCGCTCGGCGAAACGATCGCCGTTTCCCTGCTGCTGCCGCAGGTTCCGGAAATCACGAAGCACGTCCTGCAATTCGGCGGCGCGACGATCTCCGGGTTCATCGCCAACAACTCCGGTGCGTCCGGGCTCGCGCTGTCCGGCCTGATGGCCGCGGGCCTGGTGCTGTTCGTCTTCACCCTGGCGACGAACTTCACCGCGTCGGTGATCATCTCCAGGAGCCGCTCGGGCGCGGGGGTGGACGCATGAGGGCGACCATGACTCCCCCGGTCACCCCGGCGCCGCGCAAGCTCGTCAGACGCCGTCCGTCGGAAACCACCAGGCAGGACCGTCTCGCCGCGCTCGGCTGCGCCGTGTCGGCCACGCTGCTCACCTGGTTCGTCATGCACCTGCTGCTGGATTCCCCCGGCTGGCTGGCCGACCTGATCGTCGCGTACCTGCTCTACCTGGCGATGCTCTATCTGGTGACCCGCGACCGGCTGGACAGGCTCGCCGCGTCGGACCGGCTCGTGTCCACCGTCGTCGTCACCGGCGCGCTCGTCCTGCTCGCCCCGCTGCTGTCGCTGCTGATCTACATCGTCGTCGAAGGCGCGCCCTACCTGCGCTGGAGTTTCTTCACCCACGACATGTCCACGGTCGCGCCGACCGATCCGGTGACCGACACCGGCGGCCTGCACGCGATCGTGGGAACCCTGCAGCAGACCGCGCTGACGCTGGTCCTCGTCGTCCCGCTGGGCGTGCTCACCGCCGTCTTCCTGAACGAAACCCGATCCAGGTTCCGCCGTCCGGTCCGGATCATGGTCGACGCGATGAGCGGGCTGCCATCCATTGTGGCCGGTCTGTTCGTCTACGCGGCCCTCATCATCCCCGGCATCCAGGCCGGCGTGGGTCTGTTCAGCTACAACGGCTTGATGGCCACGCTGGCCTTGACGATGGTGATGCTGCCGACCGTGACCCGCACGGTGGACGTGGTGCTCCGCCTCGTCCCGGACGGCCTGCGCGAGGCTTCCTTGGCGCTCGGCGCGAGCCGGGCGCGCACGGTCTGGTCCGTGGTACTGCCTACCGCGCGGACCGGGGTGACGACCGCCGTGATCCTCGGGATCGCCCGGGTGGCAGGCGAGACCGCGCCGCTGCTGTTCACCTCGTTCGGCACGCTCGGGATGAACGCCAACCCGTTCTCCGATCCGCAGGAGAGCATCCCGCTGTTCATCTACCGGTTCATCAAGCAACCGCTGGAGAACGTCCAGCAGCGCGGTTACGTCGGCGCGCTCGTGCTGATCCTGCTCATCTTCGGCCTGTTCGCGATCGCCAGGGTGGTGGGCCGCGACCGGTCGATGCGCAAGGCGAAAAGAATTACCGTCAAGACACAGGAGAACCGGTGACCGACACTGAAGTGTCCTACGTGGACAGTCCGGCGCGCCCGCTGGTCGAGCTGACCGGCGGGCCGCCGCCCGGCGCGGCGGAACTCGAGTCGCGTGAAATCGGCGCCTGGTTCGGTGACCGCCTGGTCCTCGAAGGGGTGTCGCTGCGGATGCCCGCCCGGGAGGTGACCGCGCTGATCGGTCCGTCCGGCTGCGGCAAGTCGACCTTCCTGCGCATCCTCAACCGCATGCACGAACTCGTGCCGTCGGCGTCGCTGACCGGTGAGGTCCTGTTGGACGGCAAGGACATCTACGCCGACGGAACGCGCCCGCAGCAGGTCCGGCTGCGGATCGGCATGGTGTTCCAGAAGCCGAACCCGTTCCCGGCGATGTCCATTCGCGACAACGTGCTGGCCGGGCTGAAACTCGCCGGCGTCAAATGCGGGGACAAGGACGCGCTGGTCGAGCAGAGCCTCGAACGGGCCGGGTTGTGGCGCGAGGTTCGTGACCGGCTGAGTTCGCCCGGCGGCGCGCTGTCCGGCGGTCAGCAGCAGCGGCTCTGCATCGCGCGATCGCTGGCCGTGCAGCCGAACGTGCTGCTGATGGACGAGCCGTGCTCCGCGCTCGACCCGACGTCGACCCGGCGGATCGAGCAGACCATCGCCGAGATCGGGCATGAGGTGACGGTCGTGATCGTCACGCACAACATGCAGCAGGCCCAACGGGTTTCGGACCACTGCGCGTTCTTCCTCGCGGCCGAGAACGAACCCGGCCGGGTGATCGAGCACGGCCCGACGGACACCATCTTCAACGCGCCGTCGGACGAACGCACCCACGACTACGTGAACGGGCGATTCGGATGATCCGCAGGCTGGCCGCGCTGGGCGGGGTCACGGTGTTGCTGTCGCTGGTGATCACTCCCGGCGCCGCGGCGCTCACCAGGATCACCGGCTCCGGGTCCAGCTACGTCGGTCCGGCGATGAACGACTGGCAGAACGGTGCGACGTCGCGCGGTATCCCGGTCAACTACTCGGCCAACAACTCACCCGCCGGGGTCAACCAGTTCGGCGACCGGACAGTCGACTTCGCCGGAACCGAGGCCGAGGTCTCCTCGCTCATCGCGGCGGGCGGTGGCGGGTTGTCCGCGCAAACCCGCGGCTACCAGTACGTACCAGATGTCGCCGGTGCGATCGCCCTGATGTACAACGTCAACGATCTCGGCGGCAAGCGCGTCGACTACCTGCACCTCAGCCGGGAGGTGATCGGCCGGATCTTCAGCCGGGACGTCACCCGCTGGAGCGACCCGGCCATCACCGCGACCAACGGCGGGAAGGCCTTGCCGGATCAGCCCATCACCCTGGTCGGCCGGACCGGCCAATCGGGAACGACGGCGTTGTTCTACGACTTCATCGCCCACGCCGCCCCCGACGCCTACCAGCGATTCGTTTCCCGCAACGTCGGCAACGGCATGGGCAACCTGCCCGACGGCGTGCGCCCCATCCAGCTTCCCGGGCAAGGACCGGACGCCGAGTGGTACCGGCTGCTCGCGGACTCGGACCAGATCGCCAAGGCGATCGACCAAGCGACCATCCCGTTCTCGATCGCCTACGACGAATTCGCCTACGCGCAGCTGTACAAGGTGCCGACGGCGTGGGTGCAGAACGGGGCCGGCCAGTACACGCAACCCTATGCGGAGAACATCGCGGCCGCACTGAAGCACGCGGAACTCCGCCAGGACCTGAGCCAGAAACTGGACAAGGTCTACTCGAACACCGATCCGAAGTCGTACCCCATCTCGGCGTACTCGTACGTGATGATGCCGTGCACCAGCGGCCGTGACACCTGCCGCGGCGGCTACGGCGACCAGGGCAAGACCGACACGATCACCGCGTTCCTCGAACACGTCGCCTGCGACGGCCAGGTCAACATGGCCCGGATCGGCTATTCGCCGCTGCCGCCGAACCTGTCGCAGGAGATCATGAACGCCAACGCGCGGCTCACCGGGCGACCGGCGAAACAGCTGAACCCGGGCAACTGCGGGAACCCGACCTTCCACGGCAGCCTCGGTGACGGCGCCGCCAGCCCGCCCGACCCGCTGGTGGCCGCCGGGATCATCAACCCGGACGGCAAACCCAAGACGGGCCCTGGCGCGGCCGCGGGTCCGTCGGCAGCCCCGAGCGCGGGCCCGGCCAGCGGCGACAAGACCGCGACGACGGCGGCCGGTCCGGACGAGGAGTCCGCGGGCGGCGGTTCGAAGAACTGGAGAGAGGCCTCTCCGGCGGCTTACGACGACGGCGGTTTCGGCGGTTTCGGGGGCTGGGCGGCGCTGGTCCTGTTGGTGGCGATCGTGGCGCCTTTGGTGGTGCGCGGGGTGATCCGGAAGGCGCGCGGATCGTAAGTGGTAAAGACGGTTAGCCTCGCGACTGCCCAGTGGAGCCGTGAGTCCCGCCACAACCGCCGCCATAGGAATCCCCTATGGGGGCCACTGACATTTCGTCTTTGCCTTTCGTTCTTCCCCGGACATACGCTTTTTCCATCGAGCGGACAATTCTTGGGATCGAAAGGAACACTGGTATGACCACGCCCGAAAACGGAACACGGGAACTCGCCGGAAAGCGGGCCCTGGTCACGGGTGGCTCCCGCGGGATCGGGGCGGCCATCGTGCGCCAGCTCCTCGACGCGGGCGCCGAGGTGCTCACGTCCGCCAGGTCGGCGACGGACACGGTGCCGGAGGGGGCTTCCTTCGTGGCGGCCGACGTACGGACGAAGGCCGGAGCGGAGGCGCTCGCCGAGGCCGCCCGGGAGGTGCTCGGCGGGGTGGACGTCCTGGTCCACAACGCGGGCGGGGCACGACCGCACCAGGGCAGCTCGGCCATCCCCGACGAGGAGTGGCAGGACGCGCTGGATCTGAACTATCTGGCGTCGGTGCGGTTGGACTCCTTGCTGGTGCCGGGAATGCGGGACCGGCGTTCGGGGGCGATCGTGCACGTCTCCTCGGCCGCGGTCCTCACCCCGGTCGGGCCGTTCCTGCACTACACCGCGGCGAAGGCGGCACTGGAGAACTACAGCCGGGGACTGGCGCTGGAGCTGGCTCCGTTCGGGATCCGGGTCAACACCGTGTCCCCCGGCCGGACGGCCACTCCCGGTGGCGAAGCGACGCGGGAGCAGTGGGCGGGCATGGGCGGGACGCCGGACCAGAGCGACATCCCCGCCGTGCCCTTGGGGCGCGACGGCCTGCCCGGCGACATCGCCGACACGGTGTCGTTCCTCGTGTCCGAGCGGGCGAGCTGGCTGACCGCGAGCACGATCATCGTCGACGGTGGCGAATTCCCCCGGGGCTGAGGCGAATCATGAACGAATACAGCGGAAAGAACGCGGTGATCACCGGCGGCGGCAGCGGAATGGGTTTCGCCGTGGCGAAACTGCTGATCGACCGCGGCGCTCGGGTGGTGATCACCGGTCGTTCCCAGACAACGCTCGACCAAGCTCGCGAAAGGCTCGGCGAGAACGCGGTAGCGGTCCGAGGCGATGTGGCGTCACTCTTCGACCTGGACGCGCTGGCCGACCGCGTGAAGGGCGAACTCGGCACGGTCGAGGCCTTGTTCGTCAACGCGGGGATCGCCCGCGCGATGCCCTTCGAGTCGATGACCGAGGAGGTGTACGACGAGCTGTTCGCGGTCAACGTCAAGGGTGCCTACTTCACCGTGCAGAAGCTCGCCCCGCTGCTGAGCACGGGCGCCGGTGTCGTCCTCACGACGTCGGTCGCGAACGCCATCGGCATGCCGGAGACCAGTGCTTACGCGGCGGGTAAGGCGGCGATGCGGTCGATGGCGCGCACCCTCGGCACCGAACTGCTGCCGCGCGGGATCCGGGTCAACGCGGTCAGTCCCGGCCCCATCGACACGGGAATCGTGCTGGAGGGGATGCCCGAGGAGGAGTTCGAGCGGTTCAAGGCGGGCCTGGTCGCGGACAACCCCATGCGGCGTTTCGGCACCCCCGGCGAGATCGCCAGGGCGGCCGCGTTCCTCGCCTTCGACGCCACCTACAGCACCGGCGTCGAGCTCGTCGTGGACGGCGGCGCCACGCAGCTCTGAGCGATCAGGAAACCCTTGAGAGGGAACCGGATTCGTGCCAGATCTCCTGACAAAGGAGTTCGAGCAGGGCGGTCTCCGCCGGGCCCGCGCCGGGCCGGAGCACGGCGATCACGGGCTGGGACACGGCCGGGAACACCGGGCGCACGAGGTGTTCCTGGTCGTGAGGCACGGCGGAGGCCGGGACCAGGGTCACCCCAAGCCCGTGGGCTGCCCAGCGCGCGGCCGTCGCCGTCTGGGACACGCGGGCGGCCGTGGTCAGGGCGGGCCCGCCGTCCGGCAGGACGGACAGCAGCACGTTGTCGAGCGCGCTGTCGCGGTCGAACCGCACCCACGGCTCGCCCGCCAGCTCGCGCAGCTCGACCCGGTCCGCGGTGAGCAGCCGGTGCCCGGCGCCCAGCACCACGACGAACTCTTCGTGGCCGAGGTGGTGGGCGTCTTCGGGGCTCTGCTCGCACGCCGCCATCAGGGCGAGGTCCAGGACGCCCTTGCGCGACAGCCGCTCCATTTCGGCGGCGCTCGGCTCCTCGAAGAGGGTGACCTCCAGCCTCGGGAAGCGGCGGCGCAGCGCACTCAGCGCACCCGGCAGCTGCCGGGTGCCGAAGCCCATCTGCACCGTGACCACCAGCTCGCCCACCAGGTCTTCGGCACCGGCCCGCGCGGTCGCCCGCGCCCGCCGCGACGCCCTCACCGCGACCTCGGCCTCACGCAGGAACGCGCGGCCGACCACGGTGGGCACCAGTCCGGTCGGGGTGCGGGCGAACAGTTTCACGCCGAGTTCCCGTTCCAGGCCGCGGATCTGCTGGGACACCGACGGCTGGGCGACGTGCAGCCGCTCGGCGGCCGCCGTCACCGAACCCTCTTCGGCGACGGCCAGGGCGTACTCGTACTGGCGAAGACTCATCGGGTTCCCTCCCTGCCATCGTTGTCATCGTAGACAAAAGGCGCGGCGGCTTCCTCCCGCGCCGCCGCGCCCTGCCTCACCCCTACGGGAACGTCAGCACGATCTTCCCCCGGCCGTGCCCCGTCTCGATCTCCCGATGCGCCGCGGCGGCCTCGCCGAACGGATACGTCCGCCGCACCAAGAACCGCAGCTCCCCCTTGGCGTACAACGACGCCAGCATCCCCAGCCGTTCGGCCGACCGCGTCCCCGTGACCACTCGCGCCCCGGCCTCGGGCGCACGGGCGTGATCGACCAGGGTGAGCACGCGGTCCGGGTTCCCGACCAGCTCCAGCGAGAGGTCGAACGCGACCCCGCCCGCCCCGTCCAGCGCCGCGTCGACACCGGACGGCGCGAGAGCACGCACCCGCTCGGCGAGGCCATCGCCGTAGACCAGCGGTTCGGCGCCGAGCGAACGGACGTAGTCCTGGTTCGCCTCACTCGCCGTCCCGATCACCCGCGCACCGCGCAGCACGGCGAGCTGGACGGCGGCCGTGCCCACCGCGCCGGCCGCACCGTGGATCAGCAGTGTCTCGCCGTGGGCGATCCGCAGGGCGTCCAACGCCAGGTACGCCGTCTGCGTCCCCGCGGTGAAGCCGCCCGCGACCTCCCACGGCATCTCCGGCGGCTTCGGCGTGACGTTCTCCGCGGGCACCACGACGTACTCGGCGTAAGCCCGCACAGCGGTGAAACCGAGCACCTCGGTCCCCGCGACGAGGCCGGTAACCCCGGAACCGGCCTCGTCGACGACCCCGGCGAATTCGTTCCCCGGGACACGCGGCCAACGCAGCTCGAGCCCGGCGGGTTCCCAGCCCGCCCGCACGGCCGCGTCGTACGGCTGCACTCCCGCCGCCTTCACCCGCACCCGGACCTCCCCCGCCCCGGCGTGCGGCTCCTCCAGCTCCAGTACCCGAAGTACCTCCGGGCCACCGGCTTCCGTGAACGCGGCCGCTTTCATCTTGTCCCTCCACTTCGTTCCCCAGCTGTCGGGACCCAGCCTGATACCTCTGGCTAACTGGAGGTCAAGAGTTGTCGGTGTGACGTTCTAAGCTGCCGACGTGACGAGCTACCGCATCTCCAGGGCAAACGCTTCCGACGCAGGCCGGTTGACCACGCTGATGCACGAATCCGATGCCTACCAAGGGGAGTACGCGCGAATTCTCGAGGGGTACCGGATCACCGAGGACTACCTCGCCACCCACCCCGCGTTCGTCGCCCACGCGCAGCGCGAGGTGGTCGGCTTCTACAGCCTCATCGAGTATCCGGCCGAGCTGGACCTGCTGTTCGTCGCCGATTCCGCCCAGGGCACCGGCATCGGCGCCTGGCTGGTCGAGCATATGCTCGGGCAGGCCGCGGACCTCGGCATGTCCGAGATC
Source organism: Amycolatopsis sp. cmx-11-32 (assembly GCF_047608695.1). Taxonomy (NCBI): domain Bacteria; kingdom Bacillati; phylum Actinomycetota; class Actinomycetes; order Pseudonocardiales; family Pseudonocardiaceae; genus Amycolatopsis; species Amycolatopsis sp. cmx-11-32. Next base: position 349,564 of record NZ_JADNQN010000008.1, on the reverse strand, counting down.
CGGGTCGTTTCCCACCCGCCGTCCACCGGTTTCTACGAGCGGATGGGCGCGCGCCGCGTCGGTATCGTCTCGCCCCAGCCGCCGAAGATCACTTGGGAGCGACCGGAACTGGTCTTCGACGTCAAGCGTCCACCGCGCGACTGAACCGGCCGATCAGTTTGCGCAGGTGCCCGGCGAATTCCGGAGAGTCGACCAGCTCGAAGTCGGCGTCGAGCAAGCCCAGATAGAGCGCCAGGTACTCCAGCGTGTCCGCACCCGCCTTGAGCAGGCAGGTCTCGTCGTCGACGGCTTCGACCACGACGGCGGGCGGCACCTTGGCGGCGGCTTCGGCGGCCGGGACGTGCAGCCGGATCGTCGCGTGGTGCCGCCACAGCGCCGCGCCCACACCACGCTGAAGGTAAGCGACTACACCGCCTTCGGGTGGTTCACGCTGCTCGAAGCGTCGCCCGTTGGGAGTACGTGGCCGCATCCGGTCCGCGCGGAAGGTGCGCCAGTCCTGCTTGTCCGCGTCCCAGCCGACGAGGTACCACCGGCGGCTCAGGTGCACGACGCGATGCGGTTCGACCTGCCTCCGCGTCTCGGATCCGTTGTGGCCCAGGTAATCGAACCGCAGGGTCTCGCGGTCACGGCAGGCGTCGGCGATGACCGTGAGCACCTCGGAATCGACCGTGGGGCCGCCGCCCTGCACCGCGAGCGTCGCGGAATTCAGTGCCTCGACGCGGCGCCGCAGCCGCGAAGGCAGCACTTGCTCCAGTTTCGCCAGGGCGCGCACTGATGTCTCCTCGATCCCCGCGATGGTCCCGCCCGCGGCCGTACGCAGGCCCATCGCCACCGCGACGGCCTCCTCGTCGTCGAGCAGCAACGGCGGCATCGCCGCGCCCGCGCCCAGGCTGTAGCCACCGGAAACGCCGGGCGTGGCGTCGACCGGGTAGCCCAGGCCGCGCAGCCGCTCGACGTCGTTCCGGATGGTCCTGGTCGTGACGCCGAGCCGGTCCGCCAGTTCCGGTCCCGTCCAGTTCCGTCTCGCCTGCAACAAGGACAGGAGCCGCAGGAGCCTCGCCGAAGTTTCCGCCATGAGTTCACCTTGTCCGCCATTGCGGAACGAACCTTTCCGCGATGGGTTCTAGCTTAACTCTCATGACCGAGATCAAGCCCTTCCGCATCGCGATCGACCAGGCCGATCTGGACGACCTCAAGGACCGCCTGAGCCGCACCCGCTGGCCGCACGAGGTCACCGGCGACTGGAGCCGTGGCGCCCCGGTCGCCTACCTCAGGGGGCTGGCCGAGTACTGGGCCGACGGCTTCGACTGGCGTGCCCAAGAGGCGGAGTTGAACGAGTTCCCGCAGTTCACCACCGAGATCGACGGCCAGACCGTCCACTTCCTGCACGTCCGCTCGACCGCCCCGGACGCGCTGCCGGTGCTCCTCACGCACGGCTGGCCGAGTTCGCCGTTCGAATTCCGGAACGTCATCGACGAGCTGAGCACCGAGTTCCACCTGGTCATCCCGTCGCTGCCCGGCTACGGCTTCTCGACGCCGGTGCGGGGACCCGGCTGGGGCAACCTGTTCCGCGTCGCCCAGGCGTGGACCACGCTGATGGATCGCCTCGGTTACGAACGCTTCGGCGTCCACGGCACCGATGCCGGCGCCGGGGTCGCGGGCATCCTGTCGATGATCGCCCCGCATCGGGTGACCGGCGTGCACCTCACCGGCACCAGCGCCGGCATGCCGTTCGGCGAGGGCGTCGACCTGGACGGCCTCGCGGAGAAGGACCGCGAACGCGGCGAGCGCTTCAACAAGTTCCAAACCAACGGCCTCGGGTACCTGCACCTCCAGGCGACGCGACCGCAGACGCTGGCCTATTCGCTGAACGATTCCCCCACCGGCCAGCTCGCGTGGATCGTGGAGAAGTTCGCCGAGTGGACCGATCCGGCCAAGGAACTGCCGGACGACGCCGTCGATCGCGATCACCTGCTGGCCTTGGTCAGCCTGTTCTGGTTCACCGGCGCGGGCGCCTCCTCCGCGCACGCCACGTACGAGGGCATGGAGGTCTATCGGCAGCTGTCCCAAGGTGGCTGGGACGACGGCGGCGAGGCGCCAACCGGACCGCCACGCGGCATCGCCGTCTTCGCCGCGGACACCACGATCCGGAGCCTCCAGGACGGTCCGCTGGATCACTGGTCCGAGTACGACACCGGTGGCCATTTCCCGGCGATGGAGGTCCCCGAGCTGCTCACCGAAGACCTCCGCACCTTCTTTCGCGGGCACCGCTGATGGCGACGGAGACGCTGAGCCCGCGTGCGCTCAACCGCGCGACCCTGGCCCGGCAGCTCCTGCTGGATCGCTCCGACCTGCCCGCCGTCGCCGCGATCGAGCACCTGGCCGGCCTCCAGGCGCAGGCGCCCGACTCGTCCTATGTGGGACTGTGGTCGCGGCTGCGGGACTTCCGGGTGGACGACCTGGCGAAGCCGCTGGTCGCCCGCGAGGTCGTCCGGTCGACGTTGATGCGGGGAACCGTGCACCTGGTGACGGCCGAAGACGGCCTCGCACTGTGGCCCACCATCAAACCGGTGGTCGAGCGCGGTTTCCTCGGCCACTACTCGCGGGAGGTCGCCGGGCTCGACCTGGCCGCGATCGCCGAAGCGGGGCGGCGGCTACTGGCCGAGCGGCCCCACACCCGCCCCGAGATCCGGACGGCCCTGGCGGACCGGTGGCCCGACGCCGATCCCGCCGTCCTCGCCTACGCGGTCAACAGCCTCCTTCCGCTGGCGCACGTGACACCGCGTGGCCTGTGGGGACAGCGCGGCCCGGTCGCGTTCTCCCTGCTCGAAGACTGGATCGGCGAGCCGATCACGGACGGCGTCTCCCTCGACGACCTGGTGCTGCGCTACCTCACGGCGTTCGGCCCGGCGACCGTCCGGGACGCGCGGATCTGGTCGGGGCTGACCAAACTCAAGGAGGTCTTCGAACGGCTCCGGCCGCGGCTGCGCACTTTCACCGACGCCGAGGGGAAGGAACTGTTCGACGTCCCGGACGCTCCACGACCCGATCCGGAGACCCCCGCTCCACCCCGGTTCCTGCCCGAGTACGACAACGTCCTGCTTTCCCACGCCGATCGCGCGCGGGTGATCCCCGACGGCCGCCGCGTGCCGTTGCCACCGGGTAACGGTGGCCGCCGGGGCACCCTGCTCGTCGATGGCGATTTCCTGGCCGTTTGGGCGATCAAAGAGGCGACTCTGACGATCGAATCGCGGAAACCGTTGCGAGATCAGGATTTGATCGCCGAGGAAGGCACACACCTACTGGAATTCGTGGTGCCGGGCGAGAGCCATGACGTACGTTTCGGCATCGACGGGTAACGGTCCGGCCTTTTGCCGTAACGAGTGGTGGCGTTCGGGCGAAGCATTGCCTCAAGAGCCTGAAGGGAGCGGGCCATGGGCAAGAACTACGGATTCATGACGGTGCTGGCGGGGCTGAGCGCGCTCGCGGTCATCGCGGTGGCGGCGGTCATGCGGTGATCGGCACGGTGGTGGGCGCGTTCTTCGGTGTCAACGCGGCATCGGCGGGACGCGTGAAAGCCGAGGAAAGCCGGGACCAGGCGACGGCCGCACTGGTGAAGGTCGCCGGCGAAGCGGACAGGGGCAGCGACGTCGCGAAGGCGGCGATGGAAGGCGTCAATTGACCGTCCTCAGTGGACTGATCAGCCCAGCGCGTCGAGCAGGACGAGGTCCGGTGGGACGAGGGTGGTGGAGAGCACCAGTTCGCGCAACAGGTTGTCGTTCAACGCGTTGCCCACCGGTTCGCCGACTTCCTCGCGCCGGAGGCCGTAAACACCTCCGGCGGACAACCGCGCCCGGACGTCGATGACGATGTGCTCGACGCGGCGGCTGGTCCACGTCTCGTCGGGGCGGAGTTCACCGAGCACCACGGCCGTCTGCCGGCGGGACAGTGGCTGCGGGTTGAGGTCGTGCAACAGGTAGCGCTGGCCGAAGACGACCAGGACCAGGCGTTCGTCCGCGCTGAGGCGCCAGCGGCGGGGCGGCACGGTGACGTCACCGTGCCGGGTGGCGGGCTGCCCGCCGTCAGGACCGGCGACGTACAACTCGAGCAGATGTTCACGGCGGCCCGAGCCGCGGACGAACAGCGGTGTGTAACCGTCGGAGAGAGGAATCGGCTCCTCGCCCTGGGACAGCCACCGGGAGTTCGGCAGGCGGATGGGCAGCTGGCCGGTGTTGCTGACCCACCAATGCCCGCCGGTGAAATTCAGCAGCCCGTGCCTGCGGCTGACCTGCAGGTCGTTCTCCCCCACACAGACGTCGACCTGCGGCCGGTTGCGCCCGAACGAGATCTCGCCGCCCTCGCCGGGATCGACGGAGACGCCGCCCGCGAGCGTGAGGGCGAACACCGCGCCAGGAGCCGACCGGGGCACGCCGAGCGCCAGGCTTTCGTGTGCCGTGGTGAGCCGCTTCATCGTGCCTCCTCCTGTCCCCGGCAGTATGCGAGCCGCCGCCGGGGAGGGGTCCCGGTGGCGTCGCTTAGGTTCAGCCTATGTCTACTCTGCGTGTGGCCGGCTTCCTGCTCGTGTCCGCCGCGGCCCTGGCCGGCTGCGGATCCGAGCCTCCGGCCGCTTCGCCGCCTGCGTCTTCGCCCACTCCTGTGTCTGCACCTTCGCCTGTGCCGTCTTCGATCGCTCCGCCGTCGTCGTCGGGCATCGCCCGGCCGGACGGCCCGCTGGTCGCCGCCGACGGCACCGACCTCAAGGCATGCCGGGACGGCGACTGCGAGGTCATCCTGAAGCCGAAGGACAAAATCGCCTTCGAAGCCCGGCTGCGTGTCACCCACATCGCGGTCGATTCCGTGTCGGCCGACGGTGTCACCCTCTCGGCCGCCCTCCCCAGCGGTACGCGATCATCCTTCAGCGGCAGCGCCGGAGCGACGAACGGAATCGCCTACACGGTGAACGCGGTCAAGGACGGCAAGGCGGTCGTGAAGTTCACGCCCAAGGCCTGATCCGTCGGAATTCCGTACTGTGGGAAGCATGATTGACTTCTCCAAGGACACCGTCTTCAAGCTCACGCCGTGCAAACCGAAGGACATCGCGCCGACGGTGCAGCCGATCATCATCCCCGGGGAAGAGATCATCTCGTCGTTCAAGGCGGTGCGCGACTTCGTGGTGTTCACGAACAAGCGGCTGATCGCGGTGAACGTCCAGGGCATGACGGGCAAGAAGAAGGACTTCACTTCGCTGCCCTACAACCGGATCCAGGCGTTCTCGATCGAAACCGCGGGCACCTTCGACCTGGACGCCGAGCTGGACCTTTGGTTCAGCGGGCTGGGAAACGTACGACTGGAGTTCCGGGGCTCGGACATCCGGGCGATCGGCCAACTGATCGCCACCCACACCCTTTAGCTCCCCCGCAAGTAGTCGACTACTTGCTTGGTCGGCAAGAGGGAGGGCGTTGGGTCCGGCGGGTCGCGAGTTGGCATGCGTGTCGCGTGCGGACGGACCTGACACTGGCATTGCCTACCTGCCCGAGAGCTGACGATGTAGGAATTGGGACGTCCAGTGTCCCAATTCCTACATCGTCGCGAGGCTACTCCGGTCCGGACCTTGGTCAACGGAAGATCGGGGACACTCAACGTCCCGATCCTCCGCTGATCAACCCCGACACGGCTGAGCGGGGAAGATTCAGGACGTCGAACCTGGATCCACCGTCGGATGTTGTTGGTTTGTCGTGTCGTGGGCGCGCAGATGCCCTCTGGCTTGGAATGATTGTTCTTGCGAAGGAAAATGATCCACTGAGCGAGAGGGCATCTGCTGGATGCGATTGTCTCATAGTGCCGGCGCGGTGTCGGTGAGGTTCGATGAAGAGAATCTCGTGTCATGCGCGGGGATCGTGCCGGTGATGCGGCTGGCCGAAAGCGTCGGTCTGGGTGAGCTGATCGAGGAGCGGGTCGATCTGGGTTGAACGTCCTGAATCTTCCCCGCTCGCCCATGCCGCAACCGCCCTTACCGCTCACGAGGGGCACTACATGTTGATCATGTGTCCCGCCAGCCCGTGCACAGCTTCCTTCACCGCTTCCCCCAAAGTCGGGTGAGCGTGCACGTTCCGCGAAATCTCGTGCACCGTAAGGTCCCACTGCTGCGCCAAAGTCAGTTCCGGCAGCAGTTCGGTCACCTCAGGACCGATCAGGTGCGCGCCCAGCAACTCGCCGTGCGTAGCGTCGCTGAGGATCTTCACGAAACCGACGGCCTCGCCGAGTCCGTGCGCTTTTCCGTTGGCGGAGAAGGGGAACTTCGCCACCTGGACGTCGAAGCCCTTTTCGCGGGCCTGCTCCTCGGTCCAGCCGAAGCTGGCGATCTGCGGCTGGCAGTAGGTCGCGCGCGGGATCATCACGAAGTCGAGTTCCATGGTCTCGGCGCCCGCGATGGTCTCGGCGGCGACGACACCCATGGACTCCGACGCGTGCGCGAGCATCAGTTTCGCGGTGACGTCGCCGATCGCGAAGAGGTGCGGGACGTTGGTGCGGCCGCGCGAGTCGATGGCGATGGCGCCGCGCTCGGTCAGTTCCACGCCGGTCTTGTCCAGACCGTATCCTTCGATCCTCGGCTGGAAACCGATGGCCTGCAACACCTTGTCCGCTTCCAGGACGCGTTGCTCGCCGTTCTTCGACACGGTGACCAGGACCTGCTCGCCGGTGTCGTCGATCGTTTCGACCTTGGTGGAGGTCAGCACCTCGATGCCGAGCTTCCGGTAGCGGCGCGCGAGTTCGGCGGAGACCTCGGCGTCTTCGAGCGGGACGATACGGTCGAGGTATTCGACGATGGTCACCTTCACGCCGTAGTTGTGCAGCACGTAGGCGAATTCGACGCCGATCGCGCCCGCGCCGGCGATGACGATGCTTTCCGGCAGCTCGTTTTCCATGATCTGCTGTTCGTAGGTGACCACGCGGTCGCTGCGCGTGGTGCCCGGCAGCAGGCGCGCGCTGGCACCGGTGGCGATCACGCAATTGTCGAAGGTGATCCGCTCGCCGTTGACCTCGATGGTGTTGGCGTCGAGGAACGTGCCGTGCCCGTCGTACTCGGTGATCTTGTTCTTCTTCATCAGGAAGTGCACGCCCTTGACGCGACCGTCCGCGACCTTGCGGCTGCGGTCGAAGGCGGCCTGGTAGTCGAAGGTGACCTGACCCTCGACCTGGATCCCGAAGGTTTTCGCCTCTTTGGTCACGATGTGCGCGAGTTCGGCGTTACGCAGCAGTGCCTTCGAGGGGATACAGCCGACGTTCAGGCAGACCCCGCCCCAGTATTTCTCCTCCACGACCGCCGCGCTCAGCCCCAGTTGCGATGCCCGGATCGCCGCCACGTACCCGCCGACACCGGCCCCCAGGACAACGACGTCATAGTGTGCACTCATACCTCGAAACCTACTCTTCACCGGGACGGTCCGAAGGGTGAGACTGCCTACTCAAGCGGGCGGCCGCGAGCCCCGGATCTCGACCAGCAGGTCGGTCACCGCGGCCATGATCCGCTCGGTCACCTCCTCAAGCACCTCACGCGACGGCGAAGGCGTCACGAGGTCCGAAAGGTCGACCGGAGGACCCGCGACCAGGTTCACCGTCTTGCGGGGGAATCCTCGTGGCAGCACGGCGTCGGACGGCAGCAGATGGTGCGTGCCCCAGTTCGCCAGCGGGACCACCGGGGCACCGGTCTCCAGCGCGATCCGCGCGATCCCGGTCTTGCCGCGCATGGGCCACCCGTCCGGGTGATCCGTGAAGGTCGCCTCCGGGAAGATGACGACGCATTCGCCCTCACGCACGGCACTGACGGCGTCGCGGTACGCGCCCGACGCCGTGGGCGCCCCGCGGTGGACCGGGATGTGCTTGCCCGAACGCATCACCGAGCCGACGACCGGCGCGCCCCACAGGCTCGCCTTGGCCAGGTAGCGCGGCACACGGCCGTGCGCGAGGCAGTACGCCGTCACCGTCGTCGGATCGGCGAACGAGAGGTGGTTCGACGCCACCAGGAAGCCACCCGTGGCGGGCAGGTGCTCGCCGCCGCGTACCCGGAACCGGGTGAACAGCACCAGGAACGGCCACACGAGGTTGATCGCGAGGCTGAACCAGAACCCCCGGCCGGCGCGGGCGAAGCGCCGGCCGAAGGCGATCATCCGGCGAAACGTGAGCAAGTCACCCGAAACGGGGGTGAGCGCGGTCCAGCGTTCACGGGGTCTCAGCACCATGGACGTAATTCGTAGCCGAACCCGCTCCTCTTCGGCTGAAACCACGCGTGAACGCGGCGCGGATCACACGCGTTCGAGGACCACCACGGGGATCTCACGGTCGGTCTTCTTCGCGTACTCGTTGTAGTCCGGCCAGACGGCGGCCAGCTTCTCCCACAGCTTCGCGCGCTCCTCACCTTCGATGGTGCGGGCCCGCGCGGTGAACTTGTCGGCCTTGACCTGGGCCTTGACCTCGGGGTTCGCCTGCAGGTTCTTGTACCAGCCCGGGTCCTCCGGCGCACCGCCCTTCGACGCCACGATGACCGGGTTGTTCTCGTCGTCGAACTGGTAGATCAGCGCGAACTTGCGGTCCTCGCCGGTCTTGCGGCCCTTGGTGGTGAGGATGAGACAGGGGGCGCCCTTCTCCCAGTCGTGGCCCACCTCGCCATCGGTCTCTTCGTAGCGACGGACGTGCTCGTCACCGAAAAGCATGTCTGCGTTCCTCTCCTCGTCCTGGGTGTACCGGCGCACTCAGTTTGACGCGAACCGGTCGGTCGTGCTGATCAACTCGTGCAGGGTGCCGGGTTCGTCGAACGCGTGACCCGAGTCGCCGACCATCACCAGTTCCGCGCCGGGCAGTACCTGGCTGAGCTCCCAGGCGGTGATGGCCGGGGTGACCACGTCGTAGCGTCCCTGGACCAGAACGCTGGGAATGCCCCGGAGCTTCCCGGCCTCGCGGAGCAGCTGATCCTCGGCCAGCCAGCCGCCGTGCCGGAAGTAGTGGTTCTCGATCCTCGCGATCGCGAGGGCGAACGAAGGATCGCTGAACGCGTCGATCACTTCCTCCTGCGGGCGCAGTTTGACCGTTTCGCCCTCCCAGCGGCTCCACGCGATCGCGGCGGGCTCGTGCACCGCCGGGTCCGGATGGTGCAGCAGTTCGTGATACACCTCGATCAAGTTCTCCTGGCGGCGCGGAAACGGCACCGGTGCCAGGAAACGCGCCCACGCCTCGGGGAAGAGGAACGCCGCTCCCCCGCCGAAGAGCCATTGCAGTTCCTTCACCCGCAACGTGGCCACACCGCGGAGGACGAGTTCGGTGACCCGCCCGGGATGCGTTTCCGCGTAGGTCAGCCCGAGCACACTCCCCCACGAACCGCCGAAGACCATCCAGTGTTCGATATCGAGATGCTCGCGCAACCGTTCGATGTCGGCGACGAGGTGCCAGGTCGTGTTGACCGAGAGATCCGCGTCCGGAGTGGCGCAGTTCGGCGTGCTGCGCCCGCAGCCGCGCTGATCGAAAAGAACTATCCGATACCGCTCGGGATCGAACAGTCTGCGATGTCTCGCGTTCGCCCCGCTTCCGGGGCCACCGTGGAGGAAGATCACGGGTTTGCCCGCGGGGTCGCCGCATTCCTCCCAATAGATCTCATTGCCGTCACCGACAGGCAACATCCCTTGGACGTAAGGTTCGATTTCCGGGTAAAGGCCGAGCATATCCGCCACTATGCCCCAAACGTCAGCTTGGAGGATCGATGAAGGCCCGCCCCCACGTGACGCTGGAAGATGTGGCGCGTACCGCGGACGTGTCGCTCGCGACCGCGTCCCGCGTCCTCAACGGCACCGCCACCGTCCGGGGGGATCTCCGCGAACGGGTGATCGCCGCGGCGGCCGACCTCTCCTACACCCCCAACGCGCACGCTCAGGCGCTGGCCGGTGGCTCACAGCCGACCGTCGGGGTGATCTGCCACGACGTCGGCGACCCGTACTTCGCCGCCATCGCGGGCGGCATCATGCGCGTCGCGAGTGAGAACGACCTCCTGGTGATGCTGGCGAGTACGTTCCGCGACCCGGCCAAGGAGGTCGCCTACGTCTCCACGCTGCGCGCCCAGCGCGCGTCGGCGATCCTGTTGATCGGCTCCGCCTTCGAGGACAAGACGTGGGAGAAGGCGATGGCCGCCGAACTCGAGCCGTACCGGCGCGGCGGCGGCCACGTCGCCGCGGTCAGCAGGCACCGGGGGCTCAAAGTGGACACCGTGCAACCCGACAACCGGGGCGGCGGCGCCGAACTGGCGAAGGCACTGCTGGACCTGGGACACCGGCGGTTCGCCGTACTCGCCGGGCCGAGGAGCCTGACCACGGTCGTCGACAGGCTCGACGGTTTCGCGGCGGAACTGCGGGAGCACGGCGTCGAACTCCACGAGGACGATGTCGCCGAGGCGGCGTTCACCCGCGACGGGGGCTACGAGGCGATGGAGAAGGTCCTCGCCCGGCCGCGGAAGCAGTGGCCGACGTGTGTGTTCGCGGTGACCGACGTGATGGCGATCGGCGCGATGGCGGCACTGCGCGACGCCGGGGTCTCCGTGCCCGGTGAAATGTCGATCGCCGGTTTCGACGACATCCCGGTAGTGCGCGATCTCACGCCGTCGCTGAGCACGGTCGCGCTGCCGCTGGAGAAGCTGGGTGAACGGGCCATGGACCTGGCACTCAAGGCCTCCCCCGGCACGCGGCCTCGAGTCGTGCGGATGTCCGGCGAGGTCGTCCTGCGCCTCAGCACCGCCGCTCGCCCTCGCTGAAACCCTTGTGTGCGGCCCATGAGGTGACTTACCGTGGCACGAGAAAGCGCTTTCTCAACCCCGCGCCACGGAGACCCGATGACCTTGATCGCCCTGCCCACCGCCGACGGCGGACTGGTGGAGTGGACGCCGCGAGGGGCGGAAACGCCCGCGAAACCGGCATCACCTCCGACCTCCCGGATCGCCTACGCGGCCGCACACGTGGTGGCCGACCCGCTCGCCGCCGCCGATCCCGAAGAAGGCGCGGTCCTGGACTGGGACACGACACTCGCCTTCCGCGAGCACCTGTGGTCCTGCGGTCTCGGCGTGGCCGAGGCGATGGACACCGCGCAACGCGGGATGGGCTTGGACTGGGGCAGGATCCAGGACCTCATCCGGCGCACCGGCGCGCTCGCCGACGGGCGGCCGTGGGTCGCCGGGGTCGGCACCGACCAGCTCCCCGGCGGCGACGCCACCGCGGCGTCCATTGTGGACGCCTGGCGTGAGCAGCTGGACCTGGTCGGCGAGGCCGGGGCGATCCCGGTCGTGATGGCCAGCCGGGCACTGGCCGCTTCGGCGTCCGGCCCCGAGGATTACCACGCCGCGTACGGGAAACTGCTCTCCGGCGCGGACCGTCCGGTCCTGCTGCATTGGCTGGGCGAGCAGTTCGACCCGGCACTCGCGGGCTACTGGGGCCACGGCGACGTCCGTGAGGCCGCCAAGGAACTGGGCAGGCTCTGCACCGACCACGCCGGCGCGATCGCGGGCGTCAAGGTTTCGGTGCTCGACGCGTCGATCGAGACCGAGTTCCGCCGCGCGCTGCCCGAAGGCGTCGTGTGCTATACCGGCGACGACTTCAACTACCCGGAACTGATCGCCGGGGACGAGCAGGGCCACAGTGAAGCACTTCTGGGTATCTTCGACGCCGTCGCCCAGGTCGCCGGCGCCGCGCTCGCGCGGCTCGACGAAGACGACACGGCCGGATTCCACGACCTGCTGGACCCGACGGTGGCGCTCAGCCGGGCGATCTTCCGCGCCCCCACGAGGAACTACAAGACCGGCGTCGTCTTCCTCGCCTATCTCAACGGGCACCAGGATCACTTCCGGATGGTCGCGGGCCGCGAGTCGGCCCGGTCCATCACGCATCTGGCCGAACTGCTGCGCCTGGCGGACACCGCCGGGGCGCTCACCGACCCGGATCTCGCCGTCGCGCGGATGCGGCCGCTGCTGGCCGCGGCGGGGGTGGCCTGATGGACCGCTTGAGCCTCAACCAGATCACTACCAAGGCGTGGTCGCTACCGGAAGCCGTCGCGGGCTGCGCCAAGGCGGGCGTCCGCTGGATCGGCCTGTGGCGGGACAAGGTCGCCGAGACCGGCGTCGAGGAGACGGCCCGGCTGCTCAAGGAGTACGACGTCGGCGTGTCGTCGTTGTGCCGCGGCGGTTTCTTCACCGGGATCACCCCGGAAGGGTCCCCTGTGGATGGTGTCGCGCAGACCCGCGAGGCGATCGACGAAGCGGCCGCGCTGGGCGCGGACGTTCTCGTACTCGTCGTCGGCGGGGTGAACGGTGACCTCGCGACGTCGAGGCAGCGCGTCGCCGACGCGGTCGGCGAGTTGGCGCCCTACGCCGGTGAGCGCGGGGTCCGTCTTGGCCTGGAACCCCTGCATCCCATGCAGTGCGCCGAACGTTCGGTTCTGTCCACTGTGGATCAGGCGCTGGCGATCGCGCTGGAGCATCCGGCCGACCAGGTCGGCGTGATCGTCGACGAGTTCCACGTGTGGTGGGACCCGCGGATCGAGGAGTCGATCGCCGCGGCGACCGGGCGGATCGCCGGATTCCACGTCTGCGACCAGAAGGTGCCCCTGACCGACACCCTGCTCGGCCGCGCGCTGCCCGGTGACGGCCCGATCGACCACCGGCGGCTGAAGACGTGTGTCGAGGCCGCCGGGTACACCGGGCCGATCGAGGTCGAGGTGTTCGACGCCGATCTCTGGCGGCGTCCCGGCGGCGAGGTCCTCGCGGAGACCGTCAGGGCGTATCGCGACCACGTTTCCTGACGAAAGTAAGGGTCACCGCTGCCCAAGGTGGGCTGCCGGGGCAGCCGCGATTTCCTACCGTTCGCGGTATGAATCAACGGCTGCTCTGGTGGCTGGGCACAGCGCTGCTCCTGCTCGCCGTCCACACCGACTGGAACGTTCCCTTCGCCGCGTGGGTATTCCCGGTCTTCCTGCTCCGCTACGCGCGGCGGGCGCCCATCCGGCGCGCGGCCCTGATGGTCGGGCTCTCCCTGCTGATCGGGCAACTTTTCTGGCTCGGTGTCACCGGGCTGATCTTCGTGCTGCCGGCGCTGCTCGCCTTCACCCTGCTGGTCCTGCTGCAGACGACCGCGTTCGTGGCCGACCGCCTGCTCGCCGAACGCGCCGGACCGCTGAGGACCCTGGTGTTCCCGGCGACACTGGTGGCAGGCGAGTACCTCTTCACCCTCATCACCGGATTCGGGGACTTCGGTGCGCTCGGCAGCACCCAGTCCGGGAATCTGCCGCTGCTCCAGGCCGCGTCGGTGACTGGCGTGTACGGCCTCACCTTCGTCCTCGCGTGGTTCGCCTCGGTGGTGAACACCGGTTGGGCGGAAGGGTGGCCGCGGGTCAGGCGCACGGTCCTCGTCCACGTTTGCCTGCTGGGCCTGGTGTTCGCCGCCGGTGGCGCGCGCTTGCTGTTCGACGCGCCCACGACACAGACGGTGCGGATCGCGGGGATCAGTCCATCATCCGACGCGGACCGGGCAAGTTCCGACGCACTGGAGCGGATCGGCGTGAAGTATTGGCGTGCCGAAGAAGTCAACGCGGCCGACCCGGTCGCGGTCGGTGCCGCCTTCGCGCCGATCACCGATGATCTCGTGACCAGGACACGACAGCTGGCGTCGGCGGGGGCGAAGATCGTGGTCTGGCCGGAAACCCATGCCAGAGTGCTGGAGCGAGACCAGGCCGCGTTGCTGGAGCGGGTCGGCACCGAGGCGAAGCAGGCGGGTATCCACGTAGAACTCGCCTACGCGCTCTACACCGCGCAGGCTCCCCACATCCGGAATGTGGCCGTGCTCGTCGGGCCGGCCGGCGAGGTGTCGTGGACCTACGACAAGGCACATCCGACGCCGATGGAACCGATGACTCCCGGCCCCGGCGTCGTGCCCACCGCGGATTCGCCGTACGGGCGGCTCGCGACGGTCATCTGCTACGACGCGGATTACCCCGGCCTGATGCGACAGGCCGCGGACAAGGGGACCGCGCTGATGCTCGTCCCCGCCAACGATTGGCCGGGATTCGGCTCACTGCACGCGGAAAAGGCGGTGTTCCGCGCGGTGGAAAACGGTTACTCGATCTTCCGGCACTCCACGCACGGAAATTCCACAGCCGTGGACGGTCAGGGCCGGGTACTCGGGAACGCCGACCACGCCCGGACCGATCAGCAGACGCTCCTCGCGGATCTGCCGGTACAGCCGCGAACACAGACCGTGTACGGCTCGATCGGCGACGTGTTCGCCTGGCTGTGCCTCGCCTTCGCCGCCCTCTGTCCTTTATGGACGTACAGCCGGAAGCGCACAGGCAACCGTTAGCGCCCTGTTACAGAAAGGGTGGCGTTCGTAACGTCTTGGCCGAAAAGAACAGCGTTCAACGGTTAAGCTCCCCCGCATGCCGAAACTGCTGGTGGTGGAAGACGACGACGCGATCGGCGGCGTCCTCGAATCGACCCTCCGCCTGCACGGTTACGAGGTCTCCTGGAAACGCGACGGCCGCACCGCGCTCACGGCGGCAGCGGACGGCGACATCGATTTCGTCCTGCTCGACCTCGGTCTGCCGGATCTGGACGGGGTCGAGGTCTGCCGTCGGCTGCGCGCGGAACTCCCCGGCGCCGTTCTGGTCATCCTGACCGCCAGGCAGGAGGAAATGGACGTCGTCGTGGGCCTGGAGGCCGGGGCCGACGACTACCTCACCAAACCCATCCGCCTCGGCGAACTGCTCGCGAGAGTGCGGGCGCACCTGCGGCGCGGGACGGCCCCGCCGGAAAGCAGGCCCGCGATCGCCATCGGGAGTCTGCGGGTGGACACCGCCGGACGCCGGGTCAGTGTCGGCGGACGGGAGATCTCGTTGCGGGCCAAGGAGTTCGACCTGCTCGCGCGGCTCGCCGAGCAGCCGGGTGTCGCGGTCAGCCGGGACACCCTGATGTCGGAGGTGTGGGACGCGCACTGGTACGGCTCCACCAAGACCCTGGACGTCCACATCGCCGCGCTGCGGCGGAAACTGACCGAATCGGCGCCCACGCCCGAGCAGGCGCCGCGGATTTCGACGCTGCGCGGCCACGGCTACCGCCTCGAACAACCCTTCGAGACGTGATCGGACGGGCATCACCCGTGACTGGATGGACATCACGGGTGATGCCCGCTCAATCACGTGTGATGCCCGTCCAGTCACGAGACATACCTCAGTAGTCGCGGAGGTCGGAGACCTCGTCGCGGGCGGCGAGTTGCGCGATCCACGCCGACGCCACCACGCACGACACGATCACCACCGCCCCCAGCATCCCGAAGTACCCGTGGGGAAAGGATTCCCATTCCGCCGGCGTGAAGAGGACGAACAGCACGCCCAGCAGGTGTCCGGCGATCAGGCCACCGCCGCCGACGATCAGCGCGTCGCCCGCGATGAACGTCGCCACCTGGCGGCGTTTCCCGCCGAGGGTGCTGACGATCAGCAGGTCACGGCGGCGTTCGTTGAGCGCCAGCCCGAACGACGGCCCGGCCGCGGCCGCGGCGAGCACGAGTGACGCCACCTTGTCCACCGTGGCCGCCGTGCAGCCGTCCCTGGTGAGCGCGGACGCGATCGCGAAGGCCACCGCCAGCGCGACCAGTGACACCGACCGCGCCAGCAGCGCACTCCGCCACGAAATGGACAGCGCGAGGACACCCGCGAGCCCGGAGACCAACGGCCTGAGCACCCCGCCGATCGCCCGCTTTCCCTTACGCAGTCCCAGCTCCACCAGCCGCCACAACAGCATCGTGCCGCCGGCCCAGCCGAGCAGCGGCCAGAGAAAGGCGAGCGCGAGCAGGATGAAGTCGAGACCGTAGGGCGACCACCACGGCGGCCCGTCGTCGGCGGGGACGAAATACCACTCGCGCAGCACCGGCGGCAGCACGGCGAGGGCCGCGACGAGCGGCCCGGCCAGCAGCAAGAGAACGATTTCCCAGGTGAGCGATACGCCGGTTCCGGTCAGGAAGCCACCCGCCAGCGACAGCACGACCCCGGCCACGCCACCGGTCAGCCCGGAGACCGCGGCTTCGGCGGAGGCCAGTCCGAGTACCTGTCCACCGGTCGCGCCGCGGGCGCGAAGCAGGTCCTGGTCCGCCCGCAACGAACGCTCCGAAGGGGCGGCCAGCAGCACCACGAGCACTGTCGCGGGTACCCACGGCGGGGCCGGATGCCCGGCCCAGCCGTGCACCGCGAGCAGCGTGATCACGATCGCGACCCCGGCCGCGGGCACGCCGAGCCTGGCGGGGCGCACTCGCGCGATCCCGCCGACCCACAACGCCATCGCCGCGATCACAGGTCCCGCACCAGCTTCCCGTCGACCATCGCCCAGCTCTCGCCGAACAGCCCTGCCGGTGCCTGCTCGGCCGTGGCCACCAGCAGCCCGGCGGCCAGCCGGTCCGCCGCCTGCACGAGCCTGCCCAGCAGCCGTTCCCCGGACCGCCGGTCCAGCCAGCCCGCCGGGTCGTCGGCGAGGATCAGTTTCGGCTCGGGCGCGAGCGCCCTGGCCAGGATGGCCAGCCGGATCTGCTCACCGGTCAGGTCACGAGGCGCCTTCTTGGCGAAACCGGCGAGACCCACCAGTTCCAGCGCGCCGTCGACGGCGTCGCGGACCGCGGTGCCGGTCCGGCCCGCGAGGACCAGCGGCAGTGCGACGTTGAGCCGGACGTCGAGATCGCGCAGCAGCCCGCCGTCCTGCAGCATCAGCCCGATCAGGTCGGGGCCCGGCGGCGACGGTCCGAACGCGGGCCAGTCGATGGTGCCCGCCGTCGGCTTCTTCATCCCGGCGAGCAGATGCAGCAACGTGGTCTTCCCGGCTCCGGCCCTGCCGGTCACCACCGCGCGGGTCCGCGCGCCGATGGCGCAGCTGACGCCGTGCACGGCCACCACCGCGGTCAGTCCGGTGCCGTAGGTGTGCGCCAGTTCGTCGGTGCGGACCAGCGGTGCCGTCACGCCACTCTCACGATCCGGTGCGCGGCCGCCGCGATGTCGGGATCACGGGTCGCCACGACGACGGCCGTCCCCCGGCGCGCGACGGCGCACAACAGGTCCATGAGTTCGAGGGCGGCGAGCCCGTCGAGTTCGCCCGCCGGTTCGTCGGCGAAGACGACCTCGGGCGCACCGGCCAGTGCGACGGCGACCCCGGCCCGCGCGCCCTCCAGTGCGGACAACGTATCCGGATAGGCGTCGCCGCGTGCGGCCAGCCCGGCCAGTTCAAGCAGGTCAGCGGCGTTTCCGGGGGCGCGGCGGGTGGAGAGCCGTCCCGCCAGCAGGACATTCTGCGCCACGGTGAGATGACCGAAGAGGTTCCCGCGCCTGAGCAGCACGCCGACGCCGGCGGCGACCACCGGGGCGTCGCCACTTCCGGCGGGCAGCACGGCCACACACTCGCCCGGGACGGCGTACCGGACGAGGGGGACGGATCCGGGCCCCGGGCCTGCCAGGACGGCGGCACGTCGGCGCATGGCCCCAAGGTAGAGCGAACGGGGTCAACATCGCCTTGATCTCAGGTCAACGGACGGCAAAATATCGCGTCGGGTGGGTGATCCTCGCCCTTGTCGGCCACACTCTGTCCGTGCGCCGCCGGATCGTCACCCTCACCGTGCTGGCCGCGGTGCTGGCGATCACCCTCTTCGGAGTGCCGCTGGCCGTCGCGGTCGCGAGGTTCCACGAGAGCATGTCCACGTACGACCTCGAACGCGCCGCCGACACCGTCGCCCTCGCCGTGACCGGTGAACTCGCCAACGGACGGGTCCCGGAGCTCAGGCCCGTCGTGCCCGGCGAGGGCGAAGACCGGATCCACGGCATCAAGGTCGCGGTCTACACCCCGACCGGCAGGCTCATGACCGGCGACGGGCCGGCCACCGCCGACGCGTTCGTGCTCGAAGCGCGCCGGACCGACATGGCGACCGGGCTACTCGGTGACGAAGTGGTCCTCGCCATCCCGGTACTCAGCGGACCGTCGCTGGTCGGGGTGATCCGCGCCGCCCATCCCCGGTCCGAACTGGACGCCAGGATCCGGCTGACCTGGCTGAAGATGGCCGGGCTCGCCGCCATCGCGATCGGGGCGAGCTGGCTGATCGGGCGCCGGATCGCCACCCGGCTGGCGCGGCCGCTGGAGGATCTGGCCGTCTCCGCCGAACGTCTCGGCGAGGGTGACTTCACCGTGCGCGCTCGCCGCACCGGGGTCCGCGAGATCGATCAGGTCGCCGAAGCGCTCGACGTCACCTCCGCCCGGATCGGCGAGACGCTGGAACGGGAGCGCACTTTCTCCTCCGACGCCTCTCACCAGCTGCGGACGCCGTTGACCGGGCTGCGCCTGCAACTGGAGGCGGCACTCGAGAGCCCCGATCGCGACCCCTACGCGACGATCCGCGACGGAATCGCGTCGGCCGACCGGCTGGAACGCACCATCGACGACCTGCTGGCGCTGGCCAAACAGACCAGGGCCCCGCGCGCCCTGCTGGACCTGGGCAAACTTTTCGAGGAGGTCCGCCAGACCTGGCACGGCCTGCTCGCCGGACGCGGCCGGGCGCTGCGGATCAGCGGACGCGAGGCCCTGCCGGCGCGGGCGGCGGACGCGGCCGTGCGGCAGGTTCTCGCCGTACTCCTGGACAACGCGGCGACGCACGGACGCGGCACGGTCACCGTCCTCGCTCGCGACGCCGGGGACGCGCTGGCCATCGACGTGAGCGACGAGGGCGCCATCCCGGACGGGCACGATCCGTTCGTGACCGGGGACGAGTCCGAGGAGCGGGCGGGCCACGGGATCGGGCTGCGGCTGGCGCGGAGCCTGTCCGAGGCGGAAGGCGGACGTCTGCGGCTGACCAGCCCGTCGCCGACGACGTTCACACTGCTCCTGCCCGCCGAGCGTCCCTCACCCTGCGAAGAAGGCCCGGGCCTGGCGAGCTAGGGGGGGTTACTCGCCAGGCCGGGCCGGTAGGAGGCAAACGCGCCCCGACAGCGCGCACGGCATGCCACCTGAAAGAAGACGGTAAAGACCAGCGGGCCAACGGACGGTACACGCCGGATTAACTGACACTTTGCTTTTGAATGTCACTGCGCTTTCAGATGACGAAAGGACTTCCGTGACCGTCCAGCCGGACTGAATCGATCGTGGGAAGATTGGGCGTATGACCACCGAGCCGGCGCCGAGATGGCGGAGACTGGAACCGGACGAGCGTAAGGAACAGATCTTCGCCTGCGCGGCCCGCCTTTTCGGGGCCCGTCCGTACTCGGAAGTGTCCACATCGGACATCGCGGCGGAGGCCGGGGTGGCCAGGGGTCTGATCAACCATTACTTCGGCACCAAGCGCGAACTCTACCTGGAGATCATCCGGCGGGCGCTGACCGTGCCGCGGCTCGCGGTCGAGATCCTGCCGGAGGGCCCGCTCGATCTGCGCGCCGACGTCGCCATCGACTGGTTCCTGGACATGGTCACCAGCCAGGAAAAGATGTGGCTGGCCGCGATCGCGCCCGAGGGCATCGGCAGGGACCTCGAAGTCGAACGGATCCTCGAGGAGGCCGATCGCGAATCGGCGGACCGGGTGCTCGAAGCGGTCGGTCTCTCCCGCGAAAGCGAGCACGGGCAGGAGCTCAACGCGCTGGTCCGCGCGTTCGGCGGAATGGTCAAGGCGGCGGGCCGCGAATGGCTGGTGCGCGGTTCGCTCAATCGCGAGCAGGTGCACACGCTGCTCAGCAAGTCGCTGGTCACGCTGGTCGGTGAGGTCTTCCCCGAGATCCAGCGGGCGGCACCGCGAAGCTGACGGGGAGAAGCCCCCGGCACCTCGAGGGGGAGGTGGGTGCCAGGGGCTTCATGACCGGTGACGAGCACCGGTATTCCTCCACACTACGCCGATTCACTGTCACGGCTCTGTCAAACTTTCGAGAGCCCCCAGCTGGGCGAGCCGGTGCTCCAGCCCGTCAAGGCAACACTCGACCGCGTAGGCGTAGAGACGTTCGTAGTAGCCGGCCGCGAGATCGGGATCGGCGATCAGCGCAGCGATCGACTCCCCCAGCGCCGCCATCCCCGGCAGGTCCTCGCGGGTGCGAAACGCCGCATACCCCTCGGACCGGTCGAGCTGCAGCGCCATCGCGCTCTCGCGGTCGTCCTCCATCGCGACGAACTGGCAGGCGGTGGCGAGCAGCAAGTTGTAGGCGAACGGCGACTCGGCACCGAAGCCTGCCGCGAGCAGGCGGCCGATACCGGTGTTCATGGTCGGCACGGCCGCGGCGACCGACGGCCCGAACAGGGCCAGCCGCCGCGCCGAACCGGGATAGCGGCGCAGCACGGTCCGCACGGTGGGCAGGAACTCGTCGAACCAGGCCCGCCACGGCAGGGTCTCGTCGGGCAGGGTCAATTCGCCGACCACCCGGTCCAGCACCGCGACGACGACGGTGTCCCGGTCGCCCACGTGGTGGTAGACCACTGCGGGATAGGCGTCGACAGCGGCCGCGAGCTGCCGCAGCGTCCAGTTCTCCAAGCCGGATTCGGCCGAAAGCTCCAGCGCGGCGTCGACGATCCGCTCCTTGGTGACCGCCTGCCGTCCGGAAGCCGCGCGCGACCGTGGCCGGGAACCCGCGTCTTCGGAGAAAGTCGGCATGCGGGCTACCGTATCCGCATTCGGCCGGTGGCACGGCGGGGGACATCCGGGGAGGATCAGCGCATGCCCCGCGCGCGTGTGAACGGCCTCGAACTCGAATACGACACCTTCGGCTCCCCCTCGAACCCGCCACTCGTCCTGGTGATGGGGCTCGGCGCCCAGCTGGTCACGTGGGAGGTCGGCTTCTGCGAACTGCTCGCCGAGGGCGGGTTCCACGTCGTCCGGTTCGACAACCGCGACATCGGCCTGTCGTCCTATCTGGACGACCTTCCCGCGCCGGACCTGGCCGCCCTCGCGGCCGGTGACCTGGACACGGCGCCGTACCTGCTGTCCGATCTCGCGTCCGACGTCACCGGCCTGTTCGACGCGCTCGGCTTCGAGCGCGCGCACGTCGTCGGCGCGTCCATGGGCGGGATGATCGTGCAGCAGCTCGCGATCGATTCACCGGAGCGGCTGCTCAGCCTGACGTCGATCATGTCGACCACCGGGGACCCCTCGGTCGGGCATCCGGAGCCGTCGGCCCTCGCCGGGCTGACGCGCCCGCCCGCCGCCACCCGCGAGCAGGCGATCGAAGACGGCGTCGCGTGGTTCAAGCTCGTGGGCTCGCCCGGTCACCCTTCGGACGACGAGTTCCTGCGGATGAAGGCTGCCCGTAACCACGACCGCGCGAACCACCCGGCGGGTGGGCTGCGGCAAGCGGCCGCCGTCGTCGCTTCGGGCGACCGCACGACGAAACTACGCGAGGTCCACGTCCCGACGCTCGTCATCCACGGCGAGCACGACCCGCTGATCAACGTCAGCGGCGGGAAGGCGACCGCGGAGGCGATCCCGGACGCCGAACTGCTGCTGTTCCCCGGCATGGGACACGAACTGCCACGGCAGCTGTGGTCCGCGATCGCAGACGCGATCATCGAGCACGCGCGCAAGGTCTGACGCGACAAAATTTCGTCAAGAACTTCGGCGTCCGCGTAGGGAACCCGTTCACGCGCACGACACGGCCGGTGACGCGGAGTTGACTGAACGGATGAGGAATCCCGAGTGCTTCGGTTTCCCGTTCGGTTGTGTCTCCGTCGTCGCCGCGGCGTCGGTGGCCGGTCTGCTCGGTTCGGCCCGACATCCTGGCCTTTCCCTGGCGGCCTTGGGGTTCGTCGTGCTCGTGGCCGGCGTGGTGACCACCGCGGCCGCCGCGGGCGGGACGGCGGTGATCGCCTGGAGTGTCCATTCGGGATTCACCGCCGGGACGCTGGGCGCGCTCGAATTCTCCGCCGAGACAGGTCTCGCCGCTGTCGTTTTCGCGGGCGCGACGGTGACCGGCGCACTCGCCGGAGCGGCACAACGCGGCCGCTGGCTTCAGCGCGCGACGACCATCGCGACGACGGTCGTGAAGGATCCGCCAACGTTCAAGGTCAGCGCCTTCCGCACGCCTTCGACCTGAAGGGGGCCCGGCGGTTCCCGCCACCTGACGCACGTCGTGCACCATCCGCACGGCCCCGTCCAGCTGCCCGCGCCGACCAGGTGACGTAAATCGACTCGCCAACCGGGTTGGTTCCTGACAGGCTGGGATCGTCACATGTCGTCACCTCGGAGGTAGCAATGACTGAACCGGCACCATCCCCAGCGGATGGCGAAGAGGACGACAACAAGCGCAAGTTCCGTGAGGCGCTGGAGCGCAAGCAGGCGCAGGCCCGCTCCGGCTCGGCCCACGAGAACGCCGGCGGGAAGAACCTGCACGCCCACGGGCCCGCCGCGAACAAGCGCACCTTCCGTCGCAAGAGCGGCTGAGTCCCCTCACGCACGTGTGATGACGGGACTTTCATCGCAAATTTCGCGATGAAAGTCCCGTTCGTTACGTTCGGCCCGGCGAGACCTACACCGTCAGGATCGACCGCAGCCCGCCGACCTCGGTCATCCGCCGCTCGGCCAGCCGGTCCGCGGCCGCCGCCGGGGGCACGCCGTCGGCCTTGGCCAGCGCGAACACCGCCTTGGTGGTGTCGAAGATCGCCGTGGTCTTGCGCTTCGCCCGCGCGAAGTCGAAACCGTGCCGTTCGTCGTCGACCTGGATCACTCCACCGGCGTTGACCAGGTAATCCGGCGCGAAAAGGATGCCGCGGTCGTCGAGTTGCTTGTCGATTCCGGGGTGCGCGAGCTGGTTGTTGGCCGCGCCGCAGACGATCTTGGTGCGCAGCTCGCCGACCGTCTCGTCGGTGAGCACGCCGCCCAGCGCGCACGGCGCGAAGACATCGAGTTCGGTGCGGATCAGCGTGTCGAGGTCTTCGACCACCTCGACGGCGGGGTACGCCGCGCGGGTGCGCTCGATCGCCGCGGGCGAGACGTCGGTGATGACCACCTGCGCGCCCGCCTCGATCAGGTGCCCGACCAGGATGTGCCCGACCTTGCCGACCCCGGCGACACCGACCTTGCGGCCCGCGAGGTCCGGGACACCCCAGACGGCGTCCGCGGCGGCACGCATGCCCTGATAGGTGCCGAAAGCGGTGAGCACCGAGGAGTCGCCGGCGCCGCCGTTCTCCGGCGAGCGGCCCGTGACGAACTCCGATTCACGGGCGACGACGTCCATGTCCTGCACGTAGGTGCCCACGTCGCAGGCGGTGATGTAGCGGCCGCCCAGTGTCTGGACGAACCGGCCGAAGGCGCGAAGCAGCGCTTCGGTCTTGTGCTTGTGGGGATCGCCGATGATGACGGCCTTGCCGCCGCCGAGGTCGAGGCCGGCGAGCGCGTTCTTGTAGGCCATCCCCTTCGACAACGCGAGGACGTCCGCGAGCGCCGCGTCCTCGGACTCGTAGGGGTAGAACCGGGTTCCACCGAGCGACGGGCCCAGCGCCGTCGAGTAGATCCCGATGATGGCCTTCAGGCCGGTGGCCTGGTCTTGGCAGAAGACGACCTGTTCATGGCCGGTACCTTGGCCGAACACTTCGGTCACTGTGGTGACTCCTTGTCACTGGAGTGCACGCCGCTTGTGGCGGACGTGCGCGTTCCTCGATCAAGGCACGGTCCCCGCGCGAAGGTCATCCGGGCGGCGACAGTGCCACAGCGCAAACTTAGCGGACGATTTCGTCCAGGATGCGGAGTGCGGAGTCGAGCTGAGTGTCGGACAGGTACGGCGCCGGTCCGAACCTCAGGTACGCGCCGCGACTGTCGGCCCGGACCCCCCGTTCGGCGAGGGCGGCCTGCAGCGCGCCGGCGTCGGCGCAGTTCAGCGACAGGAAACCACCGATGCGGTCCAGCGGCGCCTCCCGGTCACGCGTGATGACGTCCTCTGGCAAGCCCAGCTTGTCGAACCCCTCGGCGAGGAAGCCGACCTGGTGCCGTGACACCTCCCGCAGGAACTCGGGCGTGAGCCCTTGCTCGGCGAAGAACCGGAAGACGCGAGCGCCCCGGTAGTGGCTCGTCGGGTCGTAGGTCGCCCCGGCGAACCTGTCCGATCCGGAGGCGTACGCGACCTGGCCGGGGCGGCGCTCGTCCGCGAGCGCGCCGAACTCGGCGTACCAGCCGGTGACGACCGGCCGCAGTTCCTGCGCGTGCGCGGGCATCCGCAGGAAGCAGTTGCCCTCGCCGAGCTGGAGGTACTTGTAGCCGCCGCCGAGCACCCAGGCGTTGGTGAGCCCGAGGTCGTGCAGCGCGAACGGGACGGCGCCGAGCGCGTGGTAGGCGTCGACGACGAGATTCACCGACTTCGCGAGGCAGACGTCGGCGAGGTGGGCCAGGCCCGGTACGAGTCTGGAGGTCTCGAACAGCACGGCCGAGACGAGGACCGCGGCGGTGTCTTCGGTGACCTCGGCCGCGACGCGTTCGGCCAGGGTGGCGACCGGAGTCGAGGGGACGCGGACCACCTCGACGCCCTCCTCGGCCAGCCGCGCCAGCTGACGGCGCAGCGTGTGAAACTCCCCGTCGGTGGTGATCAGGCGCGGACGCCCGCGCAGGTCCATCGCCGAAAGGAATCGGATCACCAGGTCGTGGGTGCTGGCACCGAGCGCGATGTCGCCGTGCGGGTCACCGAGCAGCGCCCGGAACCCGGCCCGCATCTCGTCGGCCTTCGCGAAGGCCCTGTCCCACTTCGTGTCGACCTCTTCGGCCGCGTCGGTGAAAGCCTCGAGAAGGCCTTCTTGCGCGACGTCAGGCCAGGCCTGGTGTGAGTGCCCGGTCAACAGGATCCGGTCCGCAACACCGAATTTCGTGTACTGCGCCGCGAGCGCGTTGGGGTCGCGGCGGAGCTCGTCGAGGTTCCTCAAAGCTTGCTCCGCACCGCCCAGAGGTCCGGGAACATCGGGGAGAAAAGAGTCGTACGCAGGTAGTGCGCGCCCGACGAACCCCCCGTCCCGGTCTTGTCTCCGATGGTGCGCTCGACCATCTTCACGTGCCGATACCGCCACTCCTGCATCCCTTCGTCCAGATCGACCAGGTGCTCCGCCACGACCGACGGCCCTGTGTCGTCGCGATAAACCCGCAGTAGAACCTCTTGGAGCGCTGGAGAGGGTTCGAGTGGCTTGGTGACATCGCGCCCGGTCGGGACGTCGTACTCCTTCACCGCGAGGTACGTGACGAAGGAATCGAAGAGCGACGGCCGTGACATCGCGCCGGCGATGCCGGCACGCTGTTCACCGCCCTCGGGGTAATGCGCGAACACCCGTTCGTCCCGGCGGCCGAGGACGGCCTCCAGTACGCGGAATTGAGCCGACTGGAACCCGCTCGAAGCGTCGAGTCGCGCACGGAAACTGGCGAATTGGCTCGGAGTCATCGTCTCGAGCACATCGATCTGCGCGACCACCACCTTGAAGATAGTCAGGATCCGCCTCAGTGTGCGGACGGCGTGAGCGGTGTTACCCGCCTCGAGCTGCTCCTGCAGGTAAAGCGCCTCGTGGAGAACTTGTTTGAACCAAAGTTCATACACTTGGTGGATCACGATGAAGAGCAATTCATCGTGTTCATCGGACTTCGGATGCTGCGCGTCCAGTAATTCGTCCAGTGAAAGGTAGGACGTGTAACTCAATGCGGCCTGGGTGTCGTTCATGGTTCAGTCACTCCATCGATATCGCGCCGACCGCGGTCGCCTGTCATGGTTCGGTCACCTCGTCGAAGTGGCGCTGTGCCGCCGGAGCGAGCGCCCGGTAAAGATCGTGGAACAGCTCGACCGCTGCCGCCCGGCTCGGCGGAGCCGGCACCAGCCCGACCGGGAGTTCCGGGTCGAGCGACGGGAAGGCGCGGAAGGTGTGCGTCAACCAGGTTCGGACCTGGAACGCCTCGACGTCAGGCAGGTCACCTGAACAGCCGCCGAAATCTCGGACGAACGCGTCGTAACGCGCGGCGAGGTCGTCGAGGTTCCAGGCCCGGCCGGCGAACCGCCGGACGTCGAGGGCTTCCGACGGTTTGCCGAGCATCAGCCCGGCGTGTTCGGAGACGTCCAATTCCGCCAGCAGGGTGAGCACCTCGGCCTCGCGGTCGTGCGGGGCGATCCAGGTGCCGTCCTGTACCGGGCCGAAGCCGAGGAAACGCAGGCGGCGCACCAGCCGCTCCCGCGCCTGGCGGCGGCTTTCCGGGATGCTCTGCCACAACACGGTCCACTGGCCGACCTCGCGTTCGCGGCGGCCGAGGGAGAAGATCCGGCGATCGCCGTCCTCCAGCAGCGCGATCGTGCGGCGGGTCAGCGAGTAGTGGACGAGCCTGCCCGCCTTGTGCCTCGCGAGCAGGTCGCGGCGAGCGAGCCGTGCCAGCGCGATCCGCGCGGCGCCGTCGGAGAAGCCCAGCCCGGCGAGCACGCCGACCAGGCCGCCGGACCAGACACGGCGGCTCTCGCGTGGCGACACATAGGTGCCGAGCAGCGTCATCACCAGTTCCTGGGGGCCTGGGTCGCCGTGGGGCGGGGCCGATTCGGGCATGCGGGCAACTCTATACACCTCAGGCCGCTGCGGTGTAGCTTGATTCGAGTGACGTACTTCGCGGATTTGAGCTCGCGTCAGGCGGCCGCGCTCGCGTCCAGTGAGCGCGTTCCGGTGCTGCTGCTGCCGGTGGGAGCCGTCGAACCGCATGGGCCGCACGCGCCGCTGGGCACCGATCCCCTGATCTCACGGGGAATGTGCGAGCGCGCCGCCGC
The DNA here is from genome assembly GCF_047608695.1 of Amycolatopsis sp. cmx-11-32. Lineage (NCBI taxonomy): Bacteria > Bacillati > Actinomycetota > Actinomycetes > Pseudonocardiales > Pseudonocardiaceae > Amycolatopsis > Amycolatopsis sp. cmx-11-32. Next base: position 322,789 of record NZ_JADNQN010000008.1, on the reverse strand, counting down.
GCGGCTGGCGGGCGACCCCGGCGTGCGCGTGCTGATCCTGCCCGAAGTGCCCTACGGCGTGACCCGGTTCGCGGCCGGGTTCGCGGGCGGCGTCTCGATCGGCGAGGACACCCTGCACACGCTGCTGACCGACATCTGCGGCGCGCTCGTCGAGCAGGGGTTGCCGAAGATCCTGTTGGTCAACAACCATTTCGAGCCCGCACATCTGGCGGTGCTGCGACGCGTGGCGGAGACCGCCGGTGTCGGCTTCGTCGATCTCGTCCGCCGCCGGTACGCGGCCCGGCTCACCGACGAGTTCCGGTCCGGCACGTGCCACGCCGGGCAGTACGAGACGTCGCTGGTGCTCGCCGACCGGCCGGACCTGGTCGATGTCACGATTCAGCGCGAGTTGCGACCGGTCCACGTCGACCTGGCCCGCGATGGGGTCACCGACTTCGCCTCGGCCGGGATGACCGAGGCCTACTGCGGAACCCCTGCCCAGGCGACCGCCGAAGAAGGCGAGCGGACCTTCTCGGTACTCACCGACATCCTGGTCGAAGCGATCCGGGAGCTGGTATGACCTTCAACCTGGCGACCCATTTCGTCGACCGGCTCCCCGGCGCGCGGACGGCGCTGGTGTGCGGCGACGAGGAAGTGACCTACGCGGAGCTGGCCGCCCTGGTGAACCGGGCCGGGAACGTGCTGCGCGATCTCGGTGTCCGAAGTGGACAGCGGGTCCTGCTGGCGCTGAACGACAGCATCGAGTTCGTGGCCGTCTGGTACGCGGCGCAGAAGATCGGCGCGGTCACCGCCGAGGTTTATTCCTTCCTGCAACCCAAGGATTACGCGTACTACCTGAACTACACCGAAGCCGCGGTCGTCATCGCCGACGGCTCCACACTGCCCGTGTTGCGCGAGGCCGGGGCGCGGAACCTGCTGGTGATCGGCGAGGCTTCCCTGGAACCCGGCGAGCACTCGTTCGCCTCGCTGGTCGCTTCGGCCTCCCCCGAACTGGAAGCCGCGCCGACCACGCTGGACGACGTCGCGATCTGGAAGTTCACCACCGGCAGCACCGGTTCTCCCAAGGCGTGCGTGCACCCGGCGCGCAGCGCGCTGGAGAGCTTCGACCGGTACGCGCTCGGCGTCCTCGGACTCCGCGAAGACGACCGCGTGCTGGCCGTGCCGAAACTGTTCTTCGGCTACGCCCGCGATCTGACCGCGTTGTTCCCGTTCGGTGTCGGCGCGTCCGGGATCGTGTTCCCGCAGCGCAGTACCGCCGATCTGCTGTTCACCCTGATCGAGCGCTACCGGCCGACGATCCTGGTGAACGTGCCGACCATGATGAGCGCGATGATCGCCCATCCGGACGCGGCAGGAGTGGACATGAGTTCGCTGCGGCTAGCGACGTCGGCCGGTGAGGCGCTGCCTTCGGAGCTGCATCGCAAGTGGGACAACCTGTTCGGTGTCCCGGTGATCGACGGGATCGGCTCTTCGGAGGCGTACCACATCTATCTGTCCAATGTGCCCGGCGCGCAGCGGGTCGGCAGCCTCGGCCGCGAGGTCCCCGGTTACACCGCTCGTATACTGGATGAGACCGGTGATCCGTTGCCGGACAACGAGATCGGCACGCTGGAGGTCACCGGCCCGTCCATCGCCCGCGAGTACTACGGCGACGCGGAGAAGTCCGCGCGGACGTTCCACGGCGACACCCTGCGCACGGGTGACCTGTTCAGCCGCGACACGGACGGATACTTCCACCACCACGGCCGCGTCGACGACCTGCTGAAGGTGTCCGGCGTGTTCGTCGCGCCGAGCGAGATCGAAGACTGCCTCATCGGTCATCCCGCCGTCGTCGACTGCGCGGTGCTGGGGGTGACCGTCGACGGCTTGATGGTCCCGCGGGCGTGCGTCGTGCTGGCGGAGGGCTTTTCCGTTACCGCTGAAGAATTGAAGAACCACGCGCGGGCTCATCTGGCGAAGCACAAATATCCGCGCGAGGTGGTGTTCGTGACCGAACTCCCCCGCACCGCCAACGGAAAACTCGATCGGCGCACGTTGCGCCGGGTGGAGGCAGAGTGAGAATCGTCGTCGTCACCGGCGGGACACGCGGGATCGGCGCGGCCATCGCCGCGCGATTCCAGGCCGCGGGTGACCAGGTGCACGCCCCCGGCCGGGCCGACTGCGACGTCACCGACGAGGACGCCGTCGCCCGGTACTTCGACGGCCTCGGCCCGGTGGACGTGCTGGTGAACAACGCCGGGATCTCGGCGAGTGCCCCACTGGCGAAGACGTCGCTGGAACAGTGGCGGACGCAGATCGAGGTCAACGCGACCGGCGCTTTCCTGTGCACGCGGGCGGTTCTGCCCGGTATGCGGTCCCGTGACACCGGCCGGATCGTCACGGTCGCCTCGACGGCGGCGCAGATCGGTTACCGCTATACGGCCGGGTACACCGCGTCGAAGCACGCCGCCGTCGGCCTGATGCGCGCGACCGCCGCCGAGATCGCCGGCACCGGCGTCACCGCGAACGCAGTCTGCCCCGCCTTCGTGCGCACGGACATGACGGCCGCCTCCGTGGCCCGCATCCAGGAACGGACCGGCCGCGACGAGGCCGGTGCGGAAGCCGCCCTCGCCGCCGCGTCCCCGCTCGGCCGCCTGCTCGAACCCGACGAGGTCGCCCACGCGGTGGCCTTCTTCGCCGCGGCGGAAGCCGCCGCGATCAACGGACAGACACTCGTCCTCGATGGAGGTGGGATCCAGTCATGAGCCCGTTCCGCGCCACGCCGCCGATCACGGCGAACTGGGAGCACTTCGAGTTCACTGTGGACGATGGCGTCGCCACAGTCACCCTGGACCGTCCCGAAAAACTGAACGCGCTTACCTTCGACATCTACGCGGATCTGCGCGACCTGCTGGCCGAGTTGCCGCACCGCGGCGACGTCCGGGTGCTGGTCATCACCGGCCGCGGGCGCGGGTTCTGCTCCGGCGGCGACGTCGAAGAGATCATCGGCGAACTGCGGAAGATGGAGTCCGCGGAACTGCTGGAGTTCACCCGCATGACCGGCGCGGTGGTGAAAGCACTGCGGGAATGCCCCATCCCGGTGATCGCCGCGGTGAACGGCGTCGCGGCGGGCGCGGGTTCGGTGATCGCGCTGGCCAGCGACTTCCGGCTGCTGGCGTCCTCGGCGAAGTTCGCCTTCCTGTTCACGAAGGTCGGTCTGGCCGGGGCGGACATGGGCTCGGCGTACCTGCTGCCGCGGCTGGTCGGACTGGGCCGGGCGACGGAGTTGCTGATGCTGGGCGACAAGATCGACGCCACACGGGCCGAGGCGATCGGGCTGGCTTCCCGGGTCGTTGACGATTCCTCGCTGGCTTCCGAGGCTTCGGCTTTGGCTCGCCGTCTCGCTGACGGACCGGCGTTGGCTTACAGCACGACGAAGGTGCTATTGACGCGAGAGCTGGACATGGACCTGGGAAGTTCCATCGAACTTGAGGCGATCACTCAGGCCCTGCTGATGACCGCGAAGGATCACGGGGAGTTCTATGCGGCCTGGACGGCTGGGCGTTCGCCCCAGTGGACCGGTCGGTGAGCCTCTTCCGCGAGTAGGCGACTACTTGGCGTTCCGGTGGGGGTCTGGGTCCCTCAAGGAGTCCTTCACGGACCCGCGCCCAGCGTTTCAACCTCATCCCCAGGATAAATCGCCCCTCACGACCGCCTTGACCCAGTGTTGTCCGTCGGGGCTTGGTGTTGTCGCTCAGGCTGGTGGGGTGTGGGCATGCCGAGGGGCCCGTCGCCGGTGTGGCTGGCGGGCTCCTCGGGTCAAGCTGGGAGGGTGTTGCGTCGGGTTTTTCGCAATGGATCCAGGTATTGGGGTGGGATGAATTCGGGTAGTCCGTCGGCGGCTATCTGGACTTCCCAGTCGCCGTGGTGGATCAGGCGGTGATGGAAACCGCAGAGCAGTGTGAGGTTGCGCAGGTTGGTGGGTCCGCCGTCTACCCAAATGGTGAATGTGGTGGGCGTCATAGTTTTCGACCCGACGCCGAGCGAGGCCGTCGGAAACGGATAGTCGAAACCCGCCTCGACCTCGTCCCGGCAGGCCCTGGCCAGTGTCATCAGCACGTCGGGGTCGATCGGCGCGCGGCTTCCGTCGAAGGAGACCACCGAGCCGGAGAGCGCGCGCACCTCGTGTCGCAGTCTGGTCGGCAGCACCCGGTCGAGTTTGGTGAGGGCTCGGAGCGCGGCGTCACCGCTGCCCGCGCCGGCGAGCAGCGAGACCGCGGTGGCGATCGCTTCCTCGTCGTCGAGCAGCAGTGGCGGCATGTCGTGGCCGGGGCCGAGCTGGTACCCCCGCCGACGCCGTTGCTGGACCGCACCGGATAGCCGAGCGCGTGTAGCCGCTCGATGTCCCGCCGGATCGTGCGCGGGGTGACGCCGAGTCGTTCCCCCAGTTCAGGGCCGGTCCACACGGCGCGCTGCTGCAGCAGCCCGAGCAGGGTGAGCACCCGCTCCGTCGTACCCCGTTCCGCCTCCATGTCACCCACTGTGTCAGAGATAGCGGACCGATCCTGTCCGCTAGGCGTGCCAGAGTAATCCCATGAACCACAAGAGCCGCGAAATCCAGGTCAGCTTCGACGCCCTCGACCCGAAGGCGCTGTCCACCTTCTGGCGCGACGCCCTGCACTACGTCCACCCCGGCCCGCCGGGGGTCGAGGTGCCCGAGGGCACCGACCCACTGGACGCCTGGGACGAATTCCTCGAGCGCGTGGGCGTGCCCGAGGAACAGCGCAACAGCCGGTCCGCGCTCGAAGACCCGGCAGGTGAGGGGCCGAGGATCTTCTTCCAGCAGGTCCCGGAAGACAAGATCGCCAAGAACCGCGTCCACCTCGACATCCGCGCCGCTCCCGGGCTTCAGGGGGACGAGCGGATGGCGGCGCTCGAAGCCGAGTGCGACAGGCTCGTCGCACTCGGGGCGAAGCGGATTCAGCGCTTCGAGCCCGAGCAGCCGCTGAGCCTCGGCTTCATCGTGATGAACGACCCCGAGGGCAACGAATTCTGCCTGGACTGACTCAGACCGTCGTCACGGCGATCGCGTTGTCCTCCAGGGAGCCGAAATACAGGGTTCCGGCCCGCTCGCGGACCCCGACGAGCACATGGAACCCGTCGATCTCCCCGCGCAGTTCGTGCACCTGCTTCCCGTCGGGCGTGACACCCCGCACCCCGCATTCCCGCGCGGGTGCGGGCTGAAGCGACGTCGGCAGCGCGCGGACACCGGCCCGCAACGGCGCGGGAAGCTTCTGCACCAAGGAAAGCGCGGGGACCTTCGGGCTCGCCACGGTGATCCAGATCAGCCCGTCGCTGCCGGTCGAGATGTTGTCGGGGTAGCCCCACAGATCGTCGACCAGGTAGTCCCGCGTGCCCGCCTTCTCGCCGGTCAGCCACACACGGGCGACCCGGCAGGCGCCGGTCTCGGCGACGGCCACAAAGGACTCGTCGGGCGGCAGCGCGACGCCGTTGGCGAACTGGAAACCGTCGGCGAGCTGCTCGAACTCGCCGTCCGGGGTTCGCCGCAGAAGGCGCCCGCCGCCGGTCTGCTCGATCAGGTCGTCACGCCACTTCTCGATGCCGAAGCGCCGCGACGAGTCCGTGAAGTACACCGTGCCGTCGGAAGCAACGGCGGCGTTGTTGCAGAACACGAAGTCGAGACCCACCGCCGAAGTCGCCAAGGTGGTGACGGCGCCACCGGCGAGCGGCATGGTCAGCAGCCCGGCCTTGGCGTCGCAGATCAGGAGGTCGTCGCCGTAGAACTCCAGTCCCAGCGGTCGGCCGCCGGTGTCACCGAGGACGTCGATCCGCTTGCCGTCCGGCGCGACGCGCAGGACGCGCCCGTCGTCGACGCCGGTGTAGATCCGGCCCTGGTCGTCGACAAGGACGTCCTCGGGACCGTGCCCGTTGACCGGGATGACCGTGACCTCGCCGAACGCCATCGCGTGTCTCCTAGCGGTAGGTGAGCAGTTCCGCGGCTTCCGCCTCGAAATGCGGATGTTCGTTGAACGACAGCATGGTCACCCCGCCGCGGCCGGACACCAGTTTGGTGATGCCCGCGTTCACGGTGACCCGGTTCAGTTTCAGCAGCCCGGCCTCGGGCGCGCCCATCAGCGCGCCGCAGACCGTGGCGATGACCCCGCCGGAGCTGAAGACGACGGCGTGCTCACCCTTGCCCAGCGATGCCACGAGATCGGCCAGCGCGCCTTTGACCCGTTCCAGGAACTGAGGCCAGGTCTCGGCACACGGCCCGGCGGCCCCCGCCGCGATCCACGCGCTCAGCGCGCCGTCCAAAGCGGCCTGATACGCCCGCGAATCGGTCTGCTGAACACCGGCGGCGTGGTACTTCGCGATGTCGACGTGGTCGTACTCGTTCCAGCGCTCGTCCTCGACGACGGCGATCCCGGAGTCGAGCACCTTTAACGCCGTCGCGGCCGTGTCCCGTTGCCGGGCGAGGGAACCGGAGCGCGCCTGACTGAATTCGACGCCGCGCCGCAGCAGTTCCGCACCGACCACAGTGGACTGTTCGAAGCCGTGCGGCGAGAGCTGGTCGTAGTTCTCCGCACCGAAGGACGCCTGCCCGTGCCGGACCAGGTAAATCGCGCCCATCTACGCGTGTCCTCCCTTCGCGATGATCCGGCGGCAGCGCCCGTCCAGATAGCCGACGAACTGCCAAAGATCCTTCAGTGCCGGGTTGTCCGTCTGTCCTTCGTGGAAACGGAAGTAGATCTGCTGGATCACCACCGCGAGCCGGAACAGGCCGTACACCTCGTAAAACGTCCAATCGCCGATCCCGAGGCCGGATCGCTCCGCGTACCGCCGCACGAAATCTTCACGCTTGTACATGCCCGGCACGTGCGTCGGTTGACGACGGCTGAGCTTCATGACGTCGTCATCGTCGTCCTGCACCCAGTACGCCAGCGTGCTGCCGAGCTCCATCAGCGGATCGCCGAGCGTGGCCATCTCCCAGTCGAGCACCCCGACGATGTCGAGATCGTCGTCGAGCACCAGGTTGTCGAGCCGATAGTCGTTGTGGATCAGGCAGATCTTCACCTCGGACGGCTGATTCTCCTTCAGCCACGCCATCACCTCGGCGCAGTCCGGGACGTTCTCCGTGCGCGCCTTGAGGAACCGCTCCGACCAGCCGCGCACCTGGCGTTCGACGTATCCGGCGCCCTTGCCGAGGTCGGCCAGTCCCGCGGCCCCGACGTCGACGGCGTGCAATTCCACCAGCCTGTCGACGACCTTGCCGCACAACTCACGCGCGCTCTCCGCCGCCAGATCCAGTCCCGAAGGCAGGTCCCCGCGCAGGATCAGGCCTTCGAGCCGCTCCATCACGTAGAAGTCGTCGCCAAGCACGGTTTCGTCGTCACAGAAGGCGAGCACCTCGGGCACGTAAGGGAAGACCGGCCGCAACGCCCGCTGGACCCGGAACTCGCGGCGCATGTCGTGCGCGGACGCGGCCTTGTGCCCACCGGGCGGACGCCGCAGGATCAGCTCCCGGCCGGGGTAGGTCAGCAGGTACGTGAGATTCGAGGCGCCGCCGGGGAACTGGCGGACCTCGGGCGGCGTATCGCCGAGCCCTGGCACCCGTCCGGTCAGCCAGGTGTGCACCGCGGCCGGGTCGAACGCGTCCTCATCACGAACCTCGACCGTCTTGTCCGAGCCCAGGGTCATGCGAACTTCTTCAGCACCGACGCCGGGACGAACCGGAACACCTTCGCGAGCGGGGTCCACGGCCACGACGGCACGAACGCCTTCGCCTTCTCGGTTTCGATCGCCTTGACCAGCGCCAGCGCGCCGGCCTCCGCCTTGATGGCGAGCGGGATCTTGGAGATGTCCGCGTTCATCTCCGACTCGATGAACCCTGGCAGCAGCTGGGTTACCTTGATCGGCGTCCGCATCAGCTCGATCCGGGTGCCCTCGGCCAGCGCCGAGACGCCCGTCTTCGAAGCGGCGTACGCGGTCATGTTGCCGGGGAAGGGGCGAAGCGCCGAGAAGGAGGAGACGACCACGAGGTGACCATCCTTTTGCTTCCGGAAGATGCCGACGGCGGCTTCGATCTGGGCGGCCGCGGCGAGGAAGTTGGTCTGCAGGGTCTGGCGGTTGGCGTCGAACCGGCCGGAGCCGATCGGCTGTCCCTTGGCGAGGCCCGCGTTCACGATCACGCGGTCGAGGGAGCCGAGTTCCTCGCGGAACTCCTCGAAGACGGCGAAGACCTGGTCGTGGTCGTTCACATCCAGCTTCCGGGTGACCACGGTGATGCCGGGATACGCCTTCTTGAGCTCCGCGGCGAGAGCGTCGAGCCGGTCGAGACGGCGGGCGGCCAAGGCCAAGTTGCGGCCTCTGGCGGCGTACTGCCTCGCCATTCCCTCGCCGAGTCCGGAGCTCGCCCCGGTGATCAGGATGTTCTTCCGCAGGACCATGTCCGGGAGCGTACCGGTTGGTAACAAGTTCGGCGCCCTCCGGACGAAAGGCTGCCCCCGGCGCCTAGGATTCGCCGGGGGCAGCCTGTCCGGAAGGCCTACTACTTCACCTGGAGCAGCTTGTTGGCGGTGCCACCGGTCGGGTTGCTGATCTTGCCGTCGGCCGCCGCGGCGACCAGGCCTTCGGAGACCTGAGCCGGGGTGGCGTCGGGGTGGGCCGACAGGTAGAGCGCGGCAGCACCCGCGACGTGCGGCGAAGCCATCGAAGTACCACTGATGGTGTTCGTGGCGTCGTCACCGGTGCCCCACGACGAGGTGATGTCGACACCCGGGGCGTAGAGGTCCACGACCGAGCCGTAGTTCGAGAAGCCGGCCTGCTTGTCGGTCTTGTCGCTGGCGGCCACCGTGATGGCCTCCTTCACCCTGGCAGGCGAAGTGGTGCCGGCGTCGGAAGACTCGTTGCCCGCCGCGAGCGCGAAGGTCACGCCCTTGGAGATGGCACCGCGAACCGACTCGTCGAGGGCGTCGTCCGCGCCACCACCGAGACTCATGTTCGCGACCGACGGGCCCTTGGCGTTCGCCGCGACCCAGTCGACACCGGCGACGACACCTTCGGTGGTGCCGCTGCCGTTGGCGTCCAGCACGCGGACGCCGACGATCTTCACGCCCTTGGCCAGGCCGTACTCGGTGCCGCCGATGGTGCCGGCGACGTGCGTGCCGTGGCCGTGCTCGTCGTTGGGGGTGTCGTCGTTGTCGATGAAGTCCTTGCCGCCGGCGGCGCGGTCACCGAAGGTGCCGTGCGTGCCGCGGACACCGGTGTCGATGACGTACGCGGTGACGTCGTCGGCCTTGTTCGGGTAGGTGTACTTCTTGTCGAGCGGCAGGTCCGCCTGGTCGACGCGGTCGAGGCCCCACGACGGCGGGTTGTCCTGGGTCTCGCTGATCTTGAACGTCTTGTCCTGGACGATGTACTCGACCTGCGGGTCGGCAGCGAGACGCTTGGCGGCGGCCTCGTCGGCCTTGATCGAGAAGCCGTTCAGCGCCGAACCGAACGTGCGGGAAAGCGTGGTGCCATATCGACCGGTAAGGCCTTGCGCCTTGGCGGCGACGTTCGCGGTGACCTCGCCCGCCACGGCCACGCCCTGGCCGACGGCGGTGGGCTTGAGGACGACGATGTAGCTGCCGCCGACCGCGTTGGCCGCACCGGCGCCGCGGATCTCGCCCTGCTGGTCGGCATTGGCCGGACCCGCACCGAAGGTGGCGACCGCCGCGGTCACACCGGCGAGGGCGACCCCCGCCATCAAGCCGTTCCGGGTCTTTCGGGACTTCAGGTTTTTCCGGGACTTGCTCACTGGATCCCTTCCTGCCGCACCGTGCGGATCACCCGGGAGGATGATCGTTGCTGAGGTCATGCAAACCGGTGCGCCATGGGCCGGGCAATGATTCACAGTTACCAGTACTAGACCGAAGGGAGTAGCGGCGCTCGTCCGGAAAGGCGTTTTCGCCTGACGGAAGGCGCCCTTGGAGTGTTACCCCGGACTGTTGAAGTTATTCGTGTTGTTATCAACCGAGCGATGTCAAGAAGCGGCAGATGGGGGCGGTCAGCAGCATATGGCGGTGGGGAGCGCTATCACGAACGAGGACGACCAGCCGCGTACGGCGTTCGCCACCGCGTTGCGGTCGGCCATCGCGACCAGCGGGCTGAGTCTCGACCGCATCCAGGCCCGGCTCCTGGCGCGCGGCGCGTCGGTCAGTGTCACCGCGTTGAGTTACTGGCAATCGGGGAAACGACAGCCGGAACGGCAGAGTTCGCTGTCCGCGGTGCGGGTCCTCGAAGAAGTGCTGGCGATTCCCGCCGGTTCACTGCTCAGCCTGCTGCCGCCGCCTCGGCCACGTGGGGCGGCGTCACGCCGCAGCCGCGCCACCACCGAACAGCCGATGACCTTCCCGTTCGAAGCGCTCCAGGCCCTGCTGGAGAAGGTCGGCGCTCCCAACGCGCTCGAACAACACCATCAGCTGAAACTGGTCGGCCTGCACGACCTGTGCGAGATCGCCGCCGACGGCGGACAGCGCGCGGTGACCGCGCGGGCGGTGTTCCAGGCGGGCGCGGACGGCCAGGACCGCTGGCTGCTGGTCTACGCCCAAGGTGATCCCGAGGCGGGACCGCCGGTGCTCAACACCCTGCGGAACTGCCACGTCGGGCGCGCCGAGGTCGACGACGAGCACGGGCTCACGGTGGCCGAACTGCTCTTCGACCGGCCCATCGACCGCGGCGAGACCCACCTGATCGAGTATTCGCTGACGAACCCCGGGCCGCCGTATCCGGAATGCCGGAACACGCATTACCGCGAGTTCCGGCGGCCCGTCCGGGAGTACCTGCTGGAGATCCGGTTCGACCCGGACACCATCCCGACGAAATGCTGGCAGTACTCCCGGCAGGGGACATCGCCGCTGGACCGCCGGGACCTGAAGCTCGATCAGAACCATGGCGTCCACGCCGTCGCGCTCGACTTCGGTCCCGGTGTCTTCGGCATCGACTGGGAGTATTAGCCGGGGACTTGGTTTTCGGTGATGTTGATCAACGGCTTCAGAGTCCCCGGCGTTCTTCACCTCCAGGTGACAAGCCCTAGTGCAGCTTGTTCCGTAGCACCTTCCCGGTCGCGTTACGCGGTAGTTCGTCGAGGAACTCCACGTCGCGCGGCACCTTGTACCGGGCGAGGTTCGCCTTGACGTACTCGCGCACGCCCTCGATGTCCAGATCCGCGCCGTCGGCCCGCACGACGAACGCCTTCAGCCGCTGCCCGAACTCGGGATCGTCGACGCCGACGACCGCCGCCTCGATCACGTCCTCGCGCTCGACCAGGAGGTTCTCCACTTCGATCGGGAAGACGTTCTCGCCGCCGGAGACGATCATCTCGTCGTCGCGGCCGTCGATGAACAGCAAGCCGTCCTCGTCGAAGTGGCCGACGTCGCCGCTGGAGAGCAGCCCGTCGATGATCTCCTTGTTCCGCCCGTCGGTGTAGCCCTGAAAGCTCAGCCCGCTGCCGACGAACACCCGGCCGGTGACGTGCGGCTCGGTGATCTTGCCGCCCTTCTCGTCGTACAACGCGACCTTGCAGCCGACCGGCGCGCGGCCGACCGTGCCCGGCGCCTTGCGCCAGTCCTCGGGCGTCGCGACCGTCGCGACCGCGACCTCGGTCGAGCCGTAGAGGTTGTGCACGACGTCCCCGAACGCGGCGGTCGCGCGGTTCCCGAGGTCCGGGGACAGCGCGGAACCCGCGACGAAGATGATCCGCAGGCACGAGGTGTCGTATTTGGCGCGGATCTCTTCGGGCAGGTCGACGATCCGCTGCAGCATCGTCGGCACGAGGACCAGCGTGGTGCAGCGGCTCTCCGCGACCCCGCGCAACGTCTCCTCCGGCACGAACTTGCGCCGCATGACGACCTTCGAGCCGAGCGCGAAGGACAGGATGAACTGCGACAACCCGGTGCCGTGGAACAGCGGCGCGCCCATGTAGGTCGCTTCGCCGGTCCGCAGCGGGATGCGGTCCAGGAACTGCGCCGACGCGAGCGCGGAGGTGTGCGGCCGGGGCGCGCCCTTCGGCGTCCCGGTGGTACCGCTGGTCAGCAGGATGAACCCGCCCGGTTTGGCGGGCGCGGGCCACGGGCGGTCGTCGGTGCTGGCCACCAGTTCGGTGACGACCGGGATATCACCCTGACGTGCGGAGTCCGTGTCGACCCACGCGAGATAGTGCTCGACGTCGCCCTCGATGGCTTCCAGCAGGTCGGTGAACTCCTGGTCGTACACGAGCGCCGTGACGCCTTCGCGCTTCGCGACATCCGCGAGCTGCGGTTTGGCGAATCCGGTGTTCATCAGCAGCAGCTTCGCGCCGAGTTTGCCGGAGGCGAGCATCGTCAGCACGAGACCGCGGTGGTCGCGGCACAGCGCGGCGATCACCGAACCCGGGCCGAGGCCGCGTTCGGCCCATGCCCTGGCCAGCGCGTTCGACTGGGTGTCGAGCTGCTTGAAGGTCAGCGGCCCGAGCTCGTCGATGATGCCGGTCGCGGCCGGGTCCCGGCGGGCGGCGATCATGTTGGCGCCGGCGAACGGGCCCCACTTCCGCACCAAGACCAGCGAGCGCAGGCCCTCGTCGACCCGGGGGATCGGGAGCAGGCCCGCTTGGCGCATCACGTCGATGCTCCGCACGGTCTCGGTCACCTTGCCCGCCACCATGGTGGCGAGGCCGGTGGGGTTTCTCATCCGGGCACCTCCGTTGCTGCTGCGGCGAGACACCATGCCGCCGTCGTTCGCGTACCGGCGGTATGGGGTTGCTACTCGACAGTAGCCGACCGGTAGCTGCGGCGCATTAACCCGCTGGTGACAGAAATGTCGGTAGGAACTAGCACAATGGCAACGTGCAGGCGTTCGCAGGTCAAGAGGAAGATGGCGACTTCGCGATCTCGTTTCCCGGCGAAACGCTGCGGGGCCTGAAGCTCGCGGAGTTCGCTGAGAAGGTGCGAGGCCTGGAAGCCGAGCACGCACCGCGCTGGGTGTTCCCGTCGGTCGAGCGGGCGTACCCGGCACTGATCAAGGCAGGCGTCCGGGTGCGGCGGTGTCACGACCTGGCGCTGACCGAAGGCCTGCTGCTGGCCCATGAGGGTCGCCCGCAGGAGTCGCGGAGCCTGCACGCGGCGCTGGCCAGGGCGAACGGACAGGAGGCGCCCGCCGACGAGCCGCCGCCCTGGGCCGAGGACGACCAGCCGACGCTGTTCGAGACGCGCGGCCCGCAACTGCCCGACGGCGTCACCGTCGTAGAGGCCGCCCGCCGCGTGCTGGCCGAGCAGGAGAAGCGGGTCGCGCTCGCCGAACATCCGGAGCGGCTTCGGCTGCTCTTCGCGGCGGAGTCGGCGAGCGCGCTGGCGGCCGCGGAGATGTCGGCCGACGGGCTGCCGTGGCGGGCCGACCTGCACCTCGAGTTGCTAGCCGACCAGCTCGGGCCGCGCGTCCCGGCCGGGCAGCGGCCGAAACGGCTGGTCGAACTGGCGGCGAAGATCAGCGACGCGTTCGGCGGGCGTCCGGTCAACCCGGACGCTCCGGCCAGCGTCGTCCGGGCGCTGGGACGGGAGGGCATCGAGGTCACCTCGGCCAGGAAGTACCTGCTGCGCGACATCGACCATCCCGCCGTCCCGCCGCTGCTGGAGTACAAGGAACTCGCGCGGCTGCATTCGGCCAACGGCTGGACCTGGCTCGACGAATGGGTGCACGACGGCCGGTTCCGCCCGCACTACATCGTCGGCGGGGTCGTTTCGGGCCGCTGGGCCAGCCGTGGCGGCGGCGCGCTGCAGATCCCGAAAGTGCTCCGGACCTGCGTCCGCGCCGATCCGGGCTGGAAACTGGTGGTCGCCGACGCCGCGCAGCTGGAGCCGAGGGTGCTGACGGCGTTGTCCGGGGACCGCAAGCTGGCCGACGTCGCCGCGGCCACGGATCTGTACGCGAGCCTCGCCGAGGCGATGTTCTCCGGAGTGCGTCGCGTGCCGGTGCCCGCCTGGGACGACAGGGACGATCGCGACCGGGCGAAGATCGCGATGCTGTCGGCGATGTACGGCGGCACGTCCGGGGAGGCCGGTCCGTTGCTGGCGTTGCTGCGGACCAGGTTCCCCGACGCGGTGTCCTATGTGGAGCGTGCCGCTCAGGCCGGGGAACGCGGCGAGCGCGTCCGCTCGCGGCTGGGCCGGACGTCGCCCGCGCCGTCGGAAGCCTGGCGCGCGCTGACCGGCGGCTCCACCGACGACGAAGCGGCCGAGACGAAGGCGCGTCAGGCGTCGCGTGGCTGGGGCCGGTTCACCCGGAACTTCGTCGTGCAGGCGAGCGCGGCGGACATGACCGCGGTCCTGCTGGCGACCCTGCGGGGCAAGCTCCCCTCCCCCGCGCACCTGGTCTTCTTCCAGCACGACGAAGTCCTGGTGCACACCCCGGCCGAGTTCGCCGACGAGATCTCGCAGTCCATTGTGGACAGCATGGCGGAGTCGGCGAGGATGATGTTCGGTGCCGCCTGCCCGGTCCGGTTCCCGCTGCACATCGCCGCCGTGGACACCTACGCCGACGCCAAGTGACCCGCACCGTGTCGTCCATCTGATCACGCGAGTTCGCCGCCCAATCACACGAACTCGCCGCCTGATCACGCGAGTTCGCCGTTCAATCACACGAGTTCCGCCTCCGATCAAGCGCGTTCCACTTTCCACGCCACGGAAGACGCGTGCTTGGGCGGCAAACACGTGTGATTGAACGGACGACGCGCGTGATCAGGCGGCGGGCTTGCGTGATTGAACGGCGAACTCTCGTGATTGGGCGGCGAACTCTCGTGATTGGGCAGACAACACGCGTGATCAGGAGGCTGCGTCGTCCAGGGCCTTGATGACGCGCTTCAGCGAGACGGGGTGAGCTGTGCCGAGAGTTTGGGCGAAGAAGCTCACCCGCAATTCCTCGATCATCCACCGGATCTCGCGCAGCGCCGGGGACGAGGTCCCTGGCGGCTGAGCGTCGAGCGCGGCCTGATACTCGTTGCAAAGCCACGCGACGTCGCCGGTGCGCTGGACGTCGCGGGTCGGTTCGGTCGGGAGTTTCTCCAGCCGCCGTTCGATCCCCCGCAGGTACCGGACGACGTGCTTCAGCCTGTCCTGCCCGGTTTCGGTGACGAAACCCTTGCGCACCAATCCGTCCAGCTGTGCCCGGATGTCCGCGAGCGAATCCGCCGGGCCGCGGGTGTCGGCCAGCCGCGTTTCGACGTCGTTCGCCGCGCGCAGGATCTTCTCGACGTTGGTCAGCACGTCGAGCACTCCGGCGTTCAGCCCGGCACGCACTTTTTCCTGCAGGACGGCGAAACCGGCTTCGTCCCAGCGCGGGCCGCCGTTGTCACCCACGAGTCTGTCGACAGCGCAGTCGACGCAGTCTTCGAGCAGTGCCGCCACCGACCCGTGCGGATTGCGGTTCAGCACGAGCTTCGACGAATTGCCCAGATTGCGGGTGATGAACTTCATCGGCGACGGCAGGTTCAGCCGCAGCATCCGCCGCGTACCCGCCCACATCGACTGTTCCTGCTGTCCCGGCGTGTCCAGCAGCCGCACCGCGACGGTGCCGCCCTCGTCAACCAGCGCCGGATACGCCTTGACGTCGTGCCCGCGCTGCTTGCTCGCGAACACCTTCGGCAGCTCGCCGAACGCGGGCGTCGTCAAGCCCTGGCGCTCGATGCTGTCGGCGGCCTTCGAGATCGTCGCGCGCACCTGGCCGGACAGGTCTCGTTTCAGCGCCTCGATGTCCTTGCCCTCGGACACCTTCTTGCCGCGGACGTCGACCACGCGGAAGGTCATCTTCAGATGTTCGGGTACCGCGGACAGCTGCCAGGCGTCGTCGGGGATCACCACCCCGCGCAAGGCCTCCAGTTCGTCGGCGGCGGCGTGCAGCAGTGGACCGTCGGCCGGGCCGACCCGCGACAGCACCAGCTTCGCGTGGTCGGGCGCCGGCACGAAGTTGCGCCGGATCGCCTTGGGCAGCGACTTGATCAGTTGCGTCACCAGTTCTTCGCGCAGGCCGGGGACCTGCCAGTCGAAGCCGTCCGGGGTGACCTGGTTCAGCACCGGCAGCGGGATGTGCACGGTGACGCCGTCCGCGTCCGCGCCCGGCTCGAACTGGTAAGTCAGCTTGAAGGTCTGGCTGCCCTGAGTCCAGAAATCGGGGTAGTCGGCCTCGCGCACGCCGCCCGCGGTCTCGTTGATGAGCATCGTCTTCTCGAAGCTCAGCAGGTCGGGCTCGGTGTGCCGCGCCTTCTTCCACCAGCTGTCGAAATGCCTCGCGGAGACGACGTCTGCCGGGACGCGCTGCTCGTAGAACTCGAACAGTGTCTCGTCGTCGACCAGGATGTCGCGGCGGCGGGCCCGGTTCTCCAAGTCCTCGACCTCATCGAGCAGCGCGCGGTTTTCGCGGAAGAAGTGGTGCCTGGTCTCCCAGTCGCCTTCCACCAGCGCGTGCCGGATGAACAGTTCGCGGCTCAGTTCCGGATCGATGCGCCCGTAGTTGACCCGGCGATCGGCGACCAGCGGGACGCCGTACAGCGTCACCTTCTCCAGCGCCATCACCGCGCCCTGCTTGCGCTCCCAGTGCGGCTCGGAGTAGCTCCGCTTCACCACGTGCCCGGCGAGCGGCTCGACCCATTCCGGCTCGATCCGCGCGTTGACCCGGCCCCACAGGCGCGAGGTCTCAACCAGTTCGGCCGACATCACGAATCGCGGCTGCTTCTTGAACAGCGCCGAACCCGGGAACACCGAGAACCGCGCCCCGCGCGCGCCGAGATAGTCCCCCTTGGCCGGGTCCTTGAGTCCCACATGTGACAGCAGCCCGGCGATCAGCGACGTGTGCACACGTTGCGGATCGGCCGGGCCGGTGGTGTTGAGGGTGATGCCGAGCGGTTTGGCCAGCTGACGCAGCTGGCTGAAGATGTCCTGCCACTCGCGGATGCGCAGGTAGTTCAGGTACTCGTTGCGGCACAACCGGCGGAACTGGTTGGTGGACAACGCCTTCTGCTGCTCGCTGACGTACTCCCACAGGTTCAGGTACGCCAGGAAGTCGGACGTCTTGTCGGCGAACCGCGCGTGCTGCTCGTCCGCCGCCTGCTGCTTTTCCGCCGGCCGCTCACGAGGGTCCTGAATGGACAGTGCGGCGGCGATGATCATCACTTCGCGCACACAGCCGTTGCGCGAGGCCTCCAGCACCATCCGCGCCATCCGCGGGTCGACCGGGAGCAGCGCGAGTTTGCGGCCGGTCTCGGTCAGCTTCTTGCCGTCGGTCATGTCGAAGGCGCCGAGTTCCTGCAGCAACTGGACGCCGTCGGTGACCTGGCGACGATCCGGCGGCTCCACGAACGGGAACGCCGCGATGTCCCCGAGGCCGAGCGAGGTCATCTGCAGGATGACCGACGCGAGGTTGGTCCGCAGGATCTCCGGATCGGTGAACTCGGGCCGCGCGTCGAAATCGTCTTCGGAGTACAACCGGACGCAGATACCGTCCGAGGTCCGGCCGCAGCGGCCCTTGCGCTGGTTCGCCGACGCCTGCGAGACCGGCTCGATCGGCAGGCGCTGGACCTTGGTGCGGTGGCTGTAGCGCGAGATCCGGGCGGTGCCGGGGTCGACGACGTACTTGATGCCCGGCACGGTCAGCGACGTCTCGGCGACGTTGGTGGCGAGCACGACGCGGCGCCCGGTGTGCCGGTGGAACACACGATGCTGGTCCGACGACGAGAGCCGGGCGTACAGCGGCAGGATCTCGGTGTTGCGAAGGTCCTGTTTGGACAAGGCGTCCGCGGCGTCCCGGATCTCCCGCTCCCCCGAGAGGAACACCAGGATGTCGCCGGGGCCCTCGTGCTGGAGCTCGTCGACGGCGTCGCAGATGGCCTGCGTCTGGTCGCGATCGGAGTCGGCGTCCGGATCGTCGGGGTCGATGATCGGCCGGTAGCGGACCTCGACCGGATACGTCCGGCCGGAGACCTCGACGATCGGCGCGTCGCCGAAGTGCTTCGAGAAGCGTTCCGGGTCGATGGTCGCCGAGGTGATGATCACCTTGAGGTCGGGGCGGCGCGGCAGGAGCTGTTTGACGTAGCCGAGGATGAAGTCGATGTTGAGGCTGCGCTCGTGCGCCTCGTCGATGATCAGCGTGTCGTACTGTCGCAGCATCCGGTCGGTCTGGATCTCGGCGAGCAGGATGCCGTCGGTCATCAGCTTGACCAGCGTGTCCTGGCCGGACTGGTCGGTGAACCGGACCTTGTAGCCGACGGCCTCGCCGAGTTCGGTGCTCAGCTCGGAGGCGATCCGGTCGGCGACCGTGCGCGCGGCCAGCCGCCGCGGCTGCGTGTGCCCGATCTGGCCGCGGATGCCGCGTCCGAGTTCGAGACAGATCTTCGGCAGCTGGGTCGTCTTCCCGGAGCCCGTCTCACCCGCGACGATCACCACCTGGTGGTCGCGGATCGCGGCGGCGATCTCGTCCTTGCGCTGGCTGACGGGTAGCTCTTCGGGGAACGAGATCTTCGGGACGCCGTCGCGGCGGCGGGTGACCCGCAATTCCGCGGCCTCGATGTCGGCCTCGATCCGGGCGGCGAGGTCCTCGGCGTTTCGCGCTTTCCGGGCACCGTCGAGCCGTCGCCGGAGGCGGTGCTCGTCGCGCGACATGAGTTCGGGCAAGCGAGCGCGCAGGGCGCCGAGCGGGGAAGTTGTGGAAGCCATGACCGGCACCAGGATAGCCGCGCGTGACGATCAGGGCTCCCGAATATCCCTCACGTCACCACCACCCCCCGCAACTAGTCCTCTAGTTGCGGTAGTTCGCACCACCAACTACCGCAACTAGAGGACTAAACGCGGGGGGTCAGGGGCGTGCGAGGGAGGCGGGAGTGAGGTCGGCGAGGGTGCGGTGACCGGACAGGCCCATGGTCAGGTCGAGGTCGGCGAGCAGGCTTCGCAGCACGTGCCGGACGCCGTCCTCCCCCGCGTGCGCGAGCCCGTACACCCAGGGCCGCCCCACCAGCACGGCCTTCGCCCCGAGCGCGAGGGCCTTGGCGATGTCGGCGCCGGTGCGGATCCCGGAGTCGAACAGCACCTCGAGCCGGTCGCCGACCGCGGCCACGATCTCCGGGAGCACGTCGAGCGAGCCGACGGCGCCGTCGACCTGGCGACCGCCGTGGTTGGACACCACGATCCCGTCCATCCCGGCCTCGACGGCGCGGCGCGCGTCGTCGGGGTGCTGGATTCCCTTGAGGACGATCGGCCCGTCCCAGTGCTCACGCAGGAACGGCAGCCGGTCCCAGGTGCTGTCGGTGCCGGTGATCATCGAGATCCAGCGCAGGATCGCGGTGGGCGCGTCCTCTTCGGGCGTCTTCTCCAGCAGGCCGCGGAACACCGGGTCGCTCAGCGGGACGCCGAGTCCCTCGCCCTTGATGAACGGCAGGTACGCGTGGTCGAGGTCGTTCGGGCGCCACGCGAGGGTCCAGGTGTCGAGCGTGACCACGAGCGTGGTGAAGCCCGCTGCTTTCGCCCGCGCCAGGATGCTCGCGCAGACGTCGTTGTCGGTCGGCCAGTAGAGCTGGAACCAGCGCGGCCCCTCGCCACTGGCCTGCGCGACGTCCTCGATGCTCGTCGAGGACGCCGTCGACATGACGTAGGGCAGACCGACCGACGCCGCAGCGCGAGCGGCAGCCGGTTCCGCGCCCTCGTGCACGATCGACTGGACGCCGACCGGCGCCAGCAGCACCGGCGCCGGCACGGGCGTCCCCAGGACGGTCGTCGACAGATCGCGCTCGGTGGAGCCGGTGAGCATCCTCGGCACCAGGCGCCAGCGGTCGAACGCCTCCCGGTTGGCGCGCGCGGTGGCGCCCGAACCGGCCGAGCCCGCGACGTACCAGAACGGCCCGGGCTCCAGGATCTCCCTCGCCGACTCCTCCAGCTTCGTGGCGTCGGTGGAGCACGGCGGGAAGGTCCCGCCGAGCCCCCGCAGGTAGATCTCGTTCTGGTAGCCGCCGAACCGCTCTGTCACCCAGGCCTCCTCGTCACGTCGCCCGTGCCACCTCTTCGCGGCCTTCGCGGGTCGAAGTACCCCGGACGATACTCGCCGGTAGCAACCAGGTGAGTCTCTCCGAGCGGATGACCGCGACTGGACCGATCACGGCCAGCAGCAGGACATAGCCCGCGACGAACGGCGCGACCCTCGAGTCCAGCCCGGCCGCGGTGGCCATCGCGGCGAGCACCAGCGAGAACTCGCCGCGCGTGAGCACGGTCAGCCCGATGTTCACCCCGGCCTGGCGGCCGAATCCGTGCAGTCGCGCGGCCAGCGCGCCCGCGCCGAGGTTCGCCGCGATCGTCAGCGCCACCGCGATCAGCACCGGCACGACCACCGAACCGACCGCGTTCGGGTCGATGCCGAGGCCGAAGATGAAGAAGAACAGCGCGCCGAACGCGTCCCGCAGCGGGAGCACCAGCTTGTGGATGCGTGGCGCGACCTTCGAGCCGCCGAGCATCATGCCGACCATGAACGCGCCGATGGCGTCGGACACCCCGACCTCTTCGGCGACGGCGGCGCCCATCACGGCGACACCGACGAAGCAGACGGTCAGCAGTTCGTCGTCGGCCGAGCCGAACAGCTTCGAAACCACGCGGCCGCCCCAGCGGGCGAGCGCGGCCAGCACGATCAGGAACCCGAAGGCCTTGCCGAAATCGGCCATGGCCGAGCCGAAACTCCCGGCACCGGACAACACCGGTTGCAGCAACGCCAGGTACAGCGCGAGGAACAGGTCCTCGATCACGATGATGCCCATGATCAGGCGGGACTCGGGATTGGTCATCCGGCGTGCTTCGACCAGGAGTTTGGTGACGATCGCCGACGACGAGATCCCGATGGCGCCGGCGATGACCAGCGCCTCCCTTGTCCCCCAGCCCAGCAGGAAGCCGAACGCGAGCCCGCCGCCGATGTTGAGGATCAGGTAGATCAGCCCGGACCAGACGAGTTTGCGACCCCCGTTGGCCAGGTCGTCGAGGGAGAATTCGAGGCCGAGGTAGAACAGGAGGAAGACGAGACCGAGCCCGGCGAGCACACCGAGCTCACTCGGATCGTCCACAAGGGACAGTCCAGGAGTGTTGGGGCCGAAGACGAAACCGGCCAGCATGAACAAAGGGATCGTGGGCAGCCCGATGCGGGCGCCCGCTCTGGCGATGACACCGGCGGCGAGGAACGCCCCGCCGACGGCCAGCAGGGCATGACCGGAACTCATGAGACCTCCGATGGTGGCTGATGCGGGATGGGGACGCCGATCAGCGCGGAGGTGCCCGCGCGGCGGCCTGAGGCACCGCACGGCTGACGACGACGGGCACACCCTGCGCAGGGGCGAGTCCGGCGTCGGGGAGGTCGACGGTCGCCGTTTCGGCGGGCGCGTCGGCGAGGGGAACGGCTTGGCCACCATGGAAGGCGGGCAGCGGATGGGTCGCGAAGACGGCGACGGGGTCATCTTCCTTCGCGACGCCGCCATGACCGTGGGGGACGGTCGGCGTGACGAAGGCGAAAACGAGCAAGATCAGCAGAAAGAAGACGGAACGGTGCCGTGGGGCGGGGGCACGGTTCGTCGTCATCTGGCCGCCACTTTACCAGTCCTTTATAGACAGATCGGCGAGAGATCTGTCACGGATCGAGCGCATCGGCGGCCGGTCCTCGACCGCGAAAGCCGGTCCGTGTCCATTTAGGACAGTGGGCGGTGCGCACGGTCATCGCCCCGACCTCAGCATGGCGGGTTCGCGTCGGTCACCCTCGTCTTCGAGCGGGCCGCCGATCGCGGCGTACGTCTCGGGATCCCTGGTCCGCAGCACTTCCGCGCGCAGGAAACCCACCAGTGCCGCGACGACGATGAGGCCAGGCAGACCCCAGCGCAACAGGAACGTCCCCGCCGGGCCGAGCAACAGGTCGAAGTTGAGCAGGATCAGCGCGAGAACGGCCGACAACGCGAGCATCGCCAGCCCCGGCGCGATCCAGCGGCGCCATGCGTTTTCGGCGTGGCGGCGCCGTTTGAAAAAGCCGATCACCGAAAGCGAGACGGCGATCATGATCACCACGACGCCGGTCGACGCCGTCGCACCGAGCCAGGTGAACAGTTCGGTCACCGGGTCGCGGCCCGCGATCGCGAACGCGGCCACCACGACCAGCGCGAGCGCGGTCTGCGTGGCCGAACCGGCCACCGGCGCGCCGGTGCGCTTGCTGGTCTTGGCCAGTGAGTGCGGCAGCAGTCCTTCCCTGCCCAGCGCGAAGAAATATCGCGCGACGGCGTTGTGGAAGCTCAGCAGCGCCGCGCACTGGCCGGTCACGAAGAGCGTGTAGGCGATGTCGGAGAACGTGCCGCCCAGATGCTCGCCCGCCAGGGTGAACAGCAGGTCCGGCCCCTGCGCGGCCGCGGTGGTCACGATGACGTCGGGTCCGGTGCCCACGGCCAGCGCGAGCGACGAGACGACGTAGAGCACCGCCGTGAGCCCGATCGCCGCGAACGTCGCCCTGCCGACCGTGCGGCTGGGTTCGCGCGTCTCCTCACCGTAGGTCGCCGCGCCCTCGAAGCCGACGAACGCGGCGGCGGAGAAGGCGAACACCGCGCCCACGCCGGTGGTGAACAGGCTCGACGGCTCCAGCGGCACGAAGGAAACACTGCCACCGGCGGGATTCGCGAACAACGCGATGTCGACGATCGCGACGACGGCGACCTCGAGGCACAGCGCGACCCCGAGCACCTTGGCGTTGAGATCGACCCGGAGCACACCGAGCGCGCCGACGATCAGCACCATCACCAGCGCGCACAGCCACCACGGCGGCGGGGACCCGGTGAGCGTGCCCAGCCAGGTCGACACCGACCAGCCGAACAGGCCGTAGATGCTGATCTGGATGGCGTTGTAGGAGATCAGCGTGACGAACGCGATCCCGGCGCCGGTGGATTTGCCGACACCGTTGGCGACGTAGGGATAGAAGGCGCCCGCGTTGGTGATGTAGCGGCTCATCGCCGCGTACCCGACCGCGAACAGCCCCAGTATCGGGGCGAGCAGGAGGAACGACAGCGGCACACCGACACTGCCGGTGACCGCGTAGTTCGTCGGGACACCGCCCGCGATGGCGAACAGCGGACCCGCCGCGGCGACGACGAAGAAGACGATCTGGGCGGCACCGAGCCGCCGGTGGCCGAGGACACGCCTCGGCCTGTGCGTACCCATTGACCCGTCCCCCCGGACGTCGAATGGCGGTGAACACGGTCGGTTCGTGCTCTTGATCTTGAGAGGCCATCCAACCTTAGGGCCGGGCAGGGCGGTGAGATACGTCCGTTCAGGCTAAAAACGGACCTCGGGTCGCAGTGGTCCACCGCCTACCGCTACTTTGGCCGTCCCGCACTACAACGCCGGGGGGCGTGCCATTCATGCGTCGGCTGACCTTGGTCGATTCCCTGTTCTTCCTCGCCCACGACGAGTTCACCGGAAAACCCGTGCTGCGCCGCACGGGGCTCGGCATCGGAATGGCAGGCTCCGCGCTCTGTGATCTCCTCCTCGCCGAGCGGATCACCGTGGAGCGCAAGCGAATCCGGCCGCTGTCGCGGCGTGGCCTCGCCCATCCCGCGCTGGATCGGGTGTTCTCGGAAATCCTCGGCGAAGGCGAGTGGCACACCGTCCGGGAATGGGTCGACCACCTCCGTCAGGATCTCGGGGAAACAGTCGCCGACAATCTGCTCGCCGCGGGAGTGATCAACCACGAGACCGACCGGGGGCTCGTGCGGAAGAATCACCGGTACCCGCCACGGGATCTGCTGATGTCGACGGCCGCGCGCAGCAAGGCGAGGGCCGCCGTGCTCGGCACCGAACGACCGGATCCGCATTCGGTCTGCCTCGCCCTGCTGGCCTGGACCATCGGTCTCGACGACCTCTGCGAACCGGAGCTCGACCGCGCCGGGTTGCGAGCGTGGGCCGAGGCCACCCACCGCGAACTCCCGCGGGCGCTGGCCGATCTGATCTCGGGTGTGGACGCGGTGGGCGCCGCCGTCGTCTACACCGGCGACCGCCGCTGACGCTTTTCCTGCCAGCAATAACAGAAAGAGACAATTCTCTACGCAAAGGGATACCTTTCATTGATATTTCCTTTGCGGCGCGGTCTCCGTCCTCGCCTCGCTGTTTCGCCTCGTGTCGTGTTCGCCTCGCCGGGACGGACGCGGGTACACCGTCGGCATCATCGGGTTCCGCTCCGGCACCGGCGACCTGCTCGATGAATTCGGTCCCCAGAACCCACTCGCCCGCCGGCACCTCCCGCATGTCGTGAAGCCTCCTTACCTACCCTGAAAGCAGGGCTCCGGCAAAGTCGCGCAACTGCCGTTTCGGTGTCGCGAAAGTGGCTTTCGCGACACCGGGGGGCGGCCGCGCTTGACGTCTGAGCCACCCTTCGGTCGTGAGTGGGTAAGTCGGGTCAGGGCGGACCGGTAGTTGCTTACCCACGTGAATCAGCCCGACGGCGCAGGGCCTCCGACCTTGATCGACGGAGGATGGGGGACACTCAACGTCCCCGATCCTCCGTCGATCAAGGTCAACTCGGTCGGCTGGGGTGGGGAGGATGACACCGTTTTCAGCCAGTAGGCAAAACGGGTCGGGCAGAACCCGAATCGCCACTCACGACCCGCTTGACCAGCTCTGCGACTTTGCCAGGACCCTGCCTGAAAGTAGGTAAGGAGGCCTTCACGGAGTTCCGAATCAGCACTCACGAGGCCAGCAGGTCTTCGGCGGTCCGCGTGTTGATCACCCGGTCCGGCTCGATCCCCAGCTCGGTGGCCCGCACGCAGCCGTAGACCAGCCAGTCCAGCTGCCCCGGCGCGTGCGCGTCGCTGTCGATCGCGAAGTCGCAGCCCAGGTCCACGGCCAGGTTCAGCAGGCGTGTCGGCGGGTCACGGCGTTCGGGGCGTGAGTTGATCTCGACGGCCACCCCGTTGTCCCGGCAAGCGGTGAACACCGCCTCGGCGTCGAATTCCGACTCGGGCCGCTTCCCCCGCGCCCCCATCACCAGCCGCCCGGTGCAGTGCCCCAGCACCCGGACCCGCGGATGCTGGACGGCCGCGAGCATCCTCGGTGTCATCTCCTTCGCGGGCATCCGCAGTTTCGAATGCACGCTCGCGACGACGAAATCCAGCCGCTCCAGCAGGTCTTCCTCTTGATCGAGGGTGCCGTCGAGGTGGATGTCGACCTCGATGCCGTGCAAGATCCGGAACGGCGCCATCGTCTCGTTCAGTTCGGCGACCACGTCCATCTGCCGCCGCAGCCGCTCGGGCGAAAGACCGTTGGCGACGGTCAGCCGCGGCGAATGGTCGGTCAGGACCATCCATTCGTGCCCCAGCGCGCGGGCGGCCTCGGCCATCTCGTCGATCGGGCTCCCGCCGTCGGACCAGTCCGAATGGGTGTGGCAGTCGCCGCGCAACGCCGCCCGCATCGAGCCGCCGTCGGGCAGCTTCGGCTCGCCGATCTTCTCGAAGTACGCGGGACGACGCCCGGCGAGGACGTCCTCGACCACGGCCGCGGTCGCCTTGCCGATGTTCGGCAAGGCGGTCAGCGTGCCCGCCTCGGCACGTTTGCGCAGGTCGTCCAGCTTGACCTTGGCGATCACCGAGGCCGCCTGCCGGAAGGCCCGCACCCGGTAGGTCGGCTCGCCGGCGCGCTCCAGCCGGAACGCGATCTCCCTCAACGCCTGCGCCGGTTCCATGGCTACCTGTCTACCCCGTCAACGGCGTAACGGCAGCTCATGCAGGGCGACATCGCGCAACTCGCCGTCGTGGATCTCCGCGGTCTGATACGTGCAGAACGGCTGACGGCGCCGGTCGGTCGGCGAGCCCGGGTTCAGCAGCCGTAACCCCTTCGGTGTGACCGTGTCCCACGGGATGTGACTGTGCCCGAAGACGAGGACGTCGGTCTCGGGGAAGAGTTCGTCGCAGCGCCGCTCGCGCCCCTGCTTGCCGCCGGTTTCGTGGATGACCGCCAGGCGGACACCGCCGAGTTCGGCCCGCGCGATCTCGGGGAGCCGCGATCGCAGGTCCGCCCCGTCGTTGTTGCCGTAGACCCCGATGAGCCGCTTGCTCCTGGCCTCGAGTTCGTCGAGCAGGCCGGCCTCGACCCAGTCGCCGGCGTGGACGACGACGTCCGCCGCTTCGACCTCGCGCCAGACCTGGTCCGGCAGCGCCTTCGCGCGCGACGGAAGATGCGTGTCGGCGATGAGCAGCAGGCGCATCACCGGTCCCCGATGGCCCCGAGGATCCGGGCCAGGAAGTCGCCGATATGGGCACGCAGCAACCCGGCGGCGCCGTCGGCATCCCCCTTCTTCGCCGCCGCCAGCACCGCTTTGTGCTCGTTCCATTCCCTGCGCCAGCTGGGGTTCGTCTCCCAGCCGACCGCGCTGATCAGCGCGGCGCGGTCCTTGAGGTCGTCCAGCATCGAGACCATCAGCGGGTTGCCGCAGCCGCTGTAGAGCGCGCGATGGAACCGGCGGTTGAGCAGGCTGAGCGCGACCTGGTCCTTGTCCGAGATCGCCGCCGACGCCTCTTTCAGCAGTTCGGTGGCGTCTTCGAGCAGGTCCGGCGAGCGGCGTTCCACCGACCGGCGCACGGCTTCGGGCTCCAGCACCATGCGGACGTCGTAGACCGACTTCGCCAGCTCCGCGTCCACCACGCACACCGACGCGCCCTTGTACGGGCTGAAGGTCACGAGTCCCGAGTTCGACAGCACCTTGAGCGCCTCCCGGACGGGCGTCTTCGACACCCCGAGCCGGGCCGCGAGTTCGGCTTCGACCAACGGCTGACCGGGCTTCAGCTCACGGGTGAGGATGCCGCGGCGAATCTCCTCGAGCACCACTTCGGTGCGCGAAGCGGGCAGATTGAAGGTCAACGACATCGGGTAATCATATATGAGATGTCATACTCGGTTCATGAAAGACCCTGAGGAACTCCGCGGCCACCGGGCCGGAGCAGGCAACTCGGCATAACCCGGAAGATCACCTCGGTAAACCGGTCATCGCCATCCTCACACCTGGAGGGATATCAACCCCTGGTTCCGGTCGCGACGCTGTCGGAGACCTTCCAGAAACCGACACCCACGCTCTACCGCAACCTGTTGTCGATGGAGACCGAGGAGATCCTGCGGTCCTACCCGATCGACGGCGGTCCTGATGGGCGCGGCGAGCGTGGGCACTGGCGGACCGAGGTGCTCGGCAGCGGCACCGACCTGTGGAAGTACCGGGACGACAAGCGCGCCGGGAGGATCGGCGGCGAGGAACTGTCCGAATTGGAGCGTGGGCTCGCCCGCTCCCCCGGCACCTGTACGACGATGGGAACCGCCCCACGATGATGTCGGTCGCCGAAGTGCTCGGGCTGACACTGCCCGGCGCACCACCGGATGGCCGCGGCGAGCGGAGCGCGGTTGGCGGACCTGGCGTGGGAGGACCCTCACCATCACGAAGATCCTCGACGAGCGCGCGTACGCCGACGCGATCACCACCGCGCTCGGCGGCCGCGGGCGGATCCCGCTGTCCATCGACGATTTCGACATGATCGCGCGCCGGGTCCCCGGTGCTGGCGAACATCCGGCCCGGCGGGGACTGGCTGATGGAGGACTTCTCTCACGCGGGAGGACTTCCCGGCCTGCTCTCCCGGCTGGCCGACCTGCTGCACACCGATCGCGTCACCGTTACCGGCGAAACCCTTGGCAATTCACTGGGAATGGCGCGAGTGCACAACGATGACGTCATCCGTACCCGCGACAACCCTGGCCTCACCGAAGGAGGCGTCGCGGTGCTTCGGGGCAACCTGCTCGTCCACACTGGACCAGCGGTGGCTTTCGGCGATCACAAGGACTTGGAGGCACGCGTCAACGATCCCGCGCGCTCGGCAGCACCGAGGATTCTGTCATGGTGCGGCACGGTTCCGGCCCGCTCGGCGGCCACGGGATGCCCGAGTACGGGATGTTGCCGCTGCCCGATCACCTGCCGGCCAAGGGGGTCCGGGACCTGGTCCGGGTCTCCGACGCCCGCATGAGCGGCACCCGGTTACGGCGCGTGCTGCACGTCGCGCCGGAAACACACGTCGGCGGACCGCTCGCGCTGGTCCGCGATGGCGATCCGATCACCTTGGACGTTCCTTCGCGACAACTCGGCCTCGACGTCGATGATGCGGAATTGCAACACCGGCGAGCACAGTGGACACCGCCCGCCCCGCGCCACGAAAGAGGTTACGGCGCGTCGTACTCCGAACACATCACGCAAGCCGACGCGGGTTGGGACTTCAATTTCCTCACCAGAAAGAGTGAAAGTTACGAACCTGACGCCCAGTGACCACCCGACGGAGTGGCCCGATCGCCCAACCGGGCGAGTTGCAAGCCCACAAAACGCGCCCCGTATCTTGAACCTACGTCCGGAACGCGTGGAAGGCCCGGATGTTCGATCACGACGTCCGGCGTACTCGCCGGACCGTGGAGGGTGGAGTGTTGCCGCAGGAACCGCGCTGGCCCGAGTCCCATGCCGAGCAGACGGACATTCTCCCGGTCGTCACGCCCGGGGCCGCGGAGTCTGCCACGCCGCAGGAGCCCGCGCCACCGAAACGCCGTCGCAGCTACCGCAAGGCCGCCTTCATCGGTGGCGGCGTGTTCGGCCTGCTGGTCGTCGCGTACGCCCTCGACGTGCTGGTCTCCCAGGGCAGCGTCCCCCGCGGCGTCACCGTCGCCGGGGTCGATGTCGGCGGGATGGACCGCGCCGCGGCCGAGAAGGAGCTCAAGGGAACGATCGAGCCGCGCCTGACCCGGCCGGTGAAGGTCGTCGCGGGCGACGCCGAGGAGTCGCTGGCGCCGAACACGGCAGGCCTGCGCCTCGACTGGCCCGCCACCCTCGACCAGGCGGGCGACCAGCCGCTGAACCCGTTCACGCGGGTCGCGTCGTTCTTCTCCACCACCGAGGTCGGGGTCGTCACGCGCACCGAGGACGAGAAGCTCACCTCCGCGCTGGCGGGCCTGCGCGACAAGATCGACCGCGACCCCGTCGAGGGCACCATCCGCTTCGAGGAGGCCAAGCCGGTCGCCGTCGAGCCGAAGACCGGGCAGAAGCTCGACGTCGAGGCCGCCAAGCAGACGATCCTGGACCGCTGGGCGAGCGGTGAGCCGCTCACGCTCGCGGTCACCCAGACCCCGGTCAAGGTCTCCGCGGAGGCTGTCAACACCGCCCTCGAACAGGTCGCGAAGCCCGCCGTGGCCGCGCCGATGGTGATCAAGGGCGATGGCAAGGACGCCGTCGTGAAACCCGACGCCATCGCGACCGCGCTGACCTTCGAGCCCGCCGACGGCGGCGTGCTGAACCCGAAGGTGGACAACAACAAGATCATCGAGGCCGCGGGCCCGCAGCTGAAGTCCACCGAGAAGGAGGGCAAGGACGCGCAGATCGTCTTCGAAGGCGGCAAGCCGACCGTCCAGCCCTCCGAGGACGCCAACGTCGTCGACTGGGAGCCGAGCCTCAAACCGGTGCTCGACGTGCTCAAGCGCACCGGTCCCCGCGAGCTGCCGGTGACCTACAAGAAGACCCCGGCCAAGGTGACCACCGAGCAGGCGAACCAGCTCGGCATCAAGGAGGTCGTCAGCGAGTTCAAGACCGGCGGCTTCGCTTCGGACTCGGGGACGAACATCCGGGTCGTGGCGCAGAAGGTCAACGGCGCCATCGTGAAGCCGAACGAGACGTTCAGCCTCAACGGGTTCACCGGGCCGCGTGGCGCGGCTCAGGGCTACGTCGAAGCCGGTGTCATCAAGGACGGCGCGCCCGGCCGCGAGGTCGGCGGCGGGATCTCGCAGTTCGCGACCACGCTGTACAACGCCTCGTACTTCGCCGGCATGAAGGACACCGAACACAAGGAACACAGCTACTACATCAGCCGGTACCCCGCCGCGCGTGAGGCGACCGTGTTCCAGAACCACGGCGGCGGCAGCGTGATCGACCTGAAGTTCACCAACGACGGTGACACCGGCGTCGCGATCCAGACCATCTGGTCGCCGTCGGACATCACGATCCGGCTGTGGGGCACCAAGAAGTACACCGTCGAGTCGATACCGGGCGGCCGCACCAACCCGTCCGAGCCGCCGACGAAGCCCGGCCCCGCCGAGAACTGCAAGCCCAGCAACGGCGCGCCCGGCTTCACCACGTCGGACACCCGGGTCATCAAGGACGCCGCGTCCGGCCGCGAGGTCCGGCGCCACACCCGGAACGTGCACTACAACCCGCAGCCGAAGATCACCTGCGGTACGGAGTAATTTTCACCCGGACGCGTTCACCGAGCGCGTCCGGGAAGGTACGCTGAGTGGCCGACCCGACTGAACGGGGGTGGCCACCTCGTGACCTCGAAGGCGACCTTCCGGCAGATCCTCGCGGTCGGTGAACTGCGGGCGATCTGGTTCGCGGAACTCCAGTCGATCCTCGGCGACCAGGTGGCCAGGGTCGCCCTGTCGGTACTGGTGTTCCAGCGGACCCAGTCGGCGACCTGGCCGGCGCTGACCTACGCGCTCACCTACCTGCCCGACCTGGTCGGCGGGCCACTGCTCGGCGGGCTGGCCGACCGGTTCCCACGACGGGCGGTGATGGTCTGCTCCGACGTCGTCCGGGCCATGCTGGTCGCGGTACTCGCGATCCCCGGCATCCCGTTGCCCGTGCTCGCCGCCGTACTCGTGGTGGTGCAGTTGGCGAACGCCCCGTTCACCGCCGCTCAGGCCGCCGTCCTGCCGTCGGTGCTGAGCGGGGACCAGTACGTACTCGGCCAGTCCCTGCTGAAGATCACCAACCAGGTCGGGCAGCTCGCCGGGTTCGCCCTCGGCGGCGCGATCATCGCCGCGATCGGGCCGGGGCGCGGGCTCGCGCTGGACGCGGTGACGTTCGGGATCTCCGCGATCGTCCTGCGGCTGGGTGTCCGCGCCCGGCCCGCTTCGGGTTCCGGCGGACCGGCGACGTCGACCCTGCGGCGGCTCTCGGCGGGTGCCCGCACGATCTGGCACGACCGGCGGTTGCGCGCGCTGGTCGGCCTCGCGTGGCTGGCGGGTTTCGTGATCGTGCCGGAAGGGCTCGCCGTGCCCTACGCCGCGGAGATCGGCGGCGGTGCGGTGACGGCGGGGCTGCTGCTCGCGGCGCATCCGGCGGGGATCGTGCTCGGGGTGTTCGTGCTGGGCCGCCTGGTCCGGCCGGAAGTCCGGCTGCGGCTGGTCGGGACGCTGGCGCTCGGCGCGATCGTGCCGCTCGCGGCGTTCTGGTTCCGGCCCTCGCTCCCCTACGCCGCCGGACTGCTCGTGCTGTCCGGGATGTGCGCGGCCTACCAGGTCACCGCGAGCACCACGTTCATGCGGTTGGTACCCGACACCGAACGAGGCCAGGCCTTCGGCCTCGCCGGGTCGGGACTCATCGCCGTGCAGGGAATCGGGCTGATCGCCGGCGGCCTGCTCGTCGGCGTACTCGGTTCACCCGCGACGACGGTCTCGGTCATCGCACTCGCCGGTCTCGTAGTGGCTGTTCCGGCCACCCGGGCATGGCGCCACGTGGCCCCGCTTCACCCCCTTTGACCGGAACCGGGTATTCACCAGTTCTGCCCGCGCATGGAGCTCACCCCCTCTTGATCTCGATCCCGGTCACGCGTGGTGCACCCACGCCTACCCATACAGCGTAGTGACACCGAGTATCCAACCGATTACGTTCGTCACCGTGGCGCTAACGAATTGGGCGCTGTGGCGGCTACCCCACCGCGGTTTGATCGGCTTCGTCCTTCTGGTGGACGTCGCGGCGATCGTCGGATCCGCCTGGTCTTTTGTTCGCGTCCCGGTCACTCCGGGTGACGCGGTCCCCCTCGCGATCCTGATCACCAGCGCCGTGCTGTACACGGAGTTGTCACGCCCTGTAGAGCGAGTTCGGGAACGTTTCGCGGGGACGCCGCACATTTCACTGGACAGCGTATGGACCTTCGCCGCGGTCCTGCTGACACACCCCACGCTCGCCGCGCTCGTCATCGCCGTGTCGTTCTTCTACCGCTGGTTCCGCGGCCAGCCGAACCCGCTGTTCCGGCGGACGTTCTCCGCGTCGGCCACCGTGCTCTCCGGCTTCGCGGCCGCCACGTTCCTCGACCGGTACGCCGTCCCGTTCGACGTCCTCCCCCGCGACGTCCGGTCGTTCGGGCTGGTCATCGCGGCAGGCGGGGTGTTCCTGCTGGTCAACACCGTGCTGATGACCATCGCGGTGTACTACGGCACCCCGCACGACCAGCTGCGCGACGCGCTCGCGAAGCCGTTCGAGTACGCGCTCGAGGCGGCGACGATCGCGCTCGGCGTCATCGTGGCGTGGGCGCTGCGGGACTGGCCGGTGGTGCTGCTGCTGGTCGTCGGGATCACGCTGGTGCTGCACCGCGGGGTGCTGCTGCGGCAACTGAAACGGCAGGCGCGCAACGACGCCAAGACCGGGCTGCTCAACGCCAAGGCGTGGCGGGAGGCCGCGGCCGACGAACTCGACCGCGCGCGTCGCGCGGGACGGCACACCAGCCTGCTGATGCTCGACGTCGACCGGTTCAAACTGATCAACGACCGGCACGGGCATCTGGTCGGCGACCGGTACCTCGCCGCCATCGCGGAAACGCTGCGCACCGAGGTGCGCGGCACCGATCTGGTCGGGCGGTTCGGCGGTGAGGAGTTCGTCGTCCTGCTGCCCGGTACGCCCGCGGTGCACGCGCACGCGATCGCGGAGCGGATCCGGTCGAGTGTGGCTTCGCGTGCCGATGGTCTGCCGGAGCACGTCACCGTGTCGATCGGCCTCGCCGACCGGCCGGGCGTGACCGACCTCGACGCGGTGATCGCCGTCGCGGACCAGGCGCTGTACGAGGCGAAGAACACCGGGCGGAACCGGACCTCCGGCTACCAGGTGACCGGCTGACCTCCTCCCGCGTTTCGTCCTCTAGTTGCGGTAGATGCGTGTGCAAGTACCGCAACTAGAGGACGAATCGCGATCAGGGGAAGGGGTACTTCGTCCGCTCCGCCATTGAGCCTCCTCCGTATCTCTTCAACCTGAAGGGACGGACGGCGCGACTACTACGGTGTGGGCATGGGGAATTTCGTACTGCTGGACGCGCCGTCCAACCTCGGGCTGCGGCCACCCGCCGAAGGCGTGGTTCCGGGCTGCTACAAGGCACCGGGCGCGCTGCGTGATCACGGACTGCGCACCCGTCTGGGCGCGACCGACGGCGGCGTGGTCACTCCGCCGCGCTATCTGCCGGACTGGTCCCCGGACGGTGGCGTCCGCAACGCGGCCGGTATCGCGGACTACACGGCGGCCCTCGCCGGGCGGATCGCGAAGATCCGCGCGGACGGTGGTTTCCCGGTCGTGCTCGGCGGCGACTGCTCCATCGCGCTCGCCGCGATGCTGACCCTGCGTCGCGAAGGCCGCTTCGGCATCGTCTACTTCGACGGGCATGACGACTTCCGGCACGTCGGCAACTCCGATCACGTCGCCTCCGTCGGTGGCGAGGCCCTGGCCGTCGTGACCGGTCGCGGCGCTCCGGAACTGGCCGATGTGGACGGATTGGGACCCTACGTCCGTGACGAAGACGTCCTCGTGCTCGGCGTACGCGCGGAGGAGTCCGCCGAGGCGCGGGATGCCGGGCTTCGCATCGTGACCAGCCAGGAGATCATGGCTTCCGGCACCGACGGCGCGCTCGCCGCCGCCCGTGAGATTTTCGCGCCACTGGAAGGTTTTTGGATCCACATCGACATCGACACCCTCGACCCGGAGTTCGTGTCCGCTGTGGACAGTCCCGACCCCGGCGGGCTCAGCCCGGACAAGCTCGTCGAACTTCTCCGCGGTCTGCTCGCGATCCCCGGCGCGGTCGGACTGGAGCTAACCATCTTCGATCCCGACCTCGACCCCGACGGCACGCAGGCCGCCCTGGTGACGGACTGCCTCGTGCACGCACTGGAAGGAACCCGATGACGAAAGTGACCGTCGACGACGGCTCGTTCGACGCCCCGCTCTGGCTGCCCGAATCCGGCTCCGGCCCGGGACTGGTGCTGATCCAGGAGATCTTCGGTCTCGACGACTACCTCAAGTCCGTCGCCGCCGACCTGGCCGCACTCGGCTACGTCGTCGCCGTGCCCGAACTGTTCTGGCGGATCGCCCCCGCCTGGTCGGCCACCCACGATGAAGCCGGGGTCTCGGCGTCGATGGCGGTCGCCGGCGAACTCGACCCGCCACGCGCGGTCACCGACGTACTCGCGACACTGGCGACGCTGCGTTCCCTGCCCGAAACCGATGGCCGCGCGGGAGTCTTCGGTTTCTGCCTCGGCGGCTCGATGGCCTACGCGGCCGCCGCCGAGGGCGACCCGGACGTCGCCGTTTCGTACTACGGATCCCGGGTGCCGGAGCAGCTTCCCTTGCTGGACAGGATCACCTGCCCGATCCAGTTCCAGTTCGGCGGGGCCGATCCCTACATCCCCGTCGAGGGTGTGCGTCGACTGGAAGCCGCTGTCGCCGGTCATGAGGGCGCGGAGATCCACATTCACGAGGGGGCGGGACACGCGTTCCACAACCACGTGGCGCCGATGTTTCATCAGCCTGAGCCTGCCGCGGCGGCTTGGGCGCTGACGCTGGAGTTCCTGGAGCGGACCTTCCCTGCTTGAGCCGGCTTAGCGTGCCGCGCCCGGCTTCCCTACTCTGAGGGTGCAGGGTCCCGGCAAAGTCGAGGTCTTGCAAGTCGGACGGCTCTTCGTCGCTGTGTGAGGCTGACGATGTAGGAATTGGGACGTTGAGTTCCCCCGGCACACTCCCGAGCGGGGAGGATTTCGGACGTTGAACGTCCGAAATCCTCCCCGCTCGGCCCCTGCAGGCACCAGCGCGTGGCAGTTTGCGCGGAGCTTCAGGCGCCGGGGCCGGATGCTTGTGCCGTAGCCGCCCGCTTCCCAGGACGATCCACCCTTGCGCCGATGACTCTCCGAAAACATCCGGATCCGGGATGTCGTCGTCAGGGCCGTATTTTGACCTCACCTCGCGCCGGTGCGCACGGTCCAGGTACCAATCGTCGATCCTCACCAAAGCCGGCCACCCTTTCCACCCCGTTGTCCGTGTGTCTTGAGTCGGGTGAGCGGCCGGATCCGCAACACGCGGATGGCCAACCGTTATGCGGGTGGGTGCGCGCCGGAATATGTCGGTGCCTCCCGGTAGTTTCCCCACTATGGCCACATTGGTGAGTTTTCACGCCCACCCCGACGACGAGTGCATCGTCGCGGGCGGCGTCATGCGCAAGGCCTTCGAGGAAGGTCACCGTGTCGTGCTCGTCGTCGCGACCAGGGGCGAGGTCGGCGAGGTTCCGGACGGGTTCCTCGACGACGGAGAGGAGTTGTGGCAGCGCCGCGTGCAGGAGACGCACGCTTCGGCCGAGGTGCTGGGGGCCAAGCGCGTGGAGTTCCTGGGGTACACGGATTCCGGCATGATGGGCGAGCCGCGTAACGACGTGCCCGGCACGTTCTGGCAGGCCGACGTCGAGGAGGCAGCACAGCGGCTGGCCGAGATCCTGCGCGAGGAGCAGGCCGACGTCCTGACCGTCTACGACGACAACGGCGGCTACGGGCATCCGGACCACATCCAGGTGTACCGCGTCGGCATGCGGGCGGCCGAGCTGGCGGGCACGCCGCGGGTCTACGAGGCCACGAGCAACAGTGACGAGATGCGCCGCGGGATGGAGGAGGCGGTGCGGGCAGGGCAGATGAAGGCCGAGGACCTGCCCGACTTCGACGAGAGCGGTGCCGAGTTCGGCAAGCCGGAGGCGGTGCTGACGGCGAGGGTCGACGTCTCCGCGTACCTGCCGCAGAAGCGGGCCGCGATGCGCGCGCACGCCAGTCAGATCAGTGAGGACTCGTTCTTCCTCGCGATGCCCGACGAGGGTTTCGCGCAGGCGTTCGGCACCGAGTGGTTCATCCGCGCAGGTCAGGGGCCGGGTATCACCGAGACCGACATCATGGCGGGGCTTTGACCGATGGGCATGTGCGGAGCGTACTTTCGCGTCACGTCCGGTGAACTGCGTGAGCTGATCGAGAAGCCCGATCAGTACTGGGAGTACGCCGAGAAAACCAGGGACACCGAGCGGGCCGTGGACATCGACAAGGCGTGGCACGCCTTGTGGTTCCTGACCGAACGGGCCGGGTTCGAGGTCGACTTCGTGCTGGGCGGGACACTGCTGGGGGAAGAGGGCGGTGACGGACCGGCGCGGTACTTCACGGCCGACGAGGTGGGGAACGTCGCCGCGGAGCTGTCGCGAACCCGGTTCGAACAGCTGTCGCGAGGCGTCGAGCTCTCGCAGCTCGAGGCGAACGGCATCTACCCGTCGATCTGGGACGAGCCTGACGCGTTGGACTACGTGCGGGGCTACTACGACGAACTCGTGACCTTCTTCGCCGGGTCCGCGAAGGCAGGGGATCCGGTCGTCACGATCATCACCTGACCACCCCGCTTCCCCAGGTCCGGACAGAAGATTCCCGGTGAGCAGGAATTCGTGTCAGGGCCAAGGGTGTCTTAGGTACCTACCGCGGTGCGCCGATGGCGATGTCGCGTGACCAGAGTGACGACACGCGTGACGGGATGGACGACACGCCGCGCAGCCCGCATTCGTGTCGTCCAACCGATCACGCGCGGCACAAGAGCCTCGTGAGTGGTGAGGGCGGATCCGGATTGCTTACCTGCCCGGTCCTGCGCAGGGGCTGACTGGGTAGGAATTGGGACGTTCAGCGTCCTAATTCCTACCTCGTCAGGAAGCCGCGCCCGACCCGGACCTTGATCAAGGGAGGATCGGGGACGCTCAACTCGCCGGGTCGCCGTTCGATGCGAGACCTACGGGACGAAACCGCTCGGTGGGTAGGCAAATACGGGTCCACCAGAACCAGAATCGCCACTCGAGACCACCCCGACCCAGTCGCGGTGACGGGGTCAGGACGTGGCGGCGGTGACGTCGAGTTCGACGAGCTGCCCGGGGTAGCCGAGCTGCGCGACACCGAGCAGGGTGCTCGCGGTCGTGAAGGCCTCCCCGATCTCCGACTCGACGAACCGGTCCCATACGGCCGAAAGCACGTCCGCGTCCGGCGTCACCACGTAGAGCACCGTGCGTACGACGTCGGCCGGGGTCGCCTCGGCGAAGGCGAGCGCGGCGGCGGTGTTCGCGACGACCTGGTCGACCTGGGCGAGCACGTCGCCCTCGACGACCTTGCCGTCTTCGGAGAGCGGGCACTGGCCGGCGAGGTGGATGTCCCGCCGTCCTTCGACGATGGTCACGTGGTGGTAGGTGGGCGTGGGGTGCAGACCGGGCGGATGGTGGCGTTGAATGGTCACGAGCCGCATCCTCATCGAGGCGGCCGCGACCGGACAACCGGATTTCACGGGGGAGTCATGCGCAGGACGATCGACTGGACCGGCGACGCGGTCACGATCATCGACCAGACCGCGCTGCCCGCCGAGTACCGCGTGCTCGAACTGCGCACGGTCGGCGAGCTCGTCGACGCCATCCAGCGCCTCGCGGTCCGCGGGGCACCGGCGCTCGGCGCGGCGGGGGCGCTCGGCGTGGTGCTCGCGACCCGCGCGAAAGGTGACGTCGGGGCCGAGGCGGAACGCGTCGCCAAGGCCCGGCCGACCGCGGTCAACCTGAGCTGGGGCGTTTCCCGGGCGCTCGCGAAGCTCCCGGAGGGGCCCGAAGCCGTCCTCGCCGAAGCGCTGGAGATCCTCGACGAGGACGAGCGGATCAACCACGAGGCTTCCCGGCTCGCGGCCGCCGTGGTGCTCGAAAACTGCGAGCGGCGGCCGTTGCGGCTGCTCAGCCACTGCAACACCGGCCACCTCGCGACGGTCGCCTGGGGCAGTGCGCTCGGTGTCGTCTGGCACCTGAACGCTCGCGGCCTGGTCGAGTCCGTGCTGGTCGACGAGACGAGGCCGCTGTTGCAGGGTTCCCGCCTGACCGCCTGGGAACTGGCCGAAGCCGGTGTCCCGTACCGGATCCAGCCCGACGGTGCGGCCGCCGCCGCGATGAGCCGCGGCCTGGTCGACTGTGTGCTCGTCGGCGCCGACCGCATCGCCGCGAACGGTGACGTCGCCAACAAGATCGGCACCTACGGCCTGGCGATCGCGGCGAAGCACCACGGAATCCCGTTCGTGGTCGTCGCCCCATCGTCCACTGTGGACATCACGATGCGAAACGGCGCCGGGATCGTGATCGAGGAACGCGATCCCGGCGAGGTCCTGAGCTTCGGCGGAACGAAGGTCGCCCCCGAAGGCGCGCGGGTCTTCAACCCGGCCTTCGACGTGACGCCGTTCGAGCTGGTGACCGCGGTGGTCACCGAGCAGGGGGTGCTGTGCCCGTGAGCAGCTTGCCGAACAGTACGGCCGTCTCGGTGTCGTCGTAGTTCAGCGGAAGCGTGTCGAAGTAGTACCGGACCCCGCCTGGCCCGTTGCCCACGATCATCCCGTAATCGATCGTCCGCCCTTTCGCCCGTACGGTTCCGTGGTATTCCTGGAACCGCGTGCGCGGACCGGCCGCCGACTGATCGGCCTTCAGCCGGACGTCGGTCATCGCGCCCGACAACCTGCCGAGGTAG
The DNA here is from genome assembly GCF_047608695.1 of Amycolatopsis sp. cmx-11-32. NCBI lineage: Bacteria > Bacillati > Actinomycetota > Actinomycetes > Pseudonocardiales > Pseudonocardiaceae > Amycolatopsis > Amycolatopsis sp. cmx-11-32. The sequence goes on along the minus strand of NZ_JADNQN010000008.1, from coordinate 284,144 downwards.
GCGCCGTGGCAGACCGGGTCCGTCACCGGCGTCGTCAGTCCCGGCCCGATGAAGGCAGGCCCCCTCCTCGGGCAGTCGTCGGCGACACCGGCGAACAGTTCACGGAGAGCATCCCTCTCGATCGGGCGGAACCATTCCGTCCGATCGTGATAGCGGCGGCCTTGGGTGACTTCGCCTCCCTTGAGCACCACCCGGTAGACGGCCGGGTACCGCACCATCCGGCCGTGGATCACCGCTTCGTTGCTCGCCTCGTAGAAGACCGCATCGCCGTTCACCACGATCTTCACCGGGGTGAACCGGAAAGTCGGGAAGGCGCCCAGCAGGGTCCGCAGATTGGTCTCGATAGCGGCTCTGCCTCGCATCGGCGGGGCGCTGCCCGATTCCGCGAGCGTCCCGTCGGTGGCGAATATGGTGCCGTACAACCGAACGCGAGCTTCTCGCGCCTCAGGCGTGTCCGAGCGCATTGCCCCGAATTCCGTCTGTTTCGCGATGAAGGCGCAGGCGCCCGGTGACACCGTGCCTTCGACACGATCACCCAGCTGTTCCAGGATCGGGCAGTCCTCACCTGTTTTCGCCGTCGCCGTCCCGGTTTGCGCGAGCATCGCACCGAGCAGGACAGCCGCCGCACCCAAGAATCCGTTGATTTTTCGCACCAGGTCACTCTGGCGCGAAGGACCACATGAGGTCGATTACCCGCGAGGTAATGCCGCCCTAGAAGGATTCCAGGCAGGACGGCTCGCGGTCGCCGGCGAAAGCCGCGGTCGCCCGCGAAACCGCCCCCGCGGTCCGTTCCTTGATCCGCCCGGCCGCGGCGAGCGTGCTCGGCCGGGTCCCGCCGAGGAAGATCGCGCCGAGGTCGATCACGTCCAGTTCGAGATCCGGCGCGTCCTCCACCCTGGTCACTTCGGCGTTCCCATCGGTATCGGTGACGAGCCGCCAGTTCCCGGTGTTCCACGGGCAGAACGCGTCGCGCACACCGAACACCAGATCCACCGGGACGCCGTAGCGGCGGGTGACCAGGGCCCGATCGACGTCGACGAGCCGGACCCACAGGGAGTCACCGGCGGACCGGGTCATGGCGCGGGGATTGGCGAGAAGGTGGATGAGCGGTTCGTCGAGGGCGGCGAACGTCTCCACGGTGAAGACCAGGTCGTAGTCGAGCAGGAAGCGGTACAGCGTCGCGTAGGCCTCCGACGTGGTCGCGACCAGTTCCTGCACGGTCAACGTCCCTCGCGGGCCTTCCTCATTCCAGTCGTTCTTCAGCCGGTAGATCACGTAGCCGTCCGACAGGACGGCGAACCTCAGCGCGGTCGCGCCGTTCCTTCGCCGCTCCGGGTCGTCGAGGTTCAACTCCCACGTCGCCCCCGGCCGGTCCAGCGCGCCGACCCGTTGTGACGCTTCCTTCTCGTAGATCGCTTTGATCAGCGGGATCGCCTGCTCGCGGCCGACTTCGCGCACGCGCTCGGCTTCGAGTTCGACGCCGGGCCGGAACGCGGACTTCGCGCGCACCTTCGCGCGGTAGAACTGCGTCGCGAGGCCGTAGCCGAAGCGGGGGTAGATGACGGCTTCGGAGGCCCACAGTGCGGCGATCGGCTCGGCGCCGTCCTCGTGCAGGCCGTGGAGCTGCGCCCGCATGACGCGGGTGAGCGCGCCCCGCCTCCGATGTCCCGGAGCGACGCCGACCGACGTGATCCCGGCGAACGGTGTCGGCCCGGCACCCGGCAGGGTGATCTTCCGGCTGAGGATCTCCCCCATCCCGATCAGTTCGTCACCGTCGAAGACGCCGTGCGAACGCTCGGGTTCGAACACCAGCCCCTCACGGTACTGGAACCCTTCCGAGGGGTCGGTGAGGAACGTGCGGGCCAGCATGTCCGAGAGTGCGGGCAGGTCGTCGGTGGTCAGGTTACGAAGGGTCAGGCCATCATCGGTCACCCAGTCGTCCTACGCCTTTTCACCGACGACCGCCACGTATTAACGGGCGAAGATCAGGGCCGCGGCCCGATCACCTCACCCTTCTCCGTCACCTCGATCGCCATCGCGGGGCAGGAGTCCGCCGCGTCCAGCACCATCTCGTCCGGACTCACCTCCCCCGCGACCACTGTCGCCGTGGCACCCTCCAGTTCGAAGACCTCCGGCATCAGCGAAGCGCACATTCCCGAGCCGATGCACGTCCCGCCATCGACCTCGACATTCCAGCTCATGGTCACCATCCGATCGGCATGGAGCGGGGTCCCCGCACCAGCATCTGCGTCTTCCACACGATATCGCCGTCGAGGCGCAGTCCGGGAAGATCACGCAACAAAGCCCGCAAGGCCTCCTGCAGTTCCAGCCTCGCCAGGGGTGCGCCGAGGCAGTGGTGCACGCCGTGCCCGAAACCGAGGTGGGGGTTGACTTCCCTGCCGAATTCGAGGGCTTCCGCCGAGGTGAACTGGAGTGCGTCCCGGTTGGCGGCGCCGATCGCGACCATCACCGGCTCGCCTTCCTTCACCAGCACGTCCCCCACCTGGATGTCTTCGGTGGCGTACCGGGCGAACCCGGCTCCGGCACCCAGTGGAATGAACCTCATCAGTTCTTCGACCGCGGCCGGGATCAGGTCCAGGTCCCCGCGCAGGCGGGCGAGCTGGTCCGGCTGTTCGAGCAGGGCGTAGACGAAGTTGGGGATCTGGCTGGCGGTGGTTTCGTGCCCGGCGATCAGGATGCCGATGCACAGGTCGACCAGTTCCAGCTCGCTCAGCCTGTCGCGGACGTCGCGTGCTTCGATCAGCGCGGTCATCAGGTCGTCCTGGGGCCGGGCACGGTGCTCTTCGACGAGCACGTGCATGTACGCCCGCAGTTCTTCCTGGTTGGCCATCATCTCTTCGGTGGTCAACGGGCTGGTCGACAGCGCGGCGTCGCTCCACACACGGAACTTCGGCCGGTCTTCGACGGGGACGCCGAGCAGTTCGCAGATCACCGCGACCGGGATCGGCAGCGCGTAGTCCTCGACCAGGTCGGCGGGCTGTCCCTTGGTCTTCATGTCCACGATCAGGCCAGCCGCCAGGTCCGCGACCCGCGGCCGCAGCAGTTCGACGCGGCGCATGGTGAACGCCTTCGCGACCAGCGTGCGCAGCCGCGTGTGGTCGGGCGGATCCATGCTCAGGATCCCGCCGGGCCGCCTGCCCGGCGCCATCCGCGGCTCGTCCTTGTCCACGGCCATCGCGCGGGAGAACCGCCGGTCACCCAGCACGAGACGCGCGTCGGCGTAGCGGGTGGCGAGCCACGCCGGCTCGCCGTGCGGGAGACGGACGCGGAGCATGCCCTCGGCGGCACGGGCGGCGGCGTAGGCCTCGTCGAGTTCGAGTCCCGCGTCCTGATTGAAGGGATAGGCGAGAATCTCAGGTCCTGTGGTGGTCATTTTTCCGGAAACCCCCCGGCTCGACGGTTTGTAAGCAACTGCTTACAACGCTAACCACGATCACGGAACGCGTCAATGCGCCTACCGTGCGACGTCCGGCTAGCCTGTGCCCGATGACCGAAGAACCGCAGGTCCGCAAGCGTGACGCGGCCGCGACAAAGGCGGCCTTGCTCGACGCGGCGGCGGCTCTGTTCGCCGAACGCGGCTTCGACCGGACGACCGTGCGAGACATCGCGAAGCTCGCCGGAGCCAATCAGGCACTGCTGTTCCGCTACTTCGGCTCGAAGGACGCGCTCTTCGAGGAGGTACTGGCGCGCGGCGGACGCGAGCAGATCGCCACCACCCCACCGGACGAACTGCTCGGGACCGCGTTACGCAGCATGCTGGAGTCCGACACCGGGCGGGATCGCACACTCGACGCCTACCTGCGCTCGACCGGGCACGACAGCGCGGCGGCCACGGTCCGGCGGCAACTCGGCGAGGAGTACGCGAAGGTGCTGGCCACGCTGACCGACGCCGACGACGCCGATCTGCGGGCCGACCTCGTTCTGGCCTGGCTGCTCGGGATCGGCCTCGTCCGCGAGATCACCGGCAAGGAACCTCTGGCCAGCGCGGATCCCGACGACGTCTGCCGTCTCGTGCTCGGCGCGGCACGGACGCTGCTGGAGCGCAGCGGGTAATTGCGTCGCCGTCCCCGGCCCCGCTGTTCTACGGTCGGTGTCGTGACCTCGTTCCCGCCCGCCGGCACCGAAGCCGAGTTCGACGCCCTGACCAGGGAAGACCTGCTTCCGGCGGTGACCTCGCTGACCGGGTCGCTCGGGCTCGGCGAGGTCGTCCCGTTCACCGAAGGCTCACTGCCTGTCTACGCCGTCGGCGAAGACCTGGTACTCAAGCTGTTCCCGCCGGTGCATCTCGACGAACTCCCCACCGAGCAGACGATGCTCGAGGTCCTGCACGGCAAGCTCCCGATCCCGACGCCCGCCGTGCACGACGTCGGCGAGCGGGACGGCTGGGGCTACGTGCTCATGGAGCGTCTGCGCGGCGAAACACTGAAAAACGCCTGGCCCAAACTGTCCACAGAGGACAAGCACCTGATCGCTCCCGAACTCGGCGAGGCGCTGGCCGCCTTGCATTCGCTGCGCGACCCGCGGCTGGACGTCCTGGATCCGCCGGACTGGGCCTCGTTCGTCGCCGAGCAGCGCGCGAACGCCGTCGAGCAGCACCGCCGGACCGGCCTCGGCGAAAGCTGGATCGCGCAGATCCCGGCGTTCCTCGATTCCGTCGAGCTGGGCTCACCTCCCGTCGTCCCGCTGCACACCGAGTTCATGCGCGACCACGTCATGGTCACCCACGACGGCGAACGCCCCCGGCTGACCGGCCTCTTCGACTTCGAACCCGCGATGCGGGGTGCCGCCGAGTACGACTTCGTCGCCGTCGGCCTGTTCGTTTCCGGCGGGGACAAGGACTTCCTGCGGCGGCTGCTCACCGGGTACGGCGTCGATCGGGACGATGGGTTCTCGCGGCGCTGCCTGGCGTATGCGCTTTTGCACGTCTACAGCAATTTCACGTGGTACTTCAAGGTTCTTCCGGCGCCGGAAGAACCGACGCTGGAGAGCCTCAGCCGCGTTTGGTGGTAGCCCACGTCACCGGCACGGCTTCCGGGCCGCGAAGCGAGAGCGGCGGCCGCCACACGATTTCCGGGAGAGGAACGGCGAGATCCAGTCCCGGCAGTCCGTCGAGCAGGGTCCGGAACGCGATCTCCCCTTCGAGCCGCGCGAGTGCCGCGCCAAGGCAGAAGTGAATGCCGTGCCTGAAGCCGAGTTGTGGCGCGTTCCGGCGCCGGATGTCGAACCGCGACGCGCCGGGAAAGGCGCTCTCGTCGCGGTTCGCCGCACCGGTGTGCGCCAGCACGGCCTCACCGCGCCGGACCAGGCCACCACTCAGTTCGACGTCCTCCAGCGCGACCCGGAGCAGCGACGCCTCGGCCGGGCCGTCGAAGCGCATGATCTCCTCGACGGCCCCCGCCGTCAGATCGGGATCCGAACGCAGCGCGGCGAACTGGTCCGGATGCTCCGACAGCAGCACGATCCCGGTCGCGATCAGGCTGACCGTCGTCTCGTGCCCGGCCAGCAGGAGCTGGGTGGCCAGATCGATCAACTCGGCCTCGGTGAACCGGTCACCGTCCTCATCACGGGTGTGCACGAGGACGCTCAGCAGGTCCTCGCCCGGCTTCGCGCGCTTGACGGTGACGAGCGCGGCCATGTCCTCCGCCCCGTCACGCCGGGCCTGCGCCACTTCCGCCGGGGTGTAGGCCATCGGCGTGACGATCACCCGCGACCACTGGCGGAACCGTTCCTTGCCTTCGAACGGGACACCGAGGATTTCGCACATGACCGCGGTGGGCAGCGGGAAGGCGAAGGTCTCCACGAGATCCACCGGCGGGCCCTGCCCGGCCAGCACGCGAAGGAGATCGTCGGCGATCTCCTGGATCCGCGGCCGCAGCGCGGCGATCCGGCGGACGGTGAAAGCCGGCGCCGACAGCTTCCGCAGCCGCGTGTGATCCGGCGGGTCCATGTTCAGAATGCTGTGCTCACCGGTGGAGAAGTCGCCCGGCTCGATGAGGCACGGCGCGCCGGGATCGAGCAGGTTCCGGGAGAACCGCGGATCCGAGAAGATCAAGCGGACGTCTTCGTACCGGGTCACCAGCCAGCCTTCGCAGCCGCTGGGGAAGACGACCCGGGACATCGGCGGACACTCGGCGTAGATCGCGCCCATCGGGGTCGCGGCGTGGTTCTTGGCCGCGGGATACGTGGCTGTCATGGGCCGATGATGGGTGGTGGGCCGCACCGTCGGAAGGCTCCGGCCGGTCACCTCCCCGAAGAGCCGAAGATCCCTCTCACCGCGTGATAATCCCGCGCAGGAACTCCAGATAGCCCGGCCGATCGGCCGCGGACAGCAGTGTGCCGCCGCTCGCCCGCTGCGCCTGGATCAACCCGATGAAGGCCGTGTAGGCCAGCAGACCACGATGCCGGGCCTCGGCTTCGGGACAGCCCATCTCCCGGAAGCACCGGACGATGAAATCGACACGCCGCGCGGTGACGTCGGCGAGCAGCGGGCCGATCACCGGGTCGACGGCATGGGCGAGCAGCGCCAGCTCGGCCCGCTGGTCGTCCTTCACCCCGAAGACGAGTTCGAAAAGTTCACGCAGCCGCCGCACCGGATCCGAGATCCCGTCCAGCAACGAGATCAACGCCTCGGTGTGCTGCTCGGCCCAGCGGCGCACGGCGGCTTCGACCAGCGCGTCCCGGTTGGCGAAATGCCAGTAGAAGCTGCCTTTCGTCGTCCCGAGTTTCGCCGCGATGGGTTCGACGGCGATCGCGGCGACCCCGCCGTCGCACAGCGCTTCGAGCGCCGCGTCCGCCCAATCCTCGCGGGCGAGCTTCCGTTTCCCGGCCACCTTGCATACGCTACCGTACGGAAAAACATACGGCACCGTACGGGAGTCACCATGCGTTTCGGATCACCCGCGAACTGGGGCGCGACCCCGGAAGAACGCCGCCGCGCGCAGCCGGCGGACACCTTGCTCGACGGTCCTGTCGCGCGGTTCGACCGCGCGGTCACCGTGCAGGCGCCCGCCGCGCTCGCCTACCGCTGGCTCTGCCAGATCTCGGTCGCGCCCTACAGCTACGACCTGCTCGACAACCTGGGGCACCGCAGTCCGCGCGCACTCACGCCCGGCGCCGACGACCTCGCTCCCGGCGACACGCTGATCGTGTTCGAGCTGACCGAGGTCGACCGGGGGCACAGCCTCACCGGCCGCACTTTCGCCAAGTCCGAGAAGCTGTTCGGCCCGGTGGCGGCCACGTACTCGGTCGAGGCGATCGACGAGCGGTCGTGCCGGATGCTGTGCCGCATCGTCGTGACCTCGAAGGGACTCCGAGGCCGCCTGAAGGAGTTCCTGCTCGGCTGGGGTGACCTGGTCATGATGCGGAAACAGCTGCTGACACTGAAGGGATACGCCGAACGCGACGCGCGGCTCAACAGAACTCCGCCACCAGCAGGTCGGTGAAGACGCCGCTCGCATCATCCCACGGACCGGAGGTCCAGTCGCCGTTGACGTTGACCGCGAGCAGGTGCCCACCGTCGCGGGAACCGTAGACGTAAGACCACGAACCGAACAGAGCGCCGCCCATCCCCCACAACTCGGTGCCGTCGGGCAACGTCACGGACGAGACGCCGAGGCCATACGTCGTGGCGGGCAGCCAATTCTTGGTCGGGATGGTGGTGAACATCGCCCGCTGCTGCTCCGGCGGCAGGAGCCGCCCGCCCAGCAACGCACCGAAGAACCGGTTGAGGTCACCGGCCGTCGAGACCATCCCGCCCGCCGCCCAGTACGGACTCGGCTCCAGTTCGGTGGCGTCGTAAATCTCGGCGGCGGGATCGGGCGAGAACAGCTTCGTGTGATGACGGGAATGGGGCTCGCCGAGGGTCTCGTCACCCGCCCGCGGCAGGCGTGTCCCGCTCAGGCCGAGCGGGACGGTGATCCGCGTGGCGATCTCGGCGGCGAGGTCCCGTCCGGTGACCCGCTCCGCGATCATCCCGGCCAGCACGTAGTTGGTGTTCGAGTACGCCCAGTCCGTACCGGCCTTGAAGGCGGCCGGACGCCGTAGGGCGATATCGACGAGTTGCCGCGGCGTGTAGGTCTCGTACTCGCTCAACGCCTCGGGATCCTCCGTGTGGTTGGCGATCCCGCTGGTGTGGTCGAGCAGCCGCCGGAGGGGGATTTCGTCCCCGTCGTGACCGTTCCCCTCCACCAGCCCGGGCAACCACTTTCCCACCGGATCGTCGAGCCTCACCTTGTTCTCGGCCGCCAGCTGCAAGAGCACCGTGGCGGTGAACGTCTTGGTGATACTTCCGATGCGGAACCTGTCCTCGGGCGAGCGTTTCCGCTCATCGGACCGACTGCCGGCCCCCTCGCGGATTTCGACGAGGATGCCGGGTATCCCGCCCTCGGCCATCGCCCGGTCGAGTACTCGCCGCACTGCGGTCTTGATCATGTCGCCCCCTTTCAGGCACCACGGACGCTAAAGTCGTCTTTCCTCGATCGTCAATGCTCATACGGCGACTTTCCGTCGAATATCCGTTGACAGCCCCAGTTCATTGCATTGGCCTTCCCGTGAAACGCAACGACGTTGCATTGATATTGCCCCTGACGCACACTGGGCCGGTGACATCGGGAAGGCTCACCGGGGAAGACCGTGAGCGGATCGCTTCGGGATTGGCCGAGAACCTCGGGTTCGCCGAAATCGCGCGCCGCTTGGGCAGGCCGACGTCGACCATCAGCCGCGAGGTCGCCCGCAACGGCGGGCGCCGCGGCTACCGGGCGAACCACGCCCAGCACGCCACCATCTGGCGCGGCAGGCGAGGCGGAGGCGGCCCGTTTGCCGATTCGTCCACTCTGGACTCGCTGGACGGGGAGCCGGCCGCGGTACGGGGTTACGCGGACCGCTTCGCCGAGATGATGGTCCGGAGCGGCTTGCCTCGGATGGCCGCGCGGGTGCTCGCGCGCCTGGTCACCACGAACTCGGGCGGGCTGACCTCGGCCGAGCTGGTCCGACTGCTCCAGGTCAGCCCCGCCTCGGTGTCCAAAGCCGTCTCCTACCTCGAAGGACTGGAAGTCGTCCGGCGTACGCATCGGGGAAGGCGCGAGTGGTACTTCATCGACGACGACGTCTGGCTCCGCGCCTGGCTCTCGAGCGCCCGTACGAACGCGACCTGGGCGGACACCGCCCGCGATGGCGCCGAACTCTTCGATCGCACCTCCCCCGCCGGGGCGCGGCTGGACCGGATGAGCCGCTTTTTCGCGACCGTCACCGACGCCATGGCGAACAGTCCCGGCGCCACCGCACGAGACGACGCGCTGACCGTGCTCGCCGCCCTGGTCCGTGCCGATCCCGGCGTGACGGTCAGGGCGGCCGCCGTACTCGGCTGGCCGCGTGAACGCGTCGACAGCGCGATCGCCGGGGCCGCCGGTCCGGAAAGGCTCTAGGGCAGCGCACGCCGTAGCAGTTCGGCCAGGTGCACGGCCTTGCGTCCGTCGAGTTGCTCGATCTGCGTCCGGCAGCTGAACCCGTCCGCGACCACTTCGGTGCCCTCGGCCGCGGCGCGGATCGCGGGCAGCATGCGATCCTCGGCGCAGGCGACGGATACGTCGTAATGCCCGCGTTCGAAGCCGAAGTTGCCGGCCAATCCACAGCAGCCGGAATCCATGGTGGAATTGTGGATACCCGCGGCGCGCATCGCGGCCTCGTCGGCCCCGAAGCCGAGCACGGCGTGCTGGTGACAGTGCACCTGGCTGAGTGCTTCGACGTCCAGCGACCGGAATTCGAGCGGTGAGTCTTCGATGAGCTCGGCGAACGTCCTGGTCTGCCCGGCGAGCAGTTTCGCGACCGGGTCACCCGGCAGCAGGGCTTCGAGGTCGCCGCGGAAGAGCGCCGTGCAACTCGGCTCCAGCCCGGCGACCTGATATCCCGACCGCAGGTACGGTTCGAGAACGGAAAGCGTGTGGCGCAACACCTTCTTCGCCACGTCGAGCTGTCCGGTGGACACCCAGGTGAGACCGCAGCAGACGCCGCGATCGGGCAGGACGACGTCGTAGCCCGCCGCGGTGAGCACCTCGGCCGCGGCGTCGAGGACGTCCGGGGTCAGGTAGTTGTTGAAGGAATCGGGCCACAGCACGACGGGCCGGGTACCGGTCGCCCACCGCCGGAGATCCTCGCGGCGCCCGGTGAACGACGTCCCGGCGAACGTCGGCAGCTCCCGCTCCGGCGCGATCCCGCCGAGCTTCTTCAGCAGACCGGAGAACCGGCGCGACAACGTGTTCGCCAGCCGCGGCGCCAGTGACGCCGCACGCAGCCACACCGGCAGCCAGCCCATCGAATAGTGCGACGCCGGGCGCGGCCGCCCCTTGTGGTGCTGGTGCAGGAATTCCGCCTTGTAGGTCGCCATGTCGACATCGACCGGGCAATCGGATAGGCAGCCCTTGCACGACAGGCAGAGATCCAGCGCCTCGGCGACCTCTTCGGAGCGCCAGCCGTCGGTGATCAGTTCGCCGTTCACCATCTCGGCGAGCAGATGCGCGCGGCCCCGCGTCGAGTGCTTCTCCTCGCGGGTGGCGCGGTAACTCGGGCACATCACGGCCGCACCGGCGGTGTCGCGGCATTTCCCGACACCGACGCAGCGCCGCATCGCCTGCCCGAAGCTCCCTTGATCCTCCGGGTACGCGAGCGCGGTGACGTCTTCGAGGTCCAGCGGCGCTCGCCGCACCCGGAGATCGGCGTCGACCGGCCTCGGATCGACGAGGATACCGGGGTTCATTCTGCCGTCCGGGTCGAAGATCCCCTTGAACCGCGCGAAAAGCGCGAGAATCTCTGGGCTGTACATCCGGGGCAGCAGTTCCGAACGGGCTTGGCCGTCGCCGTGTTCCCCGGACAGCGAACCACCGTGCGCGGCGACCAGGTCGGCGGCCTCTTCGAGGAACGACCGGAATCCGGCGATCCCTCGCGGGGAAAGCAGATCGAAGTCCAGCCGCAGATGCAGGCAGCCCTCGCCGTAGTGGCCGTAGACCACGCTTTTGCGGCCGTGCTTCCGCATGAGTTCCTTGAACTCGCGCAAGTAGGCACCTAACCGCGCGGGTGGGACGGCGGCGTCCTCCCAACCGGGCCAGGCTTCCTCGCCACCGGCCAGTCGCGTCGCGAGACCGGCGCCCTCCTCCCGGATCCGCCACAGTCGCTTTTGCGCGGCCGTGTCGTCCAGCAGCGCGGACCCGGTCAAAGCGCCGTGTAGTTCCGCGATCAGCCCGCGTGCCTTGTCCGGATCGGTCATTTCGACGAACAACCAGGCTCCACCCGGCGGAAGTCCGTCGGCGCGGCCCGGTTCCAGCAGCGCGACGAGGTCCGCGTCGACGCCCTCCACGGTCAACGGCGACCACGGCAGGATCGCCGGGACGGCGTCGGCGGCGGCGATGTCGGACTCGAAACCGAGTACCGCGAGCACCTTGCGGTCCGGCACCTTGGCGAGGGAGACCGTCGCCTCCAGCACGGTGACGCAGGTGCCCTCGCTGCCGACCAGTGCCTTGGCGACGTCGAAACCGTGCTCCGGCAACAAGTGTTCCAGGCCGTATCCGGACACCCTCCTGCTGAAGGTGGACAGTTCCGTGCGCAGTAGCGCCAGGTTGTCGTGGACGAGCGCACGCAACTCCGCAAAGACCCGGCCTTCCGTACCGGGCCTGGCCGCTCGCTCGTCCACTTCGGACGGCGAAGTCGGCCCGACGGTCAGCCGAGTGCCGTCGTAGAGCAGCACATCCAGTTCGCGGACGACATCGACCGTGCGCCCGTAAGCGACCGAATGCGAACCGCAGGCGTTGTTGCCGATCATCCCGCCGATCGTGCAGCGCGAATGCGTCGACGGGTCGGGCCCGAACCGGAGGCCGTGCGGCGCGGCGACCGCCTGAAGGTGGTCGAGGACGGTTCCGGGTGCCACCCTCGCCGTCCTGGCTTCCGGATCGAGGGCGAGCACACCGCCCAGATGGCGGGACGTGTCGATCACGACGCCCGGGCCGCACGAGTTGCCCGCGACGCTGGTACCGCCGCCTCTGGCGATCACCGGCAGCCCGGCCGCTCGGCAGGCGGCGACCGCCGCGATCACCTCGTCGACGCTCCGCGGCAGCACCACGCCGTGGGGCACGTGCCGGTAGTTGGAGGCATCGGTCGTGTACAGCGCCAGTGTCGCGGCGTCGGCCAGGATCTCCACGGAGTCCATTCAAGACAACCGGGGGCGAGAATGCATCGGTGAACCTCTCCAGCCGGGTGTGTCGGAGACCACGCTCAGTGTGCGGTCGTGAACGCGTGAGGGCCAGACGGCACACCGCCGAGCACCTCGCCGCCGAGCACAGCGCGGTGCTCGGCGGGCTTCCGCGTGAGCGCGAGGAGCTGCTCAACCCTCGACCGGGTCGCGGCGCTCAACGGGCCTCACCCGGGAGGGCATCGCCGCCGCGCTGAAGCAGGCGACGTCGGCGAGCACGGAGGATCTGGTGGCGGCACTGGACTTCTCGAAGGCGGGCACCCCGGCGACGCGCCAGGTGTACGCGGCGACACCGGACGCGTCGGCCGAGGGGCGGGGTCCGCTACGTCAAGCCGCTGTTCGAGGCTCCCGAGGCGGAGGAGTACGTGGCTCCGCACCAGCAGTGAGCCGGGCTTCGGCGAGCGCGTTCGCTTCGGCCAGCGGTGTGGTGCCGTTGGCCGAAGCCGCGTCGAGGATCTGTCGCGTGGTCGACTCCAACCTCTCGACACGGGCGAGGGCCTCGGCGTGCGTCAGGTTTTCGGCTTCGCGGCCGAGGGTGTAGACGACTCCCCCTGCGCTCGCGACGAAATCCGGGACCCAGACGACCCCCCTGTCGGCGAGGCCGTCCGCCACCGCGTCCTCGGTGAGCTGGTTGTTGGCCGGGCCGACGACGAGCGGTGCCTTGACCTCGGTGGCGGGGCCGAACACCCCGCCGACGGCCGCCGGGATCAGGACTTCGGCCTCGATTCCGAACACCCGCTCAGGGTGGACCCACCCGAGTCCCTGTTCCTCGGCGGCGAGGAGGCGTCGTTCGTCCACATCGGACACGATGACCTCGGCACCCTGCGCGACCAGGTCAGTGGCGAGGTGCGCGCCGACCGAGCCGTAGCCGCTGATGACCACCTTGCGGCCCTTCATCTCGTCGTCGCCGAAGACGGTCTTCGCCCCGGCCCGCAGCGCGGCGAGCACGCCGACCGCGGTCGGTCCGCTGGACGACCCGGTGCCGCCGTGCTCCTCGGGCACGCAGAACACGTGGGGCGTCCGCTCTCGCAGCACGAGCATGTCGTCCGGCCCGGTGCCGACGTCCGGACCGGCGAGATACGCACCATCGAGTGACGCGATGAGGTCGGCGTGGTCGAGCAGGATTTCTCGGCGTTGCCGGGGTGTCGGCAGGCTCTCGAGCGTGATGACGCTCTTGCCACCCCCGAAGTCCAGGCCCGCGACGGCGCATTTGCGGGTCATCGCCGAGGAAAGCCTCAGGACGTCGTCGATCGCGTCGTGGATGCCCGGATAGACCTTGAAACGGCAACCGCCGACGGCCGGGCCGAGCGTGCGGGAGTGCACGGCGACCATCGTGGTCACCCCGGACCTGCGCCCCCGCCGGACGACCAGCTCCTGTACAGACATTTTGGTCCCCTTCGCGCAATTAGTCGGCTACTTGCGCTGAAGTTAGGCTGATCGTCACGCTTACGGGTGGCCTGCCGAACGATATTCGGCAGGCTCTGGGAAGGGATCACCGTGGACGAACTTGATTCGGCGATCATCCGGGAACTCCAGGCGGATGCGCGGCAGTCGAACCGTGACATCGCCCGGAAGGTCGGCGTCGCGCCGTCGACCTGCCTCGAACGGACGCGGCTGCTGCGGGAACGCAGCGTCATCCGCGGCTACCACGCGGACATCGATCTGCGCAGCCTCAACCGCGGCGTGCAGGCGATGGTCTCGGCGCAGGTGCGGCCGCTGAGCCGGGAGGTGATTGACTCGTTCCAGCGCTCGGTCGCCGAATTGCCGGAGGTCCTTTCGGTCTTCGTCACCGCCGGCAGCGACGATTTCCTGATCCACGTCGCCGCACAGGACGTCGAACAGCTCCACTCATTCCTGGTGGATCGCTTGTCGAAGCGCAAGGAGATCGTCGGTTTCCGGAGTTCGATCATTTTCCGGCATCTGCGCAAGACCGAGCTGGAACCGCTTCCGCTGCGAATACCCGGTGACAACCCCAAGGAGTTCACCCTGGAATACCCGACACACCACCCCTGAGTCCGCCCGAAATCCAAGATTTCGCACCGGAGAAGACGGAAACTGTCGGGGGTATGGGTTTGACTTGTTCGAAGCGGAACAGAAAGGAGGCACGCCATGGACGTTCGGACAGAGCTGAACCATCGTGAGCGGGCCACCCTGAAAGCCGTGGCCGATGGCCACGCCGAGATCAGCCGCAGTTGCGAGCCGGACCTGTTCGTCGACGGTCTCGCCTGCTGCGACCAGCACACCGCGCACCGCCTGGCCCACCTCGGCCTGGTAGCACCCGCCCGCGGCGGCCGATGGGGCGAACGCGTCCCCGCCCGGCTCACCGAGGCAGGGGCGGAAGCGTTGGGGGCCGCCGCACCGGCACTCGCCCTACCGCCGATGGCCGCCGCCTAAAAACGTTTGCCGGGGTGCGCGAGAGGCGCCAAGATCTGCTGATGCGTGTCTTTCTGGAGACCGAACGGCTCCTGCTGCGGCAGTTCACCGACGCCGACGTCGACGACCTGTTCGCGCTCTACGACGACCCCGAAGTCATGCGGTACCTCAATGGGGGCAAACCAGCCGACCGGGCGGAGATCGAAAAGCTCGACCTTCCCGCTTTTCTCGGTTACTACGAGCGTTCCCCCGATTACGGGTTCTGGGCGGCGATCGAGAAATCCAGTGGGGCTTTCTTGGGGTGGTTCCATTTCCGGCCGCTGCGCGGCCATCACACGGACGACCCGGAACTGGGTTACCGGCTGAACCGCTCTTCCTGGGGCAAGGGCTACGCCACCGAAGGCTCGCTCGCGCTGCTGGAGAAGGGCTTCACCGAACTCGGGGCGCGACGGATCTGGGCGGCCACCATGGCGGTGAACCTGGGGTCACGCCGGGTGATGGAGAAGGTCGGGATGCACCACGTCCGGACCTATCACGAGGACTTCGACGACCCGATCCCCGGCACGGAGGAGGGCGAGGTCGAGTACGCGATCACGCTGGAGGAATGGCGGTCCCGCGCCCTCACGTGATCAGACGCCGATCTCGTGAGTTCCGTCTCTGAGCACGCGAGTTCGGTGTTTGGTCACGGGTTCGGGAGCCAGGTTTCGCCGGTTTCGGCGGTGAGGGCTTCACCGCCGGTCAGGTCGGCGAGCCACGCGTGGAACGCGTCCCCCTGATCCGGTGCGACGCCGACGTCGAAGTGCGCGACGTCCTCGAACCGCGTCGCGTGCAGCAGGTACGGCGACGAGCGGATGTCGTTCTCCAGCCGTCCGGCCCGGTCATAGTCGACGACGACCTCCACCAGCCGTAGCCGCCGGTACTCCCGCACCCCGATGACGTCGACGGCCTCGGAGACGGCCTGGCCGTACGCACGGATCAGGCCACCAGCGCCGAGCAGGACCCCGCCGAAGTAGGTAGCGGGTCACCACCGCGACCGTGTCGGTCAGCTCCCGGCGGCGGAGCACCTCGAGCATCGGGGTGCCCGCCGTCCCCGACGGCTCGCCGTCGTCACTCGAACGCTCGATTCGAGGCACTCTTTCCCGCCGAGGATCCCTTGGGCCGCTCCGGCTGCCGTCGGTGCCCAGGACGAACGCGTGGCAGTGGTGCCGGGCGGCCGGATCGGCCTTCTTCCGGGCGGCGATCACCTCGCGGGCGGCCTCCTCCGAGGTCACCGGGGCGAGCGCGCACAGGAACCGCGAACGCCGGATTTCGATCTCGTGCACCCCGGTGCCCGCCACGGTGAGATAACGATCCGCCATCGGCCAAGCCTCTCAAACCAGACGGGGCGCTCTGCCGTTCGGGCGATTCGATGGTCACCTCAGGTCACCGCAACACCGGTGAAACCCACTCCAATGCGCGATCCAGGTCACACCATCGGAGGACGTGAGCGGTCGTTCACGCAGGTCAGCGGCCTGATGCACCACTCAGTGGACATGTCATTCCAGCCAGTGGGCAGATGATGTACGAAGTCAACGCCCGCGTGGCATTTCCCACCCCGACCAAGCGACGTATGTCGATAACAGCGATTTCACACTATCGTCATAAGACCGGCGAACCCGGGAGTAACCCGTGCGCCCCGCCTGCCATCCACCACAACGGTCTGGCGGCACGCGGCGCACAGCAGCACCGATCAGCGCATCGGCCGCCCAGTGCAGTGCGGCTCTACGAGTCCTGCCCCCGTTTCCGCGGGCGGAATCGTTCCCTCTCGACTGACCATCGCGGTCCCGGACCACTTCGTTAACTGGTTCACCTGTGAACCACCCGAACGCCAGTGGTACCGGTCGCGCCGACGCCTTGGGAGGCGGCCAGCCGTGACCCACCATGCCAGCAACAAGGGCAGCAAGGCCCCCGAAGGCCTGTATGACCCGGAGTTCGAACATGACGCCTGTGGTGTCGCGTTCGTCGCCGATCTCTCCGGAAAACGCGATCACGGCATCGTCGCCAAAGCGCTGATCGCGCTGCGGAACCTGGAACATCGCGGGGCCCGCGGCGCCGACCCGGAAACCGGCGACGGCGCCGGGATCCTGATCCAGGTCCCCGACGAGTTCTATCGCGACGTCGTCGGCTTCGAACTGCCCGAACCCGGTGCGTACGCCGTCGGCACAGCTTTCCTGCCCCAGGACAAAAAACGGCGTGGCCGGGCGATGACCACCATCGAGCGCATCGCCGCCGAAGAAGGCATGCGCGTGCTCGGCTGGCGTGATCTGCCCGTCCACATCGAACACGTCGGCACCGGCGCGGCCGAGACGATGCCGCACTTCAGCCAGCTTTTCCTCGCCGGGCTGCGGGACACGCTTTCGGGCCTGGCGCTGGAGCGCGCCGCGTTCGTCGTGCGCAAACGCGCCGAGCACGAACTGGTCGAGGACGACGTCTACTTCCCGAGCCTGTCCTCACGGACGATCGTCTACAAGGGAATGCTCACCGAGCCGCAGGTCGAGAAGTTCTTCGCCGACCTCACCGACGAGCGCGTCACCAGCGCCATCGGCCTGGTGCACTCCCGGTTCTCCACCAACACCTTCCCGTCGTGGCCGCTGGCGCACCCGTACCGGTACGTCGCCCACAACGGCGAGATCAACACCCTGCGCGGCAACCGCAACTGGATGGACGCGCGCGAGGCGCTGCTCGAGTCCGACCTGATCCCGGGTGACCTCAAGCGGATCTACCCGATCATCACCCGAGGCGCGAGCGACTCCGCGTCCTTCGACGAGGTGCTGGAGCTGCTCCACCTCGGTGGCCGGTCGCTGCCGCACGCGGTGCTGATGATGATCCCCGAGGCCTGGGAGAACCATCAGGAGATGGATCCCGCGCGTCGCGCGTTCTACGAGTTCCACTCGACGCTGATGGAGCCGTGGGACGGCCCCGCGCTGGTGTCCTTCACCGACGGCACCCAGATCGGCGCGGTGCTCGACCGCAACGGCCTGCGCCCTGCCCGGTACTGGGTCACCGAAGACGGCCTCGTCGTCCTCGCCAGCGAGGTCGGCGTGCTGGAGCTGGAGCAGTCCACGATCGTCCGGAAAGGACGGTTGGAGCCGGGCCGCATGTTCCTCGTGGACACTGAGGCCGGCCGGATCGTCGAGGACGAGGAGATCAAGAACGAGCTCGCCACCGAGCACCCGTACGACGAATGGGTCGAGGACGGGCTGCTGCCGCTGGAAGGGCTCCCCGGTCGCGAACGCGAGATCCCGGCGCACGCCGCGCTCGTGCGCCGCCAGCAGGCTTTCGGCTACACCGAAGAGGAACTCGACGTCCTGCTCGAGCCGATGGCCCGCACCGGCGCGGAGCCGATCGGTTCGATGGGCAACGACTCCCCCCTCGCGTCGCTGTCGAGCCGCCCGCGGCTGCTCTTCGACTACTTCATCCAGCTCTTCGCCCAGGTGACCAACCCGCCGCTGGACGCGATCCGCGAGGAACTCGTCACCGCGCTCGGCACCCAGCTTGGCGCGCAGCCGAATCTGCTGAGCGCCGACGCGTCGTCCTGCCGCCGGATCGTGCTGCCGTTCCCGGTGGTGGACAACGACGAGTTCGCGAAGCTGGTGCACGCCAACGACGACGGCGACCTACCCGAGTTCCAGTCGGTCGCCGTACAGGGCACCTACGACGTCCACGGTGGCGGCGAGGCGCTCGTGCGGCGGCTCGACGAGATCCGCGCCGAAGTGTCCGCGGCCATCGCCGAGGGCGCGCGGCTGATCGTGCTGTCCGACCGCGGGATCGACGAAGACCACGCCGGCATCCCATCGCTGCTGCTCACCGGCGCGGTGCACCACCATCTGGTGCGCGAGAAGACCCGCACCCAGGTCGGCCTCATCGTCGAGGCGGGCGACGCGCGCGAGGTCCACCACATCGCACTGCTGATCGGCTACGGCGTCGCCGCGGTGAATCCGTACTTGGCGATGGCGACCGTCGAGGAGATGGCCGACCAGGGCCTGATCGCCGGTGCCACCGCCAAGCAGGCGACCACGAACCTGATCAAGGCGCTGGGCAAGGGCGTGCGGAAGACGATGTCGAAGATGGGAGTGTCCACAGTGGCCTCCTACACCGGCGCGCAGATCTTCGAAGCGGTCGGGCTCGGCGACGAGGTCATCCAGAACTGCTTCGCCGGCACCACTTCCCGCCTCGGCGGCGTCGGATTCGACACGCTGGCGCTGGAAGTCGCCGAACGGCACCGCCGCGCTTTCCCCGCCGACGGGTTCCGCGCGAACCACCGCGAGCTGGAGACCGGCGCGGACTACCAGTGGCGCCGCGAGGGCGAGCCGCACCTGTTCAACCCGCAGACGGTGTTCAAGCTGCAGCACTCCACCCGCGCCGGGAAGTACGAAGTCTTCAAGGAGTACACGAAGTCCGTCGACGACCAGGCGCAGAAGCTGTACACGCTGCGCGGGCTGTTCGACTTCAAGATCGGCCAGCGGCCCGCGGTGCCGATCGAGGAGGTCGAACCGGTCTCCGAGATCGTCAAGCGGTTCGCCACCGGCGCGATCTCGTACGGGTCGATCTCCTCGGAGATGCACGAAACCCTGGCCATCGCGATGAACCGCCTCGGCGGCAAGTCGAACACCGGTGAGGGCGGAGAAGACGCCGCGCGTCTTTACGATCCCGAGCGCCGCAGCGCGGTCAAGCAGGTCGCGAGTGGACGGTTCGGCGTCACCAGTGAGTACCTGGTCAACGCCGACGACATCCAGATCAAGATGGCGCAGGGCGCCAAGCCCGGCGAGGGCGGTCAACTGCCCGGCGCGAAGGTGTACCCGTGGATCGCGAAGACGCGGCACTCCACGCCCGGCGTCGGTCTCATTTCCCCGCCGCCGCACCACGACATCTACTCGATCGAGGACCTGGCGCAGCTGATCCACGACCTCAAGAACGCCAACCCGGCCGCGCGCATCCATGTGAAGCTCGTGTCCGAGGTCGGCGTCGGCACGGTCGCGGCGGGTGTCTCCAAGGCGCACGCGGACGTCGTGCTCATCTCCGGGCACGACGGCGGCACCGGCGCTTCCCCGCTGTCGTCCATCAAGCACGCCGGCGGGCCGTGGGAACTCGGCCTCGCCGAGACACAGCAGACGCTGCTGGTCAACCGGCTGCGTGACCGGATCGTGGTGCAGACCGACGGCCAGCTCAAGACCGGCCGTGACGTCGTCATCGCCGCGTTGCTCGGCGCCGAGGAGTTCGGTTTCGCGACGGCGCCGCTGGTGGTTTCCGGCTGCATCATGATGCGCGTGTGTCACCTCGACACCTGCCCGGTCGGCGTCGCGACGCAGAACCCCAAGCTGCGCGAGAAGTTCAGTGGCAAGGCCGAGTACGTGGTGAACTTCTTCGAGTTCATCGCGCAGGAGGTCCGGGAGTACCTGGCGGAGCTGGGTTTCCGGTCCATCGCCGAGGCCGTCGGCCACGCGGAGATGCTCGACAAGCGCAAGGCGATCGACCACTGGAAGGCCGCCGGGCTCGACCTGTCGCCGATCTTCCACGTACCCGAAATGGCTCCGGCCGGTCTGCGGCACCAGCAGACCGTGCAGGACCACGGCCTGGAGAAGGCGCTCGACAACACGCTGATCCAGCTGGCCGAGGGCGCGCTGTCCGCCGGGGACAAGGTGCGGCTGGAACTGCCGGTCCGCAACGTGAACCGGACCGTCGGCACCATGCTCGGCCACGAGCTCACCAAGCGGTGGGGCGGCGAAGGCCTGCCGGACAACACGATCGACGTCACCTTCACCGGGACCGCGGGCCAGTCGTTCGGCGCGTTCGTGCCGAAGGGCATCACCCTGCGGCTCTACGGTGACGGCAACGACTACGTCGGCAAGGGCCTGTCCGGTGGACGGCTCATCGTGCGGCCGCCCGAGGTGGCGCGGTACAACGCCGAAGAGCAGATCATCGCGGGCAACGTGATCGGTTACGGCGCGACCAGTGGCGAGATCTTCATCCGCGGCAAGGTCGGCGAGCGGTTCTGCGTGCGCAACTCGGGCGCGCTGGCCGTCGTCGAGGGGGTCGGAGACCACGGTTGTGAGTACATGACCGGCGGCCGCGTCGTCGTGCTCGGTAGCGTGGGCCGCAACTTCGCGGCCGGGATGTCGGGCGGCATCGCTTACGTGCTGGACCTGCCCGCGCACCGGGCCAACCCGGAGATGGTCGATATCGACCCGCTGGATTCGTCCGATGTGGACTTCCTGCGTGAGGCGCTCGAAAAGCATTACGACGAAACGGAGTCCGCGGTCGCGCGTGCGCTGCTCGCCGACTGGGACGCCGCGGTCGACCGCTTCGGCAAGGTCATGCCGAAGGACTACAAGCGTGTGCTCGCGGCGCAGGCGAAGGCCGAGCGCGATGGGCGCGATGTGAACGAGGCGATCATGGAGGCCGCACATGGCTGACCCCAAGGGCTTTCTGACCACCACTCGCGAGACGCCGAAGAGCCGTCCCGTCGACCTGCGCCTGATGGACTGGCGCGAGGTGTACGAGGACTTCGCGACGACGAAGCTGCAGAAGCAGGCCGGGCGCTGCATGGACTGCGGCATCCCGTTCTGTCACCAGGGTTGCCCGCTCGGGAACCTCATCCCCGAGTGGAACACGCTGACCTGGCGCGACGACTGGCGCGAGGCGGCCGAGCGGCTGCACGCGACCAACAATTTCCCGGAGTTCACCGGGACCCTCTGCCCGGCGCCGTGCGAGACGGCGTGTGTGCTCGGGATCAACGACGATCCCGTCACCATCAAGCGGGTCGAGATCTCGATCATCGACCGGGCCTTCGAGGAAGGCTGGGTCACGCCTCAGGAGCCGGTGGCGCGCACCGGCAAGAAGGTGGCCGTGGTCGGGTCCGGCCCGTCGGGACTCGCCGCGGCGCAGCAGCTCACGCGCGCGGGCCACAGTGTCGTGGTCTTCGAGCGGGCCGACAAGATCGGCGGGCTGCTGCGCTACGGCATCCCCGAATTCAAGATGGAGAAGCACCGGCTCGACCGCCGCCTCGACCAGATGCGGGCCGAAGGCACGGAGTTCCGGACCTCGGTGAACGTCGGCGTCGATCTCACCGTCGAGGAACTGAAGTCGTCGTACGACGCCGTGGTCCTCGCCGGTGGCGCGACGGCATGGCGGGATCTGCCGATCGAGGGCCGCGAACATCAGGGCATCTACCAGGCGATGGAGTTCCTGCCGCACGCCAACCGCGTCGCGGCGGGCGAGCTGGACGTCTCGCCGATCAGCGCCGAGGGCCTCGACGTCGTCGTCATCGGCGGCGGCGACACCGGCGCGGACTGTGTCGGGACCTCGCACCGCCAGGGCGCGAAGTCGGTGACGCAGCTGGAGATCATGCCGAAGCCGCCGCTTTCGCGCGCCGACGCGCACCCGTGGCCGACGTACCCGATGATCTACCGCGTCTCGTCCGCGCACGAAGAGGGCGGCGAGCGGCTGTACTCGGTCAACACCCAAAGTTTCGCCGCGGACGCGGAAGGTCGCGTGCGCGCGCTGAAGCTGGTCGAGGTGCGCAACGAGGGCGGCAAGTTCGTCCCGGTGCCCGGAACGGAACGCGAACTGCCCGCGCAGCTGGTGCTGCTCGCGATGGGCTTCGTCGGCCCGGAGCGGGACGGCCTGCTGGAGGCGCTCGACGTCGAGCTGGACCAGCGCGGCAACGTCGCCCGCGACAAGGCGTTCAAGACCAGTGTCGACAACGTGTTCGTGGCCGGGGACATGGGCCGCGGCCAGTCGCTCATCGTGTGGGCGATCGCCGAAGGCCGCTCCGCCGCGGCCGGGGTCGACGCGTTCCTCACCGGACGGGACGTCCTGCCCGCTCCGATCGCCCCCACCGACCGACCGCTTTCTTAGCGGCCCCGCGTTTAGTCCTCTACTTGCGATGGTTGCGCGTGCAACTATCGCAAGTAGAGGACTAATTGCGTGGTGTCATCACGACGGTGGGGACCGGCAAGATCTGCGAGAGCGGCGACTACTTCTTCATGCCGTCGCTCGCCTTCCTGCGCGGACTGGGTGGACTGGGCTGATTCTTTCCCGAACTATGGTCGGTTCCGGTGATCGGGCAGCGGGTTATCCGCTGAACGTCACCGGAATGGACGCAAAATGGATATCAGTTCGGCGTCGACGGCGATAGCCTCCAGGACGGGTCGGCCCTGGGCGTGCCGGTCACCGGGTGGGCACCGGTCACACTGGGGGTGGCCGGCGCCCGCTCTTCCCTTTCTCTCCGACGTCTCAAACCGCCTCTTCCCTCCGCCCGTATCGCGACGCGTAGTACTTTGTCCGGTGCGGTGAGCGACTTATCGCGCTTCGGGGAGGGAGCTGGAGATGAATCGGCATGAACGGCTGACGGCCTTATTGGACATGGTGGGAGAGCGGGAAAAAGTCGACGTCGAAGTCTCCGCTGGAGAACTCGGCGTCTCTCCCGCGACGATCCGCCGGGATCTCGATCACCTCGCCGGCCGCAATCTCGTGGTCCGTACCCGTGGCGGCGCCGTCGCGAGCAACGTCGCCTACGACCTTCCGTTGCGGCACAAGGCCGCGCGCAACGCACCTGAACAGCAACGGATCTCGGCCGCCGCGGCGAGAATGGTCGATCCCGGCATGGTGGTCGGCCTCAACGGCGGCACCACGAGCACCGAAGTGGGCCGGGCGCTCGCCACCCGGCCGGACATGGGCGAGCCGAGCGGCGGCCCGTCGCTCACCGTGGTGACGAACGCGCTCAACATCGCCCACGAACTCGCCGTGCGCCCGAACATCAAGATCGTGGTGACCGGCGGGGTCGCGCGGCAGCAGTCGTTCGACCTGTCCGGGCCGTTGTCCCATCTGTTCCTCGACCAGATCTCGCTGGATCTGGTGTTCCTCGGGGTGGACGCGTTCGACCCGGTGCACGGCGCGCAAGCGCACCACGAAGGCGACGCGAGCACGAACCGGCTGATGGCGGCCCGCGCGCGGCAGGTCGTCGTGCTCGCCGACAGCGGGAAGCTCGGCGGGCACGCCTTCGCGAAGATCTGCGCGACCGGTGATGTCGACGTTCTCGTCACCGACGGCCGCGCGGATCCCGAGCGAGTGCACGCCTTCGAGGAGGAAGGCGTGCGGGTGGTCAAGGCTTGAGCCGGTTGGCCAAGCTGAGAGCGACCCGCGAAACAGGACCAAGCGTGAACCCGCGTCCGCGATCGACGTCGGGTTCGCCATCAGACACTGAGCAGGTCCAGTGCCAGCAGGGCCGCGCCGAGCCTGCCCGCCTCGTCGCCCAGTTGCGCGATCCGCAGCTCCGGCATCCGCTGGAACTGCAGGTTCGCGGTCAGCCAGGCACGGACCGGTTCGAGCACGTAGTCGCCGGCGGTGAACAGGCCGCCGCCGAGCACGACGACCTCCGGTGCGAGCAAGGTGACCAAGGTCTTGATGCCGTGACCGAGTCCGTCGAGGGCGTCGTTGACCACCGAGATCGCGGCCTCGTCGCCGTGCCGCGCGGCGCCGACGACCTTCTCGGCGCCTTCGACGGGACGTCCGGTGTGCTCGCTGTAGCGGCGGGCGATGGCCGACGCCGAGGAGATCGCCTCAAGGCATCCGGTCGCGCCGCAGCCGCACGGCAGCCGGTGGCCGACGTCGATGTGCCCGATCTCGCCACCCAGCCCACCCGCGGCGTACAACTTCCCGTCGAGCTGGAGCGCGGCCGCGATCCCGGTACCGACCGGGATGAAGGCGGCGTCGGTGCAGTCCTTGCCCGCGCCGACGCGGAACTCCGCGAGCCCGCCCGCGCGGACGTCGTGCCCGAACGCGAACGGCAGCCCCAGCCTGCTGTCGAGCAGCTCGCCGAACGGGACGTTCCGGAAGTCGAGGTTCGCCGAGAACCGCGCCACTCGCTCGACGTCGTCGACGATGCCGGGGATGACCACGCCGACGGCGTCCGGCGTACCGGTGCCCGCCTGCTTGCCCAGGGTTTCCACGATCCGCGCGACCTGGTCCGCGAGCGCCTCGCCGTCCGCTCCGCGCGCCGTCGGCTCGCGCAAGCTGGCCAGGTCTTTCAGATCCGCGTCGTACAGGGCCGCCTTGATGGACGTGCCGCCGACGTCGAGTGCCGCCACCGCAGGTGTCATAGCTGGATTGTCACATTGACCGGACGCTTTGCGGAGACCTACGCTCGACCGGCCAGACGACGGCACCCGGAACGCGGTGAGATTCCGCGCGGTCGCGCCACTGTGACCTCGAACCATCCGGTTCGGGGAAGCCAGACCCGGAGCCGTCGTGTCACCCCTGAAGAGGCCGCGCTAGCCCGAGGAGGTCCCACCGCCATGTCCGAAGCGGTAGCCGCAGTACCCGTCCCGATCCGGATCCCCGTCCGCGAGATCCTGCCCTGGGCGGCGCTCGTCATCCTTCTTTCGCTGATCACGCTGTACTTCATCAGCGCCGAGCAGGGCGCGGTGTCGGTGTTCGCGAACTCGTACGTCCACGAGTTCGTCCACGACGGCCGGCACCTGCTGGCCTTCCCGTGTCATTAGGCGGCACGCGCCCCATGATGAGGTCCTTGCTGGTCCGCGGCATGCTCGCGGGCCTGATCGCCGGTGTGCTGGCGACCCTTTTCGCGTACTTCTTCGGTGAGCCTTCGGTCGAGGCCGCCATCGGACTCGAAGGCAGCGCCGCGCATTCACACAGTGCCCCCGACGCCCACGAGCACCCTCCCGCCGAAGAGGACGAGCTGGTCACCCGTGGTGTGCAGAGCACTGTCGGCCTGCTTACCGGTGTCGGGCTCTACGGTGTCGCCGTCGGTGGCCTGTTCTCGCTGGCGTTCGCCTTCGTCTACGGACGGATCGGCACGCTCCGGCCTCGGGTGACCGCCGCGCTGCTCACCGCGAGTGCCTTCGTGGTCGTGTTCCTGGTGCCGTTCCTGAAATACCCGGCGAACCCGCCGGCCGTCGGGCAGGCGGGCACGATCGGAAGCCGCACTTCGCTGTACTTCGGCTTCGTCGCGCTTTCACTGCTGATCGGCATCCTCGCCGCGGCGTTCGGCCGGAAACTGGCCGACAAACTCGGCGCCTGGCGTGGCGGGCTGATCGCCGCGGGCGGATACGTCGTGCTGATCGCGGTGGCGGCGGCGCTGCTGCCGTCGATCGACGAGGTCCCCGCCGAGTTCCCCGGTTCCACGCTGTGGAGCTTCCGGCTGGCCTCGGTCGGCACCCAGCTGGTGCTGTGGACCGTACTCGGCCTGACCTTCGGCGCCTTGGCCGAGAAGGTGCTGGGTGAGAAGGCGTTGGCGGGCAAGCGATGAATGGCGCGGACGGTGCTGACTCACGAGGCGCCAGGCGGGACGAAAGGCATCCCCTCCACCGCACCCCGATCCATGAGGCGCAGCAACGCCTGAGTGTCGACGTGGTCCTCGACGGCGTCGGCGAGCCGGTCGAGCATGCTCTCCCGCAGCGTGCCGAACCCCTGCGCCCCGGGGGTAGGTGACCAGTCCGCCACTTCGCCGAGCCAGGCACGGCGGAAGCCGTCGTTCTCGAAGGCGCCGTGCCACATCGTGCCCCACACCGACCCCCGCCGATGTCCATCCAAAAAGGACTCGGCGGGGCCGGTGGCCGACACGGCGCCGTGGTGGATCTCGTACGCTTCCACGGGTTGACCTCGCCATTCGCCCGACGGCCGGGCCAGCACCTTGTCGGCACCGAACGAGACACGCGTCGGCAGCAGGCCGAGGCCGGGGACCGTTCCGGCGCCGGACTCGACGTCGTCCTCGATCTCGGCGGCCAGCATCTGATAGCCACCGCAGATCCCCAGCACCGGACGACCGGCCTCGGCCCGCGCCTGCACAGCGGCGGCCAGACCACGGGCACGTAACCACGCCAGGTCGTCCACCGTGGCACGGGAACCCGGCAGGATCACCACGTCGGCGGAAAGGACCGTGTCCGGATCAGCCGTCAGCGCGACCGAGACACCGGGCTCGGCAGCGAGCGCGTCCACGTCGGTCGCGTTGGAGGCGCGGGGGAACCGCACGACAGCGACCCGCAGGGATCCACCGGTCGCGCCCCAGCCCGCGGCGGCCAGCGCGTCCTCCGAGTCGATCCACACCTGGTCGAGCCAGGGCAGCACGCCGAAGACCTCACGGCCGGTGAGCTTCTCCAGCGTCTCCAGTCCCGGCCGCAACAGGCCGACGTCGCCGCGGAACTTGTTGACCAGCCAACCCGAAACCAGCGCCTGGTCTTCGGCGGACAGCAGAGCGAGGGTGCCGAACATCGCGGCCATGACCCCGCCGCGGTCGATGTCGCCGACGACGACCACGGGCAGGCCGAACCGCCGCGCCAGCCCCATGTTGACGTAGTCGCCCTCGCGCAGGTTGATCTCGGCCGGGCTGCCCGCGCCTTCACAGAGCACGACGTCGAATCGCCGTCGCAGTGAGGCGAAGGTGTCGAAGGCGATCTCGGCGAGCCCGGCCCGGCCGGTCGCGTACTCCCCCGCTTCCAGGGTGCCGAACGGTTTCCCGAGCGCGACGACGTGGCTGCGGCGGTCACTCCCTGGTTTCAGCAGCACCGGGTTCATCGCGGCTTCGGGTTCGACGCGGGCCGCGCGTGCTTGCAACCATTGCGCGCGGCCGATCTCGGCGCCGTCCGCGCACACCATCGAGTTGTTCGACATGTTCTGGGACTTGAACGGCGCGACCCGCACGCCCCGGCGCGCGAGCCAGCGGCACAACGCGGCGGTGACCAGGCTCTTGCCCGCGTCCGACGTCGTCCCCGCGACGAGGAGGCCGTTCACCGCGTGACCGCCACCGCGACGGCGAGCGCGGCGAGACCGACCGCTCTCGACAACCGGACCGCGCGACGCACGTCCACCGGTTCCGGGTCACGGCCGTCGCCGAGCACGCCGCGGCGTTCGGTGCGGCCGCCGTAGCTGTTCGTCCCGCCCAGCCGGATACCGAGCGCGCCCGCGAAGGCCGCCTCGACCTGGCCCGCGTTGGGGCTCGGGTGGTGCTTCCCGTCGCGACGCCAGCTCCGGAACGCGGATTTGGCGAAGCCGCCCGCCAGCGGCGCCGACGCCACGGTGAGCGCCGCGCCGACGCGGGACGGGACCAGGTTGGCCAGATCGTCCGCCCTGGCCGACGCCCAGCCGAACCGGGAATAACGCGGCGAGCGGTAGCCGACCATCGCGTCCAGGGTGTTGAGCGCCCGGTAACCCAGCAGACCGGGGATCCCGGCGGCCGCTCCCCACAGCAACGGCGCGACGACGGCGTCCGAAGTGTTCTCGGCGAGGGACTCGGTGGTCGCGCGCGCGAGTTGCCCGGCGTCGAGGCCGGTGGCGTCACGGGCGCACAGGTGCGAGAGCCGCTGCCGCGCGCCGGGCAGATCGCCGTCGTCGAGCAGCCTGGCCATGCGTGTGCCCTCGGCCGCGAGCCCTCGCCCGCCCAGAACCACCCAGGTGGACGCCGCCGTGAGCGCGAATCGCGCGAAAGGCCGCTTTCGGGTCAAGAGCTGGGCGGCGACACCCATTCCGGTGACGGTCCCCGCGCAGACGGCGGTGTACGCCGCGCCCCGCACCTTCGAATCAGCCCAAACCCGCTGTTCAAGGGCTTGCGCGGCGCGGCCGAAGCCGGCGACCGGATGTCCTCGTCGTGGATCTCCGAACACGGCGTCGGCGACGTAACCGGTAACGAGTCCGGCTGCGGTGGCGGCTTGTCGGAGTGGCACGTGGCGAACCGTAGCGCGTGCACGAGAATGCGAGGTATGACCAAGCTGACGCATCGCCTCGCGGGGGTTCTGGAGACGCTCGCGCGGGCACTTCGCCGCTACTCGCGCGACGACGGCAAGGTGCTGATACTGGGCGGCGTCCGCTCCGGGAAGTCGCACCACGCCGAACGGCTCGCGTCCCGCCACCCGCACCTGACCTATGTCGCGCCCGGCCTGCCGCCGAGCGCCGACGATCCCGAATGGGCCGCTCGTGTGGCCGCGCACCGCGCGCGGCGGCCGAGCACCTGGAAGACGATCGAGACCACCGACCTGGCCACGGTGCTGCGCACGGCGACGCATCCGCTGCTCATCGACTGCCTCGGCACCTGGATCGCCCGCGTGCTCGACGAGGTCGGCGCCTGGGACCAGAAGAAGGGCTGGGAACGGCGGCTCGACGACCGGCTGGAGGATTTCCTGGCGGCGTGGGAGCAGGCGAGCGTGCCGGTGATCGCGGTCAGCAACGAGGTCGGCAGCGGTGTGGTGCCTCCGGCGGTGTCCGGCCGGGTGTTCCGTGATGTGCTGGGCGCGGTGAACAACCGGGTGTCCGCCGTCTCCGACCGGACCGTGCTGGTCGTCGCCGGGCGGATGCTCGACCTGTCTTAGGAAGCCTGTCGGCGGAGCCCCATCGCGGACGCGGGTTCACCAACAGCCACAGAGGAGCCGCCATGCGTTTCGCCATCCCCGCCCCGGACGCCGCCTCCGGGGCCGCCGCGCGCACCAGACTGGACGGCCTTGTCAAGCCACTGGGCTCACTCGGGCGGCTCGAAGACCTGGCCGCGTGGCTCAGCGCCGCGCACGGGGTCGTGCCGCCGCGGCCACTCGACGACGTCCGGGTGGTCGTGTTCGCCGGGGACCACGGGGTTTCCGGTATGTCGGCGTATCCACGTGAGGTCACCGCGGCCATGGTCCGGGTGTTCCTGGCCGGGAAGAGCGGCGTCGGCGTGCTGGCCGGGCTGGCCGGGGCGAAGGTGCGGGCGCTGGACATCGCGGTGGACTGGGACGGCGCGGACGTACCCGCCGAGGTCGTCGCGCACAAGGTGCGGCGGGGTTCCGGCTCGATCGACGTCGAGGACGCGCTGTCCGAAGGCGAGGCGCGGACGGCGTTCGGCCACGGGCTCGCGATCGCGGACGAGGAGATCGACGGCGGCGCGGATCTGCTCATCCCCGGCGACATGGGGATCGGCAACACGACGATCTGCGCGGCCGTGGTCGCCGCGGTACTCGGCCTGGCGGCGGAGGACGTCGTCGGCACGGGCACCGGGATCGATGAGGACGGGCGAGCACGGAAGGTCGCCGTCGTCGAAGCCGCGCTCCAGCGAGCTGGCGAGGTGAAGGACCCCTTCGCGTTGCTGACCGCGTTAGGCAGCGCATGTCTCGCCGCGACGGCGGGTTTTCTCGTGCAAGCCGCCGTTCGCGGTGTGCCGATGCTGCTCGATGGTGTGTTCTCCGGTGCGGCGGCACTCGTCGCACGAGAGATCGCACCGGGTGCTGAGCAGTGGTGGCTCGCCGGACATCGCTCGACAGAGCCTTCACAGGCGTACGCGTTGCAGGCACTCGACCTGGAGCCGATCCTCGACCTCGGGCTGCGGCTCGGCGAAGGCAGCGGCGCCGTGCAGGCGGTGCCGACGCTGAGGGCGGCACGGGCGATCCTCGCGGACATGGGTCTGTTGGCGGACCTCACTTGATCCTGGACGCGCTGAAGATGGCCGTCGGCACCCTGACCACCGTCCGGGTTCCGGCGCCGGGCGTGATCGACAAGCGCGTGGCGGGCGGCGCGATGGTGCTTGCTCCCTTGGCTGCCGTGCCTCTCGCGGCTTTCGCTTCCCTCCTCGTCTTCTTGGGGGATCTGGTCGGCCTGCCGGCTTTCGCGTCGGCGGCCTTGGCCCTCGGCGCGGTGGCGCTGGGCAGCCGCGGGCTTCACTTGGACGGTCTCGCGGACACGGCCGACGGGCTCGGCGCTTCGTACGACCGCGCGCGGGCACTCGACGTCATGCGCCGCGGGGACTCCGGGCCGACCGGGATCGCGACCCTGGTGCTGGTGCTGCTCGTACAGACCGGAGCACTGGCGGGAGCGATCGCGGCCGGGCACGGGATCGCGACGGCCGCGATCGCGGTCCTCGCCGGACGCGGCGTGCTGTCCCTGTGCTGCGCGCGTGGCGTCCCCTCGGCGCGGCCCGAAGGACTGGGCGCGACCGTCGCCGGTTCGGTGCCGAGATGGGCGGCCGCGGTGGTGTTCGCCGTACTCGCGGGTGCGGCTGCGCTGGTGTTTCCGTGGTGGCAGGGCCTGATCGCGGTGGTGCTCGGCTACCTGGCCGCGTCGGCGTTGCTGGCGCGGTGCGTCCAGCGGCTGGGCGGGGTCACCGGGGACGTGCTCGGGGGCTGTGTCGAGGTCGCCGTCGCGGGGGTTCTGCTGGCTTTGTCGTTTTGAGGACCGACCGTGGGGATTTCGGGACGTTGGATGAGCAGAATCCAGACGGTCCCGCAGAACCGGTCCGATCGCGACAGCCCGGGCAGCGACACCTTGGCGCGTTCCGAGGAGGTGAACCCGGCTCAAGCGGTTTGCTCGGCCGCCTTCAGCTTCTCGTCGATTTCCGGAAGCCAGTAGCACAGTTCGAGAGTCTTCATCCCCGCCCAGAGCGCGAGTTTGCGGCCCTGCGAAACCAGCGTGAGCGACGAGATCAGAAGCAGGACCGCCGTTCCGGCGGCGATGAACGGATGCTTGCCCGCGAAGATCTCGACGACCGCGGCGACCGCGCCGAACAGCAGTGGCGGCGCGCAGTTGCGCACCATGAGGCCGGACGCGCGCAGCCGCGTGACGTCGACCGCGATCTCCTTGTCGTGCAGTTGCAAAGCACACAGCAGAAGATGCTGGTTCTGGTACACGAAGGCGCGGTCCTTGGCCGAAGGCAGGCGACGGAGGAACTCTTCGGAGAGGACCCTCTGACGACGGCGTGGCACGATCCGCTCCATAGCCTCACCGAGGGGATAGGCCAGATAGCCCAACAGGAAACTCAGCACCACGATCACGACGACCACCACCACGGTGGGCACGCCACCGAGGCTCGCCGCGGTCAGGATATGCAGTTTCATCCCGAGGTAGCCGAAGAACGCGACGTAGAGCGCGCCGGGGATGGTGTAGGCGAAGAGATCGAAGACGCCGATCACGAAGTTCACCGGCCCATCCAACCACTTGCCTTGAGAAAGCCCAAAGATCGCGCACGAGCCTCGCACCGCCGGCCCACCCCGGCGGGGACGTCGCAGCCCAGGTGATGGTCGGCGGTTTGGTCGCCGGACATGTCAGGCGGCCCGAAGACCGTGGTGCCCTTGACCTGGAGGACGGCGTCGTCTCGAGTGGTGGTGTCCATGACGGGACCTCCTGACTCTTTGTTTGACACAGGTTCGAAGCACATCTTGGACTTCTCGTACGCGGCCGAGGTACGGATCACCAAGCAGAGGTTTTCGGAGAACTAGCGCGCCCCGCGCCGTTATCCCTGCCGCTTCGGCTCTGGAACGCGAGGGGCCCGACATCCCTGTGCACATCGTGCCCGGATCACGAGGCGAGGTCACTGTGGACTGGGTGATCATGCCCGTGGGCGACGATCTCGGCTTTCGGCTTCGCTTCGCGCTACCAAACCAGCATCGAGGATGCCTGCGGATCCGCGCTCACCGCACGGCGGTGAGCGCCGCCAGGAAGCCGTCCACCGTCTCCCGGTCCCGGACCGCGATCCGCAGGTACCGCGCGTCCAGTCCCGGGAAGGTATCCCCGCGCCGCACCGCGAAACCGGCCTCCCGCAACCGTTCCCGGACGCCATCCGCTCCGGGCAGCCGCACGAGCACGAAAGGACCCCGCGGCTCCCCCAGCACGTCGACACCCAAGGCACTCAACCCGGACACGAGGTACTCCCGGTCCGATTCCGCCGCCACCGCCAGCTTTTCGGCTTCTTCCAGCGCCGCCGGACGGCAGCACGCCACCACGGCGACGGCGGCGAGCGACGACACCGACCACGGCGGTTGTACCGCGCGCAGACTGTCCACAACGGACTCATCCGCCAGTACGTATCCGGCGCGCAGCCCGGCGATCCCCCAGGTTTTCGTCAAGCTCCGGAGAACGACGAAACCCGGCTCTCCCGCGACGCTTTCGGTTTCGCCGGGGACGGCGTCGAGGAAAGCCTCGTCGACGACGACGAGGCGCCCCGGACGTCCCAAGGCGAGCAGGTCCGCGGCCGGGTGTAGCGCCGACGTCGGGTTCGTGGGGTTTCCGACGAAGACCAGATCCGCGTCTTCGGGAACCGGGCGCAGGCGGAAGCCGTCATCGGGCGACAGCAGCACACGGTGCACTGGATGGCCTGCCGCGCGCAAAGCGGCTTCGGGCTCGGTGAACTGCGGATGCACGACCACGGCACGAGAAGGCCGCAACGCCGTGGCCAGCAACGTGAAAGCCTCGGCCGCACCCGCGGTCACCAGCACCTGGGACACCGGAAGCCCATGCCGTCGGGCCACCGCGGCGGTCGCGGCGGTGACGTCCGGGTAAGCGGCCAGGTCGTCCAGAGCAGCCGCGAGTTCGGCGCGCAGCCAGGCGGGGGGAGCCGGGAGCCGGACGTTGACCGCCAGGTCGACGAGCCCCTCGCCGACCTCGCGATCGCCGTGGTGCCAGAGATCGTAGTCAGCCATGAGCGTGTACCGCGGCGGCGAACCGCTCGGCGAGTTCGGGATAGCCCGCCCAGTGGACGTGCAGATAGGACGCGTGCAGTGACGCCGACGCGAAGCCGTCGGGTGTGCGGTCCCAACCCCACGCGGGCGTCGGCCCGCTGCCGGGTTCGACGATCGTGCGGTGGAATTCGTGCCCGGTGACGCGTTGCCCGGCGACGGTCAGCACCGTATCCGAGGGCGAGAAAGCCTTGCGGTAGCCGAGTTTCCCGCGTTTGGTCATGGTGGCCGAGGCGTCGAGGACACCGGTCATCGGCAGCCCGTCGATGTCCTGGCACAGGTACAACAGACCGGCGCATTCGGCCACGACGGGCATTCCGTCGCCGATGGCCCGCGCCACCGCCGTCCGCAGCGGGACGTTCGCCGACAGCTCCTCGGCGTGCACCTCGGGAAAGCCGCCGCCGAAGTACAGTCCGGCGCAGCCTTCGGGAAGTTCCTTGTCCTGCAAGGGATCCACGTCGACGACGTCGACACCGGCGGCGGCGAGCAGTTCCCCTGCCTCGGTGTAGCGGAAGGTGAAGGCCGGACCGGCCGCGGCGGCGACCACGGTGCGTGGGCCATCGTGGGAAAGCGAAGGCCGCCAAGGCTCTCCCGACAGCCGGGAAGCCGACCGCGCGACCTGGACGACCGCGCCGAGGTCCACGCCTTCGCTGATCCATCCGGCCAGCTCCGGCAGTAACCGCTCCGACTCGCTCGCGCGTTCGGCCGCCGGGACCAGGCCGAGGTGACGGCTGGGCGCGTGGATCTCTTCGTTGCGATACAAGGTTCCCAGCAGCGGGACGCCGGTCGCTTCCAGCGCCGTGACGATCTCGTCGGCGTGCCGCTGCGAGCCCAGCTTGTTGAGGATCACGCCGGCGAGCCGGACGCGGGTGTCGTACTGCGCGAAGCCGAGGACGGTCGCCGCGACACTGCGCGACGCGGCCGAGGCGTCCACGACGAGTACGACCGGAGCGTCCAGCAGCCGGGCGACGTGCGCGGTCGAGGCATACCCCTCGGTGCCGAGCGCGCCGTCGAACAGGCCCATCACGCCTTCGATGATCGCGATGTCGGCCCCGGCGGAACCGTGCAGCAGCAACGGGATCAACTGCTCCTCGCCCTGCAGGAACGGGTCGAGGTTGCGTGGGGGTCGCCCGGTCGCGAGGGCGTGATAGCTCGGGTCGATGAAGTCGGGGCCGACCTTGTGCCCGGACACGTTCAGTCCCCGCGCGCGCAACGCCGCCATCAGGCCCGCGGCGATCGTGGTCTTGCCGTGCCCGGAGCCGGGCGCGGCGATGACCACGCGATTCACCATTCGATGCCTCGCTGGCCTTTTTGCCCGGCGTCCATCGGGTGTTTCACCTTGGTCATCTCGGCGACCAGGTCGGCGGCGTCGACCAGCTCCGGCGGCGCGTACCGGCCGGTGATCACCACATGCTGGTGACCAGGGCGCGCGGTCAGGGTCGAGACGACGTCGTCCACTTCGAGCCAGCCCCATTTGAGTAGGTAGCTGAACTCGTCGAGTACGTAGAAGTCGTGGGTCTCGGCGGCGAGACGGCGTTCGATCTCGGCCCAGCCCTCGCGGGCGTTGGCGGCGTGATCCTCCTCGGACCCGGCTTTGCGTGCCCAGCTCCAGCCTTCGCCCATCTTGTGCCACTCGACCGGCCCGCCCTGACCGGTGTCTTCGTGCAGCTTGCCGAGCGCGCGGAACGCGGCTTCCTCGCCGACGCGCCACTTCGCCGACTTGACGAACTGGAACACCCCGATCGACCAGCCCTGGTTCCATGCCCGCAACGCCATCCCGAACGCGGCCGTGGACTTCCCCTTCATCTCGCCGGTGTGCACGGCGAGCAGGGGACGGTTGCGGCGCTGACGCGTGGTGAGACCGTCGGCGGGTACGGTTTCCGGTTTGCCCTGAGGCATTACGCGGCCCTCCCGGAAATGCGCGTACGGACGGCACCGGCGAGCGTGTCGGCGGCGACCTCGGTGACCGGAACGTGTTCCGCGCCAAGGTGTTTCGCCAGTTCCGCGGCGAGCCCGAGTCGCATCTTCCCGCTCTCGCAGTCCATCACGACCGAAGTCACGTTCCCGGCCAGCAGCCCGGCCGCCTGCCGTGCCCGTTCGACGGCGTCGGCCCCGCTGGTCGCCCGGCCGTCGGTGACGACGACGAGCAACGGGCGTCGCAGCGGGTCGCGGACCGCTTCGATCCGCAGCACCCTCGCCGCCTCGAGGAGTCCCTCGGCCAGCGGCGTCCGGCCGCCGGTCGCGAGACCGTCCAAACGGGACGCCGCGGCGTCGACGCTGATCGTCGGCGGAAGCGAGAGTTCAGCGCCGGAAGCACGGAAGGTCACCAAGCCCACCTTGTCACGCCGCTGGTAGGCGTCGAGCAACAAGGACAGCACGGCGGTCTTCACCTCCCGCATCCGCTGGCGAGCGCCCATCGAGCCGGACGCGTCGACGCAGAACAGCACCAGGTTGCCCTCGCGCCCTTCCCGCCGCGCGAACCGCAGATCCTGGGGCCGCACCACGAGCCCGGCACCACTGCGTCCGCGAGAACGCTGGTGCGGCGCGGCGGCGCGCACGGTCGCGAGCAGATGTGGGTGACCACCGGAGACCCCGGCGGGCTGAACGCCGATGGTCCGGCCGTTGTCGGTGATCGCGCGTGACCGCCGTCCGGCGGCGCCCTCTCCGGTGCCCTTCACCTCGAAACGCCTGGCGCGAAAGGCTTCCCCGGCTCCGACCGGCTTCTGGTCACCGCCGCTCTGCCCACCGCCCGACGGCTCCTGCCCGCCTTCCGAAGGCGGCTGGCCCGAAGCCTCGCCGCCCTCCGGAGGAGTACCCGAGCCGGGGCCGTCGTCGTCGGGACCGGGGCCTTCCGGCTCGGCGTCCTGCAGCGCCTGCTCCAGCTGCTCCTCGGAGATTCCGGGCGCGTCGAAGGGATTCCGGCGACGGCGGTGCGGCAGTGCGAGACGGGCCGCGACCCGGACGTCCTCGGTGGTCACCTCGGTCCGCCCGGACCAGGCGGCATGCGCGACGGCGGTCCGCGCGGTCACGATGTCCGCGCGCATCCCGTCGACCTCGAAGGACGCGCAGACCTCGGCGATCTGCCGCAGCGCGTCGTCCGGGAGTTTGACCGACGGCAGAAGTCGTTGCGCCGCCTCGATGTCCGCGGCGAGTTCGGCGTCGGCAGCGGCGTACTGGCCGGCGAAACCGTCGGGATCCGCCTCGTAGGCGAGCCGCCGCCGGACGACCTCGACACGCAGTTCGGGATCCCGGCTGGACGCGACCTCGACGGTGAGGCCGAAGCGGTCCAGCAACTGCGGCCGCAGTTCGCCTTCCTCGGGGTTCATCGTGCCGATCAGGACGAACCGGGCGGCGTGCGACACCGAGACGCCTTCGCGCTCGACGGTCGCGCGCCCCATGGCGGCGGCGTCGAGCAGCGTGTCGACCAGGTGGTCGTGCAGGAGGTTGACCTCGTCGACGTACAGCAGTCCGCGATGCGCGGCCGCGAGCAGGCCGGGCTGGAAGTCGGTGACACCGTCGGCGAGCGCGCGCTCCAGGTTCAGCGAGCCGATCACGCGGTCTTCGGCCGCGCCGACCGGCAGTTCCACCAGCCGCGCGGGACGGCGGTGGGCGGGCGAACCCTCGGTGTGCGGGCCGTCCGGGCAGGCCGGATCGGGTTCGACGGGATCGCACGAGAACCGGCACGCGTCCACGACGTCGACGCCGGGCAGCAGCCCGGCCAGCGCGCGCACCATCGTCGACTTCGCCGTGCCCTTCTCCCCCCGCACCAGCACCCCGCCGACGGCGGGCGAGAGGGAGGAAAGCACCAGCGCCAGGCGCAGCTCCGGCATCCCCACAACGGCGGAGAACGGGTACGGCTTCACAGCACTCCTGTCGTCGACGATCTGGTGCGATCATCGCATAGGAAAAGCGTCATCTAACGTGACGAGCGTGCGCGAAGAATCACCCCTCACGGTCGTCGGGATCGGAGCCGACGGCTGGTCCGGCCTGTCCGGGCAGGCCAGGGAAGCGGTGCTGAACGCGGACGTCGTCGTGGGCTCACCGAGACAGCTCGCGTCCCTGCCCGAAGACGTGGAAACCGAAGCGTGGCCCAGCCCGCTACTCCCCGCTCTGGACGACTTCCTCGCGGACAGGGGCCGCGTCTGCGTGCTGGCCAGCGGCGATCCCCTGCTGTCCGGCATCGGCACGACGCTCATCCAGCGCGGCTACGACGTCCAGATCCTGCCCGCGCTCTCCTCGGTGACACTCGCCCGCGCGAGGCTCGGCTGGTCGGCGGAAGAGACCGAGGTCGTCACCGTCGTCGGCCGCGCGATCGGCCGGGTGAGCCGGGCACTGGCGCCGGGCCGCAGGATCCTCGTCCTCGGGGCGAACGACGTAGACCTGCGTGACCTGCTCAAAGCCCGCGGTTACGGCCGGAGCCGCGTCATCGCGCTGTCCGACCTCGGCGGCCCCGACGAGCGGGTCGGCCCAGGCTCGCTGACCGTGTTCGCCGTCGAAGCCGACGGGCCCGCGCTGCCGCTGACCGGTCTTCCGGACGACGCCTTCGAGCACGACGGCCAGCTCACCAAACGCGACCTCCGCGCGTCCGCGCTGGCCAGGCTCGCGCCATCACCCGGCGAACTGCTGTGGGACGTCGGCGCGGGCGCGGGCAGCGTCGGGATCGAGTGGTCCCGGGTGCATCCGCTGAACCGGACGATCGCGATCGAGCGGTCGCCGGAGCGAGCCGCCCGGATCATCCGGAACGCGCACGCGCTCGGGGTACCGGAACTCGACGTGGTGATCGGTGCCGCGCCGGAAGCACTCGAAGGGTTGACCAAGCCGCACGCGATCTTCCTCGGCGGCGGAGTGACCGTTCCGGGTGTTCTGGACGCCTGTCTGGCGACCGGCGCGCGGCTGGTGGCACACGGCGTCACTCTCGAATCCGAGCAGACGTTGGCCCGTGCCTATGCCGAACACGGTGGCGAACTGATCCGCGTCGGCGTCGAACAGGCCGCGCCGCTGGGCGGATTCACCGGCTGGACCCCGGCGCGGGTCGTGACACAATGGAGCAGGGCATGACAGTGCATTTCATCGGCGCGGGCCCCGGTGCCGCCGACCTCATCACCGTGCGGGGCCGTGACCTGCTCGGTCGCTGCGAAACCTGCCTTTACCCCGGCAGCATGACGCCGACGGACCTGCTCGCCTACTGCCCTCCGGAGGCAGTGCTCGTCGACACCGCGAACCTCGATCTGCCCGCGATCGTCGAGCGCATGGTCGAGGCCCACCGGAGCGGTCACGAGGTCGCGCGGCTGTGCTCCGGGGACCCGTCGCTCTACAGCGCGGTCGCCGAACAAATGCGTCGCCTCGACGTGGCCGGAGTCCCCTACGACGTCACCCCGGGCGTACCCGCGTTCGCCGCCGCGGCCGCGCTGCTCAAGCGCGAACTGACCGTGCCCGAGGTCGGCCAGAGCCTGGTCATCACGCGGGCGCAGGCCCGCTCCACGGCCATGCCACCGGGTGAAACGCTGGCGAACTTCGCGCGCACCGGCACCACGCTCGCGCTGCACCTGGCGATCAACCGCGTCGAGCAAGCAGTCGACGAATTGCGCCCCTTTTATCGGGACGACTGCCCGGCGGCGGTGGTGGCGCTGGCGAGTCAGCCGGGTGAGCAGGTGCTGCGCGGAACGCTCGGCACCATCGCCGCCCAGTCCCGCGAAGCCGGGATCAGCCGCGCGGCGATGATCTTCGTCGGGGAAGTCCTTGCCGCCGAAGGATTTCCCGACAGTTTCCTGTACTCGGCCACCCGAGATCGCGCGAACCAACCGGAGTCACTGTGAAACTGGGTCAACCTGAAAACGTGCGCTGGGGCCTGCTGGCCGCCGGGACCATCGCCGCCGAGTTCGCGGCGGGCGTCGCAGAGAGCAAGCACGGTGTGCTGGAGGCCGTCGCCGCGCGCTCCGGCGACCGGGCGGCCGAGTTCGCGAGCCGCTTCGAGATCCCGAAGTGCTACGGCTCCTACGAAGACCTTCTCGCCGACCCGGACGTCGACGCGATCTACATCTCGACGCCGCATCCGCTGCACGGCGAGTGGGCGATCCGCGCGGCCGAGGCTGGCAAGCACATCCTGTGCGAGAAACCCCTGACGGTGTCCGTCAGCGAAGCCGAGAAGGTCATCGAGGCGGCCCGCGTCAACGACGTCTTCCTCATGGAGGCGTTCATGTACCGGCTGCACCCGCAGATCCGCCGCCTGGCCGAGCTGATCTCCGGCGGCGCCATCGGTGAGGTCCGTGCCGTGGACGTCGCCTTCAGCTACGACTTCGCCGTCCCCCGGCTCACCGATCCCGCGCTGGGTGGCGGCGGGATCTTCGACGTCGGGTGTTACTGCACCTCGCTCGCGCGGCTCGTCTCGCAGGCGGCGACCGGGCAGGACGTCGTCGAGCCCGAAGAGGTGCTCGGGATGGCGAGGCTCGACGAGAACGGCATCGACGAGGTCGCGTTCGGGCTGCTGCGGCTGCCCGGCGGCATCCTCGCGCAGGTGGCCTGCGGCTTCCAGCTCACCCAGGACGACCACATCCGCGTCTACGGCTCACGAGGACAGCTGTACGTGCCGAAGCCGGCGTGGATCCACGAAATGCGCAAGCCGAAGACCTCGCAAATCATCCTCACGCCCGAAGGCGGCGAGCCCGAGGTGATCGAAGTCGAGGCGACGCAAGGCCTCTTCGCCCGCGAAGCCGACCACGTCGCCGCGCATCTCGCCGACCGGCAAGCACCCGAACTCACCTGGGCGGAGACGATCGCCAACCTGCGCACGCTGGAACGGTGGCGCGCGGCCGTGGCCCGATGACGCTGCTGATCCTGGGCGGCACCGGCGAAGCCCGGGAACTCGCGAAGGAGCTG
Organism: Amycolatopsis sp. cmx-11-32; assembly: GCF_047608695.1. NCBI lineage: Bacteria > Bacillati > Actinomycetota > Actinomycetes > Pseudonocardiales > Pseudonocardiaceae > Amycolatopsis > Amycolatopsis sp. cmx-11-32. The sequence goes on along the minus strand of NZ_JADNQN010000008.1, from coordinate 244,175 downwards.
GCGGCACGCGGCGAGCACGTCGTGTCATCGCTCGCGGGCCGCGTCGCGCGTCCGAAGCTGCCGGACGGCGAAGTCCGCGTCGGCGGCTTCGGCGGCCCGGAAGGTCTCGCGCGCTGGCTGACCGAGAACGACATCGCCGCGATGATCGACGCCACGCACCCTTTCGCCGAACGCATCGGCGCCAACGCGGTGGAAGCCGCCCGTGAGACGGGCACACCGTTGCTGAGACTGGCCAGGCCCGGCTGGGCCGGACAGCCCGGCGACACCTGGCACTGGGCCGACGACCTCGGCCACGCCGCGCGGCTGCTCCCGGCCCTCGGCGAACGCGTGTTCCTCACCAGCGGACGTCAAGGGCTCGCCGCCTTCGCCCAGCTCGATCTGTGGTTCTTGATCCGCTGCGTCGATCCGCCGGAGGCGCCGCTCCCCCGTCGGCACGAAGTCCTGCTGGACCGCGGACCGTACGAGCCCGCCAAGGAACGCGCGCTGATGGAACGGCACGGCATCGAGGTACTCGTCACCAAGGACAGCGGCGGCGCGATGACCGCGGCGAAGCTCACCGCGGCCCGCGAACTCGCCCTCCCCGTGGTCGTCGTCCGGCGGCCGCGGCGACCTGGGACGGACGGCGTAACGACAGTTCAGGACGCCTTGATCTGGCTCAGGGCCCTTGGTGAACCCGCGATCGACGTCGGCAGGACGCCACCTCGTCATCCACGCCACCTATTCGGAAATGGCGCCCTGCCACCGCGATAGCGTGCCTTCGGCCAGGGCGGGTTCGCGTACGGTCACCTTCCCGGAACCGCCCTCAGCTCCGCCCACCGGCTCAGCGTCACGACGAAGGGCAGCCCTGCGTAAGCCGTTCGGATCAGACCCGTTAGCGTTGCGCCGATGCGTCTGATCGCTGTCACGCTGGGGTTGCTGTCCGCCTTGTGCGCGTTGGCTTTCCCCTTCCTGCCGGTGGTGCAGGACACAGCGGAGGTCGTCTGGCCAACGGGCGGCGACACCCGCTCCGTCAACGCGCCCCTGACCGGGTACTGGGCACAGGACCTGCGCGTCGATCTGCCGTGCCCGACCGTCCGTTCGCTGGACGCGCGTTCGCAGGGCCAGGCACTGCTGTTCTCCACCGTGCCCGACGGCCGCACCGACCCGCGGGCAGGCAAGGGCGTCGGCCTGCAGTTGCGCATCGACAACGGCGTACTGCTCGCCGTCAGCCAAGGTCAGCAGATCGTGCAGCAGCCGCTGCCGGAGAGCAACTGCGACGTCGAACTGTCGGCGGACGCGAACCAGATGACGCTGACCGTCGCCGGGACCGTGGTGTTCCACGCCGAGGGTGACGTCCGGCCGCGGCTGGTCGGGATCTACTCGTCGATCAATGCGGGCAAGGACCCGATCGGCGGCGTGCACGTCTCGGTCGTCCCGGACACCCGCTACCAGACGTCGCCGACGGTCTTGAAGTGGATCATCGGCGTGCTCGCGGCGCTGTCGTTCATCGGCTGCCTGATCGCGGTGTGGCGGATGGACTCCGGTTTCGCCCGCCGCGCGCCGCGCTGGGCGCCGGTCGGCTGGTGGCGGCTGACCGCCCGCGACGCCACGGTGACCGTCGCGCTCGGCGCGTGGGTCTTCATCGGCCCGGTCACCTCCGACGACGGCTACATCCTCACGATGGCGAGAGTGGCCGAAGAGACCGGCTACCTGACCAACTACCACCGCTGGTTCGGCGTCGCCGAAGCGCCGTTCGGCTGGTTTTACCACGTGTATCAGCTGATGGCGCACGTCAGCACGGTGCCGCCGTGGATCCGGCTTCCGTCGTTCCTGCTCGGCGTGCTGAGCTGGCTGCTGATCAGCCGCGAGGTCATGCCGCGCCTCGGCACCCAGGTCCGGACGAGCCGCGCGGCGGGCTGGGCCGCCGCCGCGGTCTTCCTGGTCTGGTGGATGCCGTTCAACAACGGCGTCCGGCCGGAACCGGTCGCCGCGCTGGGCTCGCTGCTGGCGATCTGCGCCGTGGAGCGCGCGCTGGTGACCCGTCGCCTGCTGCCGCTGGCCCTCGGTCTCACCGCGGCCGGGTTCACCCTGGCCGCGACGCCGACCGGGCTGATCGCGGTCGCGCCGTTCCTGGTCGCCGCCCGGCCGCTGTTCAAACTGGTCCGCCAGCGCGCCGAGAACGGCTGGCTGCCGGTGCTCGCGCCGGTGCTGGCCGCCGGGCTGCTGGTGCTGGTCGTGGTGTTCGCCGACCAGACCTTCGCCACCGTGCAGGAGGCGACCCGGATCCGCACCCAGGTCGGCCCGAACCTGTCGTGGTTCCAGGAACTCGCGCGCTACCAATTGCTCTTCGAGAGCCTGCCGGACGGATCGGCGCCACGGCGGTTCCCCGTGCTGCTCGTCCTGCTGTGCACCGGGGCCTGCCTGGTGGTGCTGCTGCGCCGCGGCCGGATCCCCGGTGCCGCGCTCGGCCCCAGCCGTCGCCTGATCGGCACGGTCGCGCTGTTCTTCCTGCTGCTCGCGCTGACCCCGACCAAGTGGACGCACCACTTCGGCGCGTTCGCCGCGGTCGGCGCGGCCATGGCGGCGCTGACCGCGCTGGCGACCAGTTCGACGGTGCTGCGGTCGAGGCGTAACCGGGCGGCGTTCCTCGCCGGGCTGCTCGTGGTCGGCGCGCTGGCCGCGACCGGACCCAACTCGTTCTGGTTCGTGTCGAAACTGGGCGTGCAGTGGACCGCGGTGGCGCCTTCGATCGGCGGGATCCCGCTGTCGACGATCCTGCTGGTCGCGGCCGCGATCTCCGGGGTGTACGCGTTCGTGGAGAACGTCCGCGCGCACCGGCCGGGGCTGCCCGCGGGGCCGCAGGAAGGCCGGGGCCGGTCGCTGCGGCTCGGGTCGCTCTCGCTGGCGGTGGTCTGTGGCCTGATGGCGACGGGCGAGTTCGTCAGCATGGCGTGGGCGATCCACAACCAAGCCGGTTCCTACAGTCTCGGCGCCGCGAACTTCGGGCATCTGTCCGGCAAGAGCTGCAACCTCTCCGACCACGTGATGGTGGAACGGGACGCCGCGACCAGCATCCTGCGGGCCCAGCCCGAACAGCGGACGGTGCCGGTGAAGAAGGAGGAGCCGCCCGCCGGGGCGACCCCGCCGCTGCCCGATCCGGGGCAGGACAACGGCCGCGTGCAGACCGGGTTCCACACCCGCGCGATCGACGACAAGGACCCGCTGGCCGAACCGCCGCACGGCTTCAAACCCGACGAAGTGCCGATGTGGAGCAGTTTCCTCGACCCCGAAACGCGGGCCGGGCGGCTGCGCGGCGACTGGTACGCCCTCGCCGAAAAGCCCGCAGACGGCCAGATCGTGGTCGCCACCGCCGGAGCATCACGGCGGCCGACGTCGGTCAGCCTCGACTACGGCGTGAACACCGGCGAAGGCGTGAAGGTGCTTCGCAGCCAGTTCGTACTTCCGCCGGGCGCGGGGACCAACGGCTGGAACGACACCCGGATCAACCTGCGTGACCTGCCGGCCGAGACGACGTCCGTGCGGATCAACATCGTCGACAACGACCTCACCGAGGACGGCTGGATCGCCGCGTCGGCACCCCGCGTCCCGACGTTCACCACGCTGACCGAGAAGATCGCGGGCAAGCCGGTGTACGTCGACTGGCCCGCGTCGTTCGTCTACCCGTGTGTGCAGCCGGTGACCTCGCACGACGGCATCTCGAAGATGCCCGAGTACCGGATCACCGCGGGCGCCGTCGCCGACGAGGCGAACTGGGCGTCCAGTACCAACGGCGGCCCGATCGGCTGGCTCGAAGAGGTCGCGGCCGAACCCGAGGTGCCCAGTTACCTGATCGGCCAGCCGAGTCAGTCGTGGGGACAGCTGCTGCAGGTCGAACCGTTCACCGAGGGGATCGCTCCGACGATCATCCACGGTGAGAAGGTCGTGCCCGGCTGGTGGTCGCCGGGTCCGGGACCGCGGCAGCCGAACGGCAAGGACCCGACGCGCTAGGAGCTGACGTGCTAGGAGCTGACGTGCTCGGAGCTGAAGGGGACTTTCCCCGCGTAAGACGCAGCGAAGGGGCCCATCACCGCATGAGACGCGGTGATGGGCCCCTTCAGCCAGTGGCGATGTCACGTGACCAGATGGACGACACACGTGCGGCCAGGCTGCGCGGCGAGTCGTCCGTCTGGACACGAGTGTCGTCCATCCCATCACGCGTGTCGTCCGTCGGCTCACGCGTGCCGGTGACCGGTCCCGCTGCCCGGGGGGTGGGTGGAAATAGGGACACTCAACGTCCCTATTTCCACACACCCCTTGATAGAACCGTCCCTACCCCTCACGAAACCCATCGCTCACCGGACAGCCAGCACGGCCAACGCCGGCGGCAGCGGACCGTCGTGCAGGACCCCGAGCCGCTGGGTCGCGCGAGTGAGCGCGACGTAGAGCTCGGCCGCACCCCGCGGCCCGTCGGCGAGGATCCGCACCGGGTCCACGACGAGGACGGCGTCGAACTCGAGGCCCTTTGTCTCCGAGGCGGGCACGGTGCCCGGTACCCCGGGCGGTCCGATCACGACGCTGGTGCCTTCACGGCCGGCTTCGTCCTTGACGAACTCCTCGATGGCGCCGGCCAGCGAGTCGTCGGTGACCGGCCGAGCCCACGGCAGGACACCGCTTGAGCGGACCGAATCCGGTGCCCGGACCTCGGGTGCGAAATCGGCGAGCACAGCGGCGGCGACGGCCATGATCTCCGCCGGGGTGCGGTAGTTCACCGTCAGGGACCGGTAGACCCACCGGCCCGGCACGTACGGCTCCAGCATCGAGCCCCACGACCGTGCCCCGGCCTCGGACCGGCGTTGCGCGAGGTCGCCGACGACGGTGAAGGACCGGTTGGGGCAACGGCGCATCAGCACCCGCCAGTCCATTTCGGACAGTTCCTGCGCCTCGTCGACCACGACGTGCCGGTACGTCCAGTCCCGGTCCGCGGAAGCGCGTTCGACGAGGCCGCGCGTGTCGTGCTCGACGAAGCGATCGGCGAGTTCGTCGGCGAAGAGCAGGTTTTCGGCGGACAGCAGGACGTCCTCGTCCATCTCCTCGCGGTCCAGCTTCATCGTGTCCAGCACACCTTCGGCGTACTCGGCCTCGGCCTTCTTCGCCCGCTCGACGGCTGCCTCGGCCGCCTTCTCCGCCGCCGTGTCCCGGCTGAGGAGGTCGACGAGTTCGTCGAGCAGCGGCGTGTCCGACACCGTCCATGCCGCACCGTCGGCACGCAGCAGCGCCTGGTCGGCGCCCGCCGCACGAAGCCGTTCCGACGACGAAAAGAGCGACCCCAGCAGGCTTTCCGGCGTCAGGATCGGCCAGAGCGCGTCGAGCGCGGCGGTGAACGTCTCGCTCTCCGCCAGCTCCTTGAGCAGGTCCTTGCGCAGCCGCTCCCATTCGTCACGGTCGTCCCGGCTCAGCCAGCCGCGGCCGATCCGCGCGATCGCCCGCTCGGTCAGGACGTAGGTGACGATGTCGGTGAACACCGCGCGCGCTTCGTTGTGCGGCAACCCGCTCTTGCGCGCCTCCTCCCTTGCCCAGTCCGCGGTTTCGGCGTCGATCCGGACGGTGACGTCGGACAGGTCGATCGGCAGCGGCTCCTCCGGCAGCGACTGCCGATCGGCGACGGCCGCGGCCAGGACGTCCAGCATTTTCAGCGAGCCCTTGAGCCGCGCCGCCTCCGGACCGTCCTCGGCGGTGACGTGTTTGCCGGGGACGAAGTCGCCGGTGGTCATGAACACCACGTCGGTCTCGCCCAGCGACGGCAGAACCCGTCCGATGTGGTGCAGGAACGCCGGATTCGGCCCGACCACGAGCACGCCGTGCCGTTCCATCCGCTCGCGCTGGGTGTAGAGCAGGTACGCGACGCGGTGCAGCGCCACCACGGTCTTCCCGGTACCCGGCCCGCCCTCGATCACCAGCACACCGGGGTGCTCGTGCCGGATGATCTCGTCCTGTTCGGCCTGGATCGTCGCGACGATGTCGCGCATGCCCTCGCCGCGCGGCGCGTTGACGGCCGCGAGCAGCGCCGCGTCACCCTCCGCGTCACCGCCGGGACGGCCGAACACCTCGTCGGTGAACCCGAGCACCTCGCGCCCGCGCGTGCGGAACTGACGGCGACGGCGCATCTTTTCCGGTGTCGCACCGGTCGCGGTGTAGAACGGGCGCGCCGCCGGTGCCCGCCAGTCGAGCAGCACCGGCTCGTAGTCGTTCTTCTCGTCGAAGAGCCCGATGCGGCCGATGTGGAAGGTCTCCCCCGCGACGCTGTCCAGCCTGCCGAAGCACAGTCCGTTGTCCACGACTTCCAGCCGCCGCGACTCCCTGGCCAGCGCCCGCACCTCGACGTCGCGTTCCATGGCCGTCCCGCCGGTTCCCCCCAGCGCTGCCTGGTGCTCGCCCTTCACCCGCGCTCGCTCGGCGTCCAGGCGCGCGTAGAGCCCGGCGACGTACTCGCGCTCGGACAGCAGCTCTTCTTCATGACCCTGAGTTGACACAGACTCCCATTTCGCCAGGTTTCGGCTACGGCGAGTGAGTTTGAAGCATGACCGGGGTCTTGCGGCAAGTCCCCCTATGCGCTATATGTTTATTACGGAGAGAGTCGCTCATCCATCCGGTGGCAAGTTTTCGAGCCCCGGAAAGTACCTCTTCCACTCTTCCCGGCACCGGTCCTGGCCCGGGAGTCGTCCATCGCCCAGAGCCACTCGAGGCCAGTTCGCCGACGTCTCGCAACCGGACGGTCCGGCAGGCGCGCAACGCGGGGCTGGGCCGTCACTCGTAGCTGCGCGGTGTCCAGACGATGCCGTTCTCGGCGCGAGTCTTCGACGAGCCCACGATCAGCAGGCAGCGCATGTCCACGCTCGCCGGATCCAGCGTGCCGAGGGTGACGACGCGGATGTCCTCCTCCGGGCCGCCGACGTCGCGGGCGACGACCACCGGCGTCTCCGGCGCGCGATGCCGGAGCAGGACGTCGCGGGCCTGTGCGAGCTGCGTGGTCCGCGTGCGCGACGCCGGGTTGTACAGCGCGAGCACGAGATCCGCGGCACCCGCGGCGTCGAGCCGCTTCTCGATGATCTCCCACGGCTTGAGCCGGTCGGACAGTGAGAGCACGCAGTAGTCGTGCCCCAGTGGGGCGCCGACCCGGGACGCGGCCGCCTGCGCGGCGGTCACCCCCGGCACGATCCGGACCCGCGTCCCCGTGCCGTGTCCGGCGGCGGCCTGCTCCAGCACGGCCGACGCCATCGCGAACACACCTGGGTCGCCCGAGGACACCACCGCGACCTTGGCGCCGTTCGCGGCCAACTCGAGCGCCTCGACGGCGCGGTCCGCCTCGACCCGGTTACCCGACGCGTGCCGCTGTTGGCCCGCACGCTGCGGCACCCGCGCGACGTACGGGCCGTAGCCGACGATGTGCTCCGCCGCGGCCAGTTCCTCGGTCGCTTCAGGGGTCAGCCAGTCCGGGCCAGCCGGGCCGAGGCCGACGACCACGACTTCGCCACCGGTGTGGGTTTCAGCGGGCTTCGCCGTCTCCTGCTCCCCCGCGAGACGCGACGCGTAGGCCGGGCTGGGCAGCAGCGCCAGCGAGAAGTACGGCACCGAGTCCGGGTCGACGCCGGCGAGCGGCTCGACGCGCTGCGTCGGCCAGGTCGCCCGTTCGACGTACACGGCATCGTCCAGTTTCCCGGCTTCGGCCAGTGCCTCGCGGACGTTGCCGAACGTGCGGCCGAGCTTGAGCACCGCCGCGGCCTGCGTGTCGGCGAGGCGTCGCGCGAGTTCCGGCGCGGGCAGCGTGCCGGGCAGGATGGTGAGGACCTCGTCGCGCTGCACCAGCGGACGGCCGAGCACCGACGACGCCGCGCTGACCGACGTCACGCCGGGAACCACGGTCGCCTCGTAGCGGTCGGCGAGCCGTTCGTGCATGTACATGTAGGAGCCGTAGAAGAACGGGTCGCCTTCACAGAGGACGACCACGTCACGTCCGGCGTCGAGGTGTTCGGCAAGCCGTTTCGCGCTCAGTTCGTAGAAATCGGCGATGGCGCCTTCGTAGCCGCCGGGGTGGTCGGTGGTCTCGGTGGTGACCGGGTAGACCAGCTTCTCCTCGATCCGGCCGTCCCGCAGGTACGGCTCGGCGACCGAACGCGCGATGCTCCGGCCGTGCCGCGCGCTGTGATAGGCGATGACGTCGGCCTCGCCGATCAGCCGCGCGGCCTTGACCGTCATCAGTTCCGGGTCACCGGGTCCGAGCCCGACGCCCCAGAGTTTTCCGAGCCCGCTCATTCGACCTCACTCGCCATCGCGTTGATCGCGGCGACGGCCATCGCGCTGCCGCCGCGGCGTCCGTGCACCACCAGGTACGGCGCGGGAGCACGCTGCACGAGCTCCACTTTGGACTCGGCGGCGCCCACGAAGCCCACCGGGACGCCGATGATCGCCGCCGGGGCACCGACGCCCTCGTCGAGCAGTTCCAGCAGGCGGAACAACGCGGTGGGCGCGTTGCCGATCGCCACCACGGAGCCGGGCAGCTTGTCGCGCCACAGCTCCAGCGCCGCCGCGGAGCGAGTGGTGCCCATCCGCTCGGCCAGCCCCGGCACCTTCGGGTCGGACAACGTGCACAGCACCTCGTTGGCCGAAGGCAAACGTTTGCGGGTCACGCCGGATGCGATCATGTTCGCGTCGCAGAAGATCGGCGCACCCGCTTCGAGGGCCGCGCGGCCGGACTCCACCACGTCCAGGCTGTAGCGGAGGTCGTCGACCAGGTCGACCATCCCGCACGCGTGGATCATCCGCACGGCCAGCACCGCGACGTCGTCGGGCAGGATCGCGAGATCCGCCTCCTCGCGGATGGTGGCGAACGAATGCCGGTAGATCTCGGCCCCGTCCCGGATGTAGTCGATCACTGCTGTCCCTTCAATTCGGCACTGCCCTTCCGCGCCAACGTCCTGGCCAGGTCGCCGACCGGGACCCATGCCCCGTCGACCAGATAACCGTCCTCCGCCGCGAGCACGTCGACGTGCTCACGCGCGGGCTTTCCGCACCGCCGCGCACAACCGGCGAAATGGACCCTCGGGGTCTGGCCGACCCGCGCCGCGTCGGCCCGGACGTCGGCGAGCGACTTCGCGCAGCCCGGACGCCCGATGCAGGCACTGATCCCGAGCGACGGCGCGGCCGGATCGGTGATCAGGCCGGCGTCGTCGTCCAACGTGCCGAAGACGAGGATCGAGCGCCACGGCGTCACCACGGCGTTCCCGGCCTTCACGATCGCGCGCGCCTGTTCGGCGGCCAGGCGGCCGAAGACCGGCGCGACCCCGAAGGCGTCACCGATAGGCCCGATGGGCAGGCCAGGGTTCGTGTCGAAGATCCGGGGTTCTTCGGTTTCGCCCGGTATGCCATGAAGAAGTGGTTCTGGGTCGTGGAGTTCACCGACCCGCCAGGCGGTTTCCCTGATCCGGACGAAGGCGCGCGCGACCGCGATCAACGCCTCGACGGCGTTCTCCACGGCGACGCGCAGGCCGGTGTCTGCGCCGTCGAGCAGCAACGCGCCGTCACGCCAGCAGACATCGGCGCCCTCCCCAGAGACGTCGCCGCGACCGCCGTCGAGGGCGAAGAGGAAGCGTCCGGGAAGTTCGGCCAGCTCAGGGACGGCACACAGGGCCTTGTCGAGTGCCGGGGCGAGTTCTTGGGCGGTGCCACTCAGGGGCGAGGCGAGGATGTTGCGGACGCGTTCGTGCGACGGCGAGGGCAGGAGCCCGGCCGCGGAGAGTCTGCTCGCGAGACCCGGACGGGTGACGCCGCGCAGCTGGACGTTGCCACGGGAGGTCAGGTGGAGAGCGCCGTCGCCGAGGTCGTCGGCGGCGTCCGCGAGGACCGTGAGCTGCTCTTTCGTGATGGCTCCGCCGGGCAGCCGGATCCGGGCGAGCGGACCGTCGGCGGCGTCGTGCGTGGCGAAAACGCCGGGGCACGCGTCGGCTCGGACACGCGTGCTCGTGGACATGCGCTCACTGTAGATGGCCACCCCGAGCAAGAGTATCTCTCAGATCATATGTAGTAGGTGTGCTACATTCAGTCGCAGCACTGAGATGGGGGTGACCAATGAGAGATCCACAAGAGCTGATGATCTCCGTCAAAGATCTTCGGATGCGGTACGGGACGAACGACGTCCTCCACGGCGTGGACTTCACCGCGCACCGCGGCGAGGTGATCTGCCTGCTGGGGCCGAACGGGGCGGGCAAGACCACGACGATCGAGATCCTCGAAGGCTTCCGGATGCGGTCGGAGGGCGAGGTCAGCGTGCTGGGCATCGACCCGGCACGCGCGGACGAGAACTGGAGGGCGCGGCTGGGGGTCGTCCTCCAAGCTTGGCGTGACCACGCGAAATGGCGGGTTCGGGAACTGCTGGAGCACCTCGGCGGCTACTATGCGCCGTACTCCACCGACCGCATCAAGCGGCCGTGGGATCCGGACGAACTGGTCGCCGCGGTCGGGCTGACCGAGCACGCGGACAAGAAGGTCCGGATGCTCTCGGGCGGGCAGCGGCGCAGGCTGGATGTCGCGATCGGCATCGTCGGCCGTCCGGAACTGCTGTTCCTCGACGAACCGACCGCCGGACTGGATCCGGAGGCCCGGCGCGAATTCCACGAACTCGTGCACCGGCTGACCGATGACGACGACACGACGATCCTGCTGACCACGCACGACCTCGACGAAGCCGAGAAGCTGGCCGACCGGATCCTGGTCCTGAACCACGGCCGGATCGTCGCCGACGGTTCCGCCGACGCGCTGAGCAGGCAGATCGCCGGCGAGGCCGAGGTGCGCTGGACGCTGGACGGTCAGCGGTTCGTGCACTCGACCACGGAATCGACGAAGTACGTGCACGAACTGTTCAAGCAGCACGGGGACGCCGTCGGCGACCTGGAGGTCCGCCGGGCGTCACTGGAGGACACCTACATGACCCTGGTCCGCAAGGCCGAAGCTCCCCGCTCGGAGGTGGGTGTGTGATGAACCCGGTGCAGCACAGCGTCCGGCTGGGCATCCGACGGGGCTGGCTCGAAGCCCGCCAGATGATGACCAACAGCGAAGACCTGTTCAACACCTTCCTCTTCCCGGCGATGTTCGTGATCGCCATGTTCTTCATGCGCAACGCGAAACTGCCGGGAACGGAGTTCTCGCTCGGCGCCGCCACCGTGCCGAGCGTGCTGGGCGCGTCGATCGTGTTCAGCGGCATGCTCGGGATGGCCGGCATCCTCGCCGTCGAACGCGAGGACGGCACCCTCCTGCGCGCCAAGGCGACCCCGAACGGGATGGTCGGCTATCTCATCGGCAAGGTCGTCACGGTGTCCTTCAGCACGGTCATCGGAATCGTGCTGGTCCTGATCCCCAGCCTGGTCCTGTTCGACGGCATCGCGCCCGGCGGGCTGACGTCGTGGCTGGGCCTGCTGTGGGTGCTGGTGCTCGGCCTGCTCGCCACCATGCCGATCGGCGCGATCTTCGGCTCGCTGACCAAGAACGCGCGCAGCATCGGCCTGGTCATGCTGCCCACCCTCGGCCTTGGCGCGATCTCCGGGATCTTCTACCCCATCACCGCGCTGCCGGAATGGCTGCAGGGCATCGCGCAGGTGTTCCCGATGTACTGGCTCGGCCTCGGCATGCGGTCGGCGCTGCTGCCGGACTCGACGGTGATGATCGAGATCGGGCAGTCTTGGCGGCCGTGGGAGACCCTCGGCGTGCTGACCGCGTGGACCGTGATCGGATTGGCACTGGCCCCGATCGTCCTGCGGCGCATGGCGCGGCGGGAGTCCGGGTCCTCGGTGGCGGCACGACGGGAAAAGGCGATGCAGCGAATTGGCTAGCTCATGAGCGAGGTCGTTTACAACCGGATCGCGATGCTACGGGCGGAACGGGGCATCTCCCGCCGCGAGCTCGCCGATGCGCTGGGCGTGCACTACCAGACCATCGGCTACCTCGAACGCGGCGAGTACAGCCCGAGCCTCTACCTCGCGTTGCGGATCGCGGGGTTCTTCGAGGTGGCGGTGGAGATCATCTTCTCCACCGCCCCCTTCCCGCGCATCGGCGATTCCTCGGAGCGGTCGGCGTGAGTCTGCCGGAGCGGGCGCACGCGCATGCCGTGCGGCTGGGGCGGGATGGGATCGGGGCGAGGAGCTTCTGCTCGCCGTCCTGGATGAGAGCTTCGGGTACTTCATCTTCGTCTCGCTGGAGATTCCTCGCGACGTCCTCGTGTGGCAGCTGGAGAAAGCGGTCGCGGCGAATTCGGCACCGGCCACTGAGACCGTCGAGGGTTTCTCGGTCGACGGTGAGGCTTTCGAGGTCTTGCGGTCTGGCTCACTCGGCGTTGTCGAGCTGATCGCCGGACTGTTGTCGGCCGGAGGTGGCGCGGCTCGGATGCTGAGCGAACACGGCGTGACGGCGGATCTGGTGCGGGTGACCCACGACAGAATCTGGGACCGCGTCAGGGAAAGCCGCGTTGGGGAAGGTAAGGGACCTCCACCTGCGCCAGGCCCGGCCGACCCGCCACCTCGCCGACCAATGGCGATGATCTCGTTATCGGGGTGGGCAGCTGCGTGTCGCAATTAGTCGACTAAATGCGGTAACCGCGCACACCTGGCCGAATCACTTTTCAGTGCAGGTGACAAGGGTGGCGACCGCCGGGTTGGGCCAGTACCTGGCGAAGATCGAGTCTCGTGGCGTGAAGACTTGTACGTCAACGGACAACACTAACTCCGGAAGGTCATGGGCGATATCGACGGCTGACGGAGCGCACGGGCGCCACCGCCACGGAGCTTGCACAACGGAGGTCACGCCATCTGGAACCTCGGGGAAGATTCGGGACGGTGAGTCGGCAGCCGTGAGCCCACCGGAACCCGAAACGCCGCGCCCGGCCCACCAGACCGAACCACCACTTCCGGCGAACCCCTCCACCAGCGGAAACACCCCTGCCGGACACATCACCTTGACTCCCGCCGAACCGCACCGGAGAGTGAGCGGGAACCCACGCGTCGGCAAGTGGAGGAACCCGGTGGGACTCCGGGGCGGTCCCGCCACTGTCACCCCTCCCAGCCACAAAGAGGGGAAGCCAGGAACTCCGGCCGCCGCGACCGCACGACCCGGGGCGCGGACACCCCGAGTGAGGACTGCCGTGATCCTGCTTCTGTCCACTTCGGACACCGACCTGCTCAGCGCCCGCGCCGGTGAGGCCGACTACCGGCTGGCCAACCCCGCCCGGCTCGACCTCGCCGAGTTGCCCGCTCTGCTCGACGGCGCCCAGATCGTCGTCGTCCGGATCCTCGGGTCCGAGCGTAGCTGGTCCGACGGGCTCGACACGGTCCGCGCGAGTGGCGCGCACGTGGTCGTCCTCGGCGGCGAGCAGACGCCGGACGCGCAGCTCATGAAGCTCTCGACGGTACCGGCCGGGACGGCTGCCGAGGCTCACGCGTACCTCGCGCAGGGTGGGCCCGAGAACCTCACACAGCTGCACCGCTTCCTGAGCGACACGCTCCTGCTCACCGGTGACGGCTTCGAGCCGCCCGCGGTGCAGCCGCTCTGGGGAGTCCTCGAGCGCGCATCCCGGCGAACAAGCGGCCCGGTCATCGCGATCCTCTACTACCGCGCGCACCACCTGTCCGGCAACACCGAGTTCGTCCACGCCCTCTCCGACGCCATCGAGGACGCCGGGGGCCGCGCGCTCCCGGTCCACTGCGCGTCCCTGCGCACCCGCGAGCCGGAGATGATGGCCGAGCTGGCGAAGGCCGACGCGCTTCTCGTGACCGTGCTGGCCGCCGGCGGCACCAAGCCCTCCGAGGTCGGGGCGGGCGGGGACGACGAGGCATGGGACGTCGCCGAGATGGCCGCGCTCGACATCCCGATTCTGCAGGCGCTGTGCCTCACCAGCGACCGCGAGACCTGGTCGGCGAACGACGACGGGCTCTCCCCGCTCGACGCGGGCAACCAGATGGCCGTCCCCGAGTTCGACGGCCGCCTGATCACCGTCCCGTTCTCGTTCAAGGAAATCGATGACGACGGCCTCCCCAAGTACGTGCCGGACACCGAGCGCGCGTCCCGCGTCGCCGAGATCGCGCTGGCGCACGCCCGACTGCGGCACACGCCGCCCCAGGAGCGCAAGATCGCGCTGATGCTGTCGGCCTACCCGACGAAGCACTCTCGCGTCGGCAACGCCGTCGGCCTCGACACGCCCGCGTCCGCGATCGAACTGCTGCGTCGCATGCGCGACCGGGGCTACGACCTCGGCGAGGACCCGTTCCCCGGCGTCGAGCCCACCGGCACCGATCAGCCGGACGGTGACGCGCTGATCCACGCGCTCATCGCCGCGGGCGGCCAGGATCCGGAATGGCTGACCGAGGAGCAGCTGTCCGGCAACCCGATCCGCGTCCCGGCCGACAAGTACCGCGAGTGGTTCGCCGGGCTGCCCGCGGAACTGCGCGAAGGGATGGAGGAGCACTGGGGGCCCGCCCCCGGCGAGCTCTACGTCGACAACGGCGACATCGTCCTGGCGTCGCTACAGTCCGGCAACGTCATCCTGATGATCCAGCCGCCCCGCGGGTTCGGCGAGAACCCGGTGGCGATCTACCACAACCCGGACCTCCCGCCGAGCCACCACTATTTCGCCGCCTACCGCTGGCTGGAGGAGGAGTTCGGCGCGCACGCCGTCGTCCACCTCGGCAAGCACGGTTCGCTGGAATGGCTTCCCGGCAAGACCGCGGGCCTCTCGGACTCCTGCGCGCCGGACGCCGTCCTCGGCAACCTGCCGCTGATCTACCCGTTCCTGATCAACGACCCCGGTGAGGGCGCGCAGGCGAAACGGCGCGCGCACGCCACGATCGTCGACCATCTGATCCCGCCGATGGCCCGCGCCGAGAGCTACGGCGACATGGCCCGCCTGGAACAGCTTCTCGACGAGCACGCCAACATCGCCGCGATGGACCCGGCGAAGCTGCCCGCGGTCCGCGCGCAGATCTGGACGCTGATCCAGGCCGCGAAGCTCGACCACGACCTCGGTGTCGAGGAACGCCCGCACGACGCGGAGTTCGACGACTTCCTGCTGCACATCGACGGCTGGCTGTGCGAGGTCAAGGACGCCCAGATCCGCGACGGCCTGCACATCCTCGGTGCCGCGCCGGAAGGTGCGGCGCGGATCAACCTCGTGCTCGCGATGCTGCGTGCCCAGCAGATGTGGGGCGGCAAACAGGGTGCCGTTCCGGGCCTTCGCTCCGCCTTGGGGTTGAAGGAGAACAGCGACGCCCCACTGTCCGAAGTGGACGCCATCGAGCAGAAGGCGCGCTCGCTCGTCGAGGCGATGGAGGCCCGCGACTGGTCTCCCGCCGCCGTCGCCGAGGTCGTCGCCGACGTCCCGGAACACCAGGAGGTCGCCCGCGTGCTGACCTTCGCCGCCACCGAGGTCGTGCCGCGCCTGGCGGGCACCGGCGCCGAGATCGACGCCGTGCTCCACGCGCTGGACGGCGGCTACATCCCGGCGGGCCCCAGCGGTTCTCCCCTGCGCGGCTTGATCAACGTGCTGCCGACCGGCCGGAACTTCTACACCGTCGACCCGAAGGCCATCCCGAGCCGTCTCGCGTGGGAGACCGGGCAGGCACTGGCCGACTCACTTCTTCGCCGCTACAAGGAGGACACCGGCGACTGGCCGCGTTCGGTCGGCCTCTCGGTCTGGGGCACGTCGGCCATGCGCACCTCGGGCGACGACGCGGCGGAAGTCCTGGCGCTGCTGGGTGTCCAGCCGGTCTGGGACGAGGCGTCGCGCCGTGTCACCGGGATCGAGGCCATCCCGCTCGCCGAACTCGGCCGCCCGCGCGTCGACGTCACCGTGCGGATCAGCGGTTTCTTCCGCGACGCCTTCCCGCACGTGATCGCCCTGATGGACGACGCCGTCCGTCTCGTGGCGAACCTCGACGAACCGGACGAGCAGAACTTCGTGCGCGCCCACACGCGCGCGGATCTGGCCGCGCACGGTGACGAACGCCGGGCCACCACGAGGATCTTCGGCTCCAAGCCCGGCGCGTACGGCGCTGGCCTGCTGCCGCTGATGGACTCCGGGAACTGGCGCGACGACAAGGATCTCGCCGAGGTCTACGCGGTCTGGGGCGGCTTCGCCTACGGCCGAGACCTCGACGGCAGGCCGGCGCGCGAGGACATGGAGAACTCGTACAAGCGGATCGTGGTCGCGGCCAAGAACACCGACACCCGTGAGCATGACATCGCCGATTCCGACGACTACTTCCAGTACCACGGCGGGATGATCGCGACGGTCCGCGCGCTCACCGGGACCGCTCCGGCGTCCTACGTCGGCGACAGCACCACTCCGGACGCCGTCCGCACCCGCACCCTCGGCGAGGAGACCGCCCGCGTCTTCCGCGCCCGCGTGGTCAACCCGCGCTGGCTGGCCGCGATGCGCAAGCACGGCTACAAGGGCGCCTTCGAGCTGGCGGCGACGGTCGATTACCTCTTCGGTTTCGACGCCACCGCCGGGGTGGTCGGCGACTGGATGTACGAGAAGCTCACCGAATCCTACGTACTGGACGAGGTCAATCAGGAGTTCTTGCGCCAGGCCAATCCGTGGGCGCTGCGCGGCATCATCGAGCGCCTGAACGAGGCGGCCGATCGAGGGCTCTGGGCGGAGCCGGACGCCGATCTTTTGGCTCAGCTGCGCGAGGTCTACCTCTCGTTGGAGGGGGACCTCGAATCCTGACGTCACCCGCTGGAGCAGTCTCTTGGCCCTCCCGGCGGTACCACTGTCGTATGCGCAGAACTTAGCGTGACAGGGGCGGTGGGACGTCAACGATCGGAAGGACAGCGATGATCAAGCGCTTGTTGAAGGTCGTGCTTCGCCACGGTTGCTGCTCGGCTTGCACCGGTCAGGGCTGCGGCTGCTGCGACGCCTGCAAGTAGGTCAGGGGCGGACACCCGGGATATGGGTGTTCGCGCGGCGGACGTCGGCGGCGAGGGCTGGTACCTCGATCACCCGGCGTCCGGCCGCTTCCAGCGTTTCGGCGCCGACGCAGTCGACGAACACCGACGGCTCGCGCCAGGCGAACACGACGCGCGGGATACCGGCGTCGAGGATGAGCTGGGTGCAGCTCCTCGGATGTGAGGTCCGGGAGCTGCACGGCTCCAGCGACGTGTACATCGTCGCCTCCGCCAGCCTCGGGTCTCCTGGTTCGAGCTTGGCGAGCGCGGCTTCTTCGGCGTGGTCGTTCGGATCGCCGTCGCCCGAGTAGCCGGTGGAGATCACTTCGCCGTCGGTGTCGGCGATGACCGCGCCGACGCGGAAAGTGCGCGGCGGGCAGTTGTCGGCCAAGGCGATGGCCTCACGCAGCCGCAGAATGTCCACTTCGGACGGTTCGGGCGTGGCGTGGTACTCCAGCACGGCCATGTCACCCAGCTTCGTCGTCCGGGTCAGCGTCAGCCCTCGGGGGGACGCGCCGGGCCCGGTGAACCTCGGCGCTCGCGGGTCGCCGACGAAGAACGGTGCGATGGCCAAGTGCAGTTCGTCGACCAGTCCCTCGGTGAGGAACTGCGTGTGGATCGCGCCGCCGCCCTCGACCATCAGCCGCCGCACGCCGCGGGCGTGGAGGTCGGCCAGCATTTCCCGCAGGCCGAAAGCTTCGACCACGGTCGCCTTCACCCCGGTGACGACGCCTGGCGGGGCATAGACCAGCTTCTCCGCGTCACCGACGGTGAAGAACTGCGCCGCCGGATCGAGTGACCCGCTCCGCGTGAGCGTGACCTTGACCGGCTGTTCCGACCGCCCGGCGGCGACCCGCTCGCGAACCAGTCCGGGTGAGCGGACCAGCAGCCGGGGATTGTCGGCCCGGACGGTGTTCGCGCCGACCAGGATCGCGTCCGAGGCCGCGCGCAGCCCGTCCACCCTCGCCCAGTCGTCCTCGTTGGACAGCACCAACCGGGTGTCGGTCGCGTCGTCGAGGTAGCCGTCCAGGGAGACCGCGGCGGACAGCAGGACGTGGGGGCGTTCGATCACGTCCGCCAGTATGCCCCCGCCAAATCGGTCGCACCGGAGCCGCGCGCGGTCTATCCTGGCCCGATGATCTTGTGAGACGGACCTGCGCCCGCATTCCACCTCCTTCGCAGGGAGTCTCATGTCTACTTCACTGACGCTTTCCGACGTCACCTTCACCTGGCCCGACGGCGGCCCGGTCTTCGAACACCTCTCGCTCACCGTAGGTATCGGCCGCACCGGCCTTGTCGGCACGAACGGTTCCGGCAAGTCCACCCTGCTCAGGCTGCTCGCGGGCAGGCTGCGGCCCGAGTCCGGCTCGGTCACCGCGCCGGGGGAAATCGGCTACCTGCCGCAGAACCTCATCCTCGACACCGGCCGCCGCGTCGACGACGTGCTGGGCGTCACCGCGATCCGCGCGGCGATCAGGGCTGTCGAGAGTGGTGACGCCACCGAAGAGGATTTCGCCACCATCGGCGACAACTGGGACGTCGAGGAACGCACTCGCGCGATCCTCGACAGGCTCGGTTTGGGTGCCGTCCGCCTGGACGAGCGGGCGGGCGAACTGTCCGGCGGCGAACTCACGCTGCTCGGGCTGGCCGCCCTGCTCCTGCGCCGACCGGCCGTGCTGCTGCTCGACGAACCCACGAACAACCTCGACCTTCGGGCCCGTGAAGTCGTGCACCGGGAGGTGGCGGGCTGGAGCGGGATCCTCGTGGTGGTCTCCCACGACCGCGAGCTGCTCCAGCTGGTCGACCGGATCGACGAGATCCGCGACGGCGACGTCACCACCTACGGCGGAAACCTCGCGGACTACGAGCACGCCGTCGAGGTGGCCCAGGAAGCCGCGCGGCGGCATGTCCGGGCTGCGGAATCCGACGTCAAACGACAGAAGCGGGAGCTGATCGAGGCCGGGATGAAGCTCGCCCGGCGGGCCCGCTACGGCCAGAAGATGTGGGATCAGAAACGCGAACCCAAGGTCCGGATGCGCAAACGCCAGGAGGACGCGCAGATCGCGGCGGGCAAGCACCGGAACCTGCACACCGACAGGCTGGAAGGCGCTGTCGAAACACTGAAAGCCGCCGAGAAACTGGTGCGCGAGGACGCCGAGATCCGGGTCGAACTCCCGGAAACCCTGGTGTTCCCGGGGAACGACGTGCTCCGGATCGACGCCGTCCCCCGGTTCGGCCCGCCGGTGAACCTGCACGTCATGGGGCCCGAGCGGATCGCGCTCGTCGGCCCGAACGGTTCCGGCAAGACCACCCTGCTCCGCACGATCACCGGCGAACTCCCGCCGCGTTCGGGCGAGGTGGGGCTGTTCGTCCCCGCCCGGCTTCTCCCCCAGCGGCTCGACGTCCTCGACGACACACTGTCCATAGTGGACAACGTCCGGACCGTCGCGCCGTCGCTCACCGACAACGAGATCCGCGCCCGGCTGGCCCGGTTCCTGTTCCGGGGCGCGACGGCCGACCGTGAGGTGGCGTCACTGTCCGGCGGGGAACGGTTCCGCGCGGCGCTGGCGGCGTTGCTGCTCACGGAACCGACACCGAAACTGCTGCTGCTCGACGAACCGACGAACAACCTCGACCTGGCGAGTGTCAGGCGACTCACCGAGGCGTTGCGGGCCTATCGGGGCGCGCTGATCGTGGCGAGCCACGACCGGCCGTTCCTGAAGGACCTCGGCATCACCCGATGGTTGGAAATCTATTGAGGGTTGCGGCGAAGGTGGCGTCTTTCGCGACATGCCCGGTGCGTGTGGTTGGCCCCGTAACACCTACAGTGGCGTGTTACGGGTTCAAACACGCGAGATCGCTGTTAGGCGTCGAAGTCCACGGTGACGGCCTCGGAGACGGGCACGGACTGGCAGGTGAGCACGAACCCGGCGTCGACTTCGGCCTTCTCCAGTGCGAAGTTGCGCCGCATGTCCACCTTGCCGTCGCAGATCTTCGCCCGGCAGGTCCCGCATACCCCGCCCTTGCAAGCGAACGGCAGGTCCGGCCGGTACTTCTGCGCGCCGTCGAGCAGGGAGGAGTCGCGCGGCAGTGTCATCGTCGTCGACCGGCCGTCGAGGACCAGCGTGACCTCGCTGGCGGACCCCACGACGGCCGGATCGACGTGGTGCACCGGCTCCGGCGGGGTGTCCACATAGAACAGTTCCTGATGGATGTTCTCGTCGGGGACGTCCAGCGAGCGCAGCAGTTCCTGCGCGCCGGTCACCATCTCGAACGGTCCGCAAAGCCACCAGTGCGCGACGTCCTCGACCGGGATCAGCACCGTGCACAGGCGCCGCAGCTTCTCGACGTCGAGGCGGCCGGTGAACAGTTCGGCCTCACGCGGCTCGCGGGAGAGGACATGGACGAGTTCGAGCCGCGCGGGATAACGGTCCTTCAGGTCCGCGAGGTCGTCGGCGAACATGACGGTGTCCGTGCGGCGGTTGCCGTAAAGCACGGTCACCGTGGCATCGGAATCGCCGAGCAGCGAAGACGCGATCGACAGCACCGGCGTGATCCCGGATCCGGCCGCGACGAGCACGTGATGCCCCGCCGCTGCCAGGTCCGGGGTGAAATGACCGGTCGGCGCCGCGACCTCGATCTCGTCGCCGGGCCGCACGTCGCGCACGAGCCACGACGAGAACAGCCCACCCGGCACCTCGCGTATGCCGACGCGTGGCGCCGCGCCGGCGGGCGCGCAGATCGAGTACGACCGGCGTTCGTCGCGGCCGTCGATCTCGCGGCGCAGGGTCAGCGACTGACCCGCCTTGAAGCGGAAGGTGTCCGCGAGGTCTTCGGGCACGTCGAAGGTCACCGCGACGGCGTCGTCGCACAGGCGCTGGACGTCGGACACCTTCAGGGTGTGAAAGCCCGTGCGGCGGAGAGTGGCAGTCACTAGATCTCCTTGACGTGTTCGAACGGTTCGAGGCAGAACCGGCAGCGGCGCAGGGCTTTGCACGCTGTCGCGCTGAACCGGGACTGCTCCTCGGTATCCGCGGAACCACAATGCGGGCACCGGACCGAGGACACCGGCGGGCTCAACGTGAGCGGGATCGGGCCGGTCCGCCGCGGCGCGGCCCCCGGCGGCGCGATCCCGGCCTCGGCCAGCTTCCGTTTGCCGTCGTCGGTGATCCAGTCGGTGGACCACGCCGGCCGCAGCACCGTGCGGACCTCGACCTCGCCGTAGCCCGCGTTGGTCAGCGCGTGGACGAGGTCGTCACGCATGGTGTCCATCGCCGGGCAACCGGTGTAGGTCGGGGTGATCGCGACGACCACGCGACCGCCGGATTCGGACACTTCGCGCAGGACGCCGAGGTCGGCGAGGGTGAGCATCGGCAGTTCCGGATCGGTGACCGTGGCCGCCACGGCGTACGCGGTCACCATGTCGCGTCCGGATGTTCCCTGGCGACGCTCTGCAGCTCAGCCAGCAGGAAGCCCATCCGCTCGGTGTGCACGCCGTCGCGGCCCATCCGGCCCGACACCCCGGCGAGCGCGCCGATTTCGGGCCGCGTCAGGGTCGCGGCGGCGAGCACCTGGTCCAGGATCGCGTCGAACTCGGGCCGCAGCGACGGTGCCGCGACGAATTCGACCTCGTGTGCCGTGAAAAGCTCGCCGGTGTAGGGCCAGACCGCGTCGAGACCTTCCTGCATGCGGGTGCGCGACAACTCGGTTCCGTCACCCAGCCGGACCGCCCACTGTGCCGCGTAGTCGCGGTGGTAGGCGACCTCTTTGACGCCCTTGTCCGCGATGGCCGCGAGCACGGGGTCCACAGAGGACTGAAGCTGTTGTAGCAGCGCGAGCCGCCAGATGGAGAAAACCAGCAGCCGCGCGATCAGATGTCCGAAGTGCCCGCCTTCGAGTTCGGTGAGCCGGACGTTGCGGTACTCCTGCTCACTCCGGAAGAACGCGTAGGAATCCTCCGAGCGCTCGCTCCCGTCGGCCTTGCCCGCGCGGGCCAGCAGCAGCCGCGCCTGCCCGAGCAGGTCGAGCGCGATGTTGGCGATCGCGACCTCGTCCTCGAGTTCGGGCGCGTTCGTGCACCACTCCTGCAGCCGGTGCGAGAAGATCAGCGCGTCGTCGCCGAGCATCAGGCAGTAGGCGGCGAGGCGGTGACCGTCCACACCGGACGGGACCGTGGTGTCCACACCGGACAGCGGATCCTCGAACCCGGTGCCGAACGCCCAGCGGGAGTCGTTTTCTTCGGTGATCGCCTCATAGGCGTTGTCGAAGCTCATGTCAGATGTGGGGGACGTTGTCGGGGATGTCGTAGAACGTCGGGTGCCGGTACACCTTGTCGCCGCTGGGCGCGAAGAACGGATCCTTCTCGTCCGGAGAGGACGCCGTGATGTCCGAAGCCCGCACGACCCAGATCGACACGCCTTCGTTGCGGCGGGTGTACAGATCCCGCGCGTGGTGCAACGCCATGTCGTCGTCCGCCGCGTGCAGCGAACCCACGTGCACGTGGTTCAGGCCGCGCTTGCCCCGGACGAACACCTCGTACAACGGCCAGTCGTGTTTCATCACGAACCCTTCTTCGCTGCGTGCGCCGAGGCTGCCTCGCGCACCCAAGCGCCGTCTTCCTGTGCCCGCCGCCGGTGCGCGACGCGCTGAGCGTTGCAGGGGCCGTTGCCCTTCAACACGTTCTTGAACTCGTCCCAGTCGACGGCGCCGAAGTCGTAGTGCCCGCGTTCGGCGTTCCACTTCAGGTCCGGGTCCGGAAAGGTGACACCCAGGGCCTCGGCCTGCGGAATGGACATGTCGACAAAGCGCTGCCGCAGCTCGTCGTTGGTGTGCCGCTTGACCTTCCAAGCCATCGACTGCGCGGTGTTCGGCGAGTCCGCGTCCGGCGGGCCGAACATCATCAGCGACGGCCACCACCAGCGGTTCACCGCCTCCTGCACCATCGCGCGCTGCTTCTCGGTGCCCCGCATCATCGTCATCAGCAGTTCGAAGCCCTGCCGCTGATGGAAGGACTCCTCCTTGCAGATGCGGATCATGGCGCGGGCGTACGGCCCGTACGAGCTGCGGCACAGCGGGACCTGGTTGCAGATCGCCGCGCCGTCGACCAGCCAGCCGACCACGCCGACGTCGGCGAAGGTCAGCGCCGGGTAGTTGAAGATCGACGAGTACTTCTGCCTGCCGTTGATCAGCTTGTCGGTCAGATCCGCGCGGTCGGCGCCGAGTGTGGCCGCCGCCGAGTACAGGTACAGCCCGTGCCCGGCCTCGTCCTGCACCTTCGCCAGCAGGATCGCCTTGCGCCGCAAGGAAGGCGCGCGGGTGATCCAGTTGCCCTCGGGTTGCATGCCGATGATCTCCGAATGCGCGTGCTGCGCGATCTGGCGGATCATCGTCTTGCGGTAGCCCTCGGGCACCCAGTCGCGGGGCTCGATGCGCTGGTCGCGCTCGATGGTCGCCTCGAAGTGCCGTTCGAGATCTTCCTCCGGCAATGTGGCCGTCATGACTGCTCCTTCGCCACCAGGGTGAGGACGTCGTACTTGGCGACCGAGTCACCGTCGGCGTTGGTGACGTCGGCGTCCCAGCGGACCTCGCCGTACTCCTGGTCGATGCGCGGGGTGATCTGCTTGGCGGTCAGGGTCACCGTGAGGGTGTCGCCGACCTTGACCGGGGTGAGGAACCGCAGGTTCTCCAGGCCGTAGTTGGCCAGCACCGGGCCGGGTTCCGGCGAGACGAACAGGCCCGCGGCGAAGGACACCACGAGGTACCCGTGCGCCACGATCCCGCCGAACAGCGGGTTCGCCGCCGCGGCCTCGGGATCGGTGTGGGCGTAGAAGGTGTCGCCGGTGAACTCGGCGAAGTGGTCGACGTCGGATTGCAGGACCTCGCGCGGCCCGGCGACGACGGAGTCACCGATCTTCAGCTCCGCCAAGGACTTCCGGAACGGGTGGACGTCGCCTTCGGTGCGCGGGGCGCCGGCGACCCAGCGGCCGGTGACGGCGCTGAGCACTTTCGGACTGCCCTGGACGGCGGTGCGCTGCATATGGTGCAGCACGCCGCGGACGCCGCCCATCTCCTCGCCGCCACCGGCGCGGCCGGGACCGCCGTGGACCAGCTGCGGCATCGGCGAACCGTGGCCCGTCGACTCCTTGGCGTCGTCGGCGTCCAGCACCAGCAGGCGGCCGTGGTACGGCGCGACACCGAGGACGACCTCGCGGGCGAACCCCGCGTCGGCGGTGACGATCGAGCCGACCAGGCTGCCGCCACCCCGCGCGGCGAGCTCGATGACCTGCTCGGTCGAGGTGTAGGGCAGCAGCGTCGACACCGGGCCGAACGCCTCGACCTCGTGCGGCTCGGAACGCTCGGGGTCGGCCTTCAACAGGACCGGCGAGAGGAAGGCGCCACGCTCGGCGTCCGCGCCGACGACCTCGACCTGCTCCGGGTCGCCGAAGACGACCGTGCCGACGTCCAGCAGCGCCTTCAGCGACCGCCGGACCTCCTCACGCTGCTCCAGGCTGGCCAGCGCGCCCATGCGCACACCTTCGGCCGTCGGGTTGCCGACGGTGACCTTCGCCAACCGCGCGCTCGCGGCCTCGGCGACGGCGTCCAGCAGGCCGGCGGGCACGAAGGCGCGGCGGATGGCGGTGCACTTCTGACCCGCCTTGACCGTCATCTCGGTGGTGAGCTGCTTGACGAACAGGTCGAACTCGGTGGTGCCGGGTTCGGCGTCCGGGCCGAGGATCGACAGGTTCAGTGAGTCGGCCTCGGCGTTGAACCGGACGGAGTTGCGCACGACCGCCGGGTGCACGCGGAGCTTCTGCGCGGTGGACGCGGAGCCGGTGAACGAGACGAGGTCCTGCGCGGTGACGTGGTCGAGCAGGTCGCCGACGCTGCCCGCGACGAACTGCAGTGTGCCCTCGGGCAGGATGCCGGACTCGATGATGATCTCGACCAGCCGCGCGGTCAGGTACGCGGTCTGACTGGCGGGCTTGATCAGACTCGGCACCCCGGCGAGGAACGCGGGCGCGAACTTCTCCAGCGGGCCCCAGACGGGGAAGTTGAACGCGTTGATCTGGACGGCGACACCGCGCAGCGGCACGGCGATGTGCTGGGCGACGAAAGTTCCGCCCTTGCTCAGCGGCTCGACGTTGCCGTCGACGTAGACGGTGTCGTTCGGCAGCTCGCGCTTGCCCTTGCTGGAGTAGGCGAACAGCACGCCGATGCCGCCGTCGATGTCGACCATCGAGTCGCCCTTGGTCGCGCCGGTCCTGGCCGACAGCGCGTACAGCTCGCCGCGGTGTTCACGCAGGTGGGAGGCCAGCGCCTTCAGCAGCGCGGCACGCTGGTGGAAGGTCAGCTCACGCAGCGCGGGACCGCCGGTGCGGCGGCCGTGGTCCAGTGCGGCCGCGAAGTCGATGCCGTCGGACGAGACACGGGCGACCTCCTCACCGGTCGAGGCGTCGTGCAGCGGTACGCCGTCGTTTTCCGACGTGTGCCATCCGCCGGAGACGTAGCTGCGCAGCAAAGCCATGGGGTCGACCCTTCACGTGGTGGGTTTAATTACAGACCGTCCGTTCAGTAATTCACTCTAGCTCGTGACCCGGCACTTGCAAACCCCCGGACGGCGGTGGACCCTTGACATCTGCGCGACGTCGCACCTTTACTGGCGACACCCTTCAACAACCGTCCATTCGGTCAGTAACTCACGAGGCGGTGCCTTGACTACCAACGCGGCCCACGCGATGTTCACCGGCGACCGGGCGTCGAACGCGCTGGGCATCGAGCTGATCAAGGCCGCCGAAGGGCACGCGGTCGCCTCCATGAAGATCACCGAGACGATGGTGAACGGACACGACATCGCGCACGGTGGCTACGTGTTCCTGCTCGCCGACACGACGTTCGCCTGCGCCTGCAACAGCCACGGCCCGGCGACCGTCGCTTCCGGCGCGGAGATCTCCTTCATCGCCGCCGGACGGCTCGGCGACCACCTCGTCGCCACCGCCACCGAGCGGACCCGCTACGGCCGCAACGGCATCTACGACGTCACCGTGCACCGGGAGACCCCTGAAGGGCCGGAAGTCGTCGCCGAGTTCCGCGGCCGCAGCCGCATCATCGAGAAGGCACCCAACCGATGACTTTCAGCGACGACGCCGAAAACCTGACCATCGACGAACTCCAGGCGCTGCAACTGACGCGCCTTCGGTGGACGCTGCGGCACGCCTACGACAACGTGCCGTTCTACACCAGGAAGTTCGACGAGGCGGGCGTCCGCCCGGACGACTGCAAGGCGCTGAAAGACCTGGCGAAGTTCCCGTTCACCACCAAACAGGACCTGCGCGACAACTACCCGTTCGGCATGTTCGCCGTCCCCGAGTCACAGGTGAGCCGGATTCACGCGTCCAGCGGCACCACCGGCAAACCGACCGTCGTCGGCTACACCGCCGAGGACATCGACACCTGGGCCACGGTGATGGCGCGGTCGATCCGCGCGGCGGGCGGGCGGCCGGGCGACAAGGTCCACGTGGCCTACGGCTACGGGTTGTTCACCGGCGGTCTCGGCGCGCACTACGGCGCCGAAAAACTGGGCTGCACGGTGATCCCCGCGTCCGGCGGGATGACCGCGCGCCAGGTGCAGATCATCACCGACTTCAAACCCGAGATCATCATGGTCACCCCGTCGTACCTGCTCACGCTGCTCGACGAGTTCGAGCGACGGGGCATCGACGCGCGGTCGAGTTCGCTCAAGGTCGGCATCTTCGGCGCGGAGCCGTGGACCGAGCAGATGCGCACGGAGATCGAGGACCGCGTCGGCATCGACGCCGTCGACATCTACGGCCTGTCCGAGGTGATGGGCCCCGGCGTCGCGCAGGAATGCGTCGAGACCAAGGACGGCCTGCACATCTGGGAGGACCACTTCTACCCCGAAGTGATCGACCCGTTCACCGAGAAGCCCATCGACGACACCGGCGAACTGCTGTTCACCTCGCTCACCAAACAGGCGCTGCCGATCATCCGGTACCGCACCCGTGACCTCACCCGGCTGCTGCCGGGCACCGCGCGGCCGTCGTACCGGCGGATGGAGAAGGTGACCGGGCGCAGCGATGACATGATCATCCTGCGTGGCGTCAACGTCTTCCCCACGCAGATCGAGGAAGTCGTGCTGGTGACCCCCGCGCTCGCGCCGCATTTCCAGCTGATCCGGTCCACGAAGGGCCGGATGGACCACCTGACCGTCCGCGTCGAAGCGCGTCCGGACGTATCCGCCGGGCAGCGCGAACAGGCCGCCGCCCGGCTGATCGCCGGGGTCAAGGACGGGGTCGGCGTGAGCGTCGGCGTCGAGGTGGTCGACCCGGACACCCTGGAGCGGTCGCTTGGCAAGATGCGGCGCGTACTCGACGAGCGGGACCGCGGGTGACCACCCCCGCCCGCCGGGGACGCCCCGGCTACGACCTCGAGTCGCTGCTGCAGGTCGCGGTCAGGCTGTTCAACGAACGCGGCTACGACGGCACCAGCATGGAGGACCTCTCCCGCAAGCTCGGCATCACGAAATCCGCGATCTACCATCACGTGCCGAGCAAGGAGGAGTTGCTGCGGCTCGCCGTCGACCGCGCGCTGAACGGCCTGTTCGCCGTCGCCGCCGAGACGGAGTCCTTCGAGGGCAAGGCGATCGAGAAACTCGAGCATCTGGTGCGGGGCAGTGTTCTCGTGCTGGTCGAGCAACTGCCGTTCGTGACGCTGCTGCTGCGGGTGCGGGGCAACACCAAGATCGAGCGGGCGGCGCTGGCGCGGCGGCGCGAATTCGACCGGCTGGTCACGGAACTGGTGAAACAGGCCGAAACCGAGGGCGACGTGCGGCCCGACATCGATCCCGCGGTCACCGCTCGGCTGCTGTACGGCATGGTGAACTCGCTGATCGAGTGGTACCGGCCGCGCCGGGGTTCGGCGGGGACGGAACTGGCGGACGCGGTGTGCAAGATCGCGTTCGACGGCCTCCGGACGCAGTGACCCTCTCCCGCGGAGCTGAAGGGGACTTTCCCGCGTGTGACGCGGTGAAGGGCGCTTTCCCCCCATCAGATGCGGGGAAAGTTCCCTTCGGCTACTCCCCCGCGGCCTGGGGCGGGCGCCGCGCCTGCCAGATCAGCGCGTCCCGCAACTGCTGGATGAGCTGTTCGTCGTCCGCCTCCGACGGATCGACGCCGAGCGGGATCCAGCGTTCGCCGACCTCGATACCGTTCTCGAAACTGGTGATCACGATCCCCGCGTAGGAGACGCGTTCGTCCGCGATGTCACCTCGGATGAGGACGTCGCGGTGCCGCAGACGCACACTGACCCACCGTCCCGCACGGCGGACCGGATCGCGCTCAGCACTGGTCATTCGTCCCTGCCCATGCCACACGGTCCCCCCGCCCCGAACGTCGCCGCCGGACCCCGGAGGGTTACCTACCGGTTGTTCCGAATGAGTAACGGCAAGCGCTCACGTGAAACGGTTACGCTCGGCCCATGAGCACCGACCCGGAGATCCGGCGGCGCCGCCTCGAACCGGCCGCCCGGCGTGCCGAGATCCTGGCGGCGGCGCGGCGGCTGTTCGGCGCGGGCACGTACGCCTCCGTGTCGACGTCGGACATCGCGAAGGCCGCCGGGGTGGCGAGGCCGCTGATCAACCACTACTTCGGCGGCAAACGGGAGCTGTACCTGGAAGTCGTCCGGCAGATGATGATCGTGCCGGCGCCGGTGATCGAGAACCTGCCAGACACGACCGCCGAGGAGCGGCTCGCGATCAGCGTGCGGCACTGGATCGAGGTCGTCGAACGCAACGAGCAGGCGTGGCTGACCGCGATCGGCCAGGAGGCCGTCGGCCGCGACCCGGACGTCGAGCGGATCATGCTGGAGGGCGACGAGATCGCCGCCGACCGCGTGCTCGCGGCCGCGCTGATGAGTGACATCACCGAGGGCCGCGAAGAACTCCGCGCGATGATCCGTTCCTACGGCGGGATGCTGCGCGCCGCGTCACGCGAGTGGCTGATCCGCGGCACCCTCGGCCGGGAGGAACTGCGGATCTTCCTGACCGATTCGATCGGGCACCTGCTTCGGGTCACCTACCCGGCCGTGCTCGCAACGCGTTCCGCCGGGCATAGGCCGCCGGAGTCATCCCCTTCCAGCGTTTGAAGGCGTAGATGAAACTCGACGCCTCGGCGTAGCCCAGCCGCAGCGCGACGTCCTCGACGCTGAGCGCGCCGGTGTCGAGCATCTCCTCCGCCAGCGCCTGGCGGACCTCGTCCAGCAGCGCGCGGTAGCCTGTCCCGGCCTCGAACAGCCTTCGCCGCAGCGTGCGAGGGCTGAGCGCGAGCCGTCGCGCGACCTCGTCCATCCCGGCGTCCACCCCGCCGAGCCGCACCAGCCGTTCCCTGACCTGCTGGGCGATCCCGGACCGCTCCCGTTTCCGGGACACCAGCAGATCGCATTGCGCGGCACAGACCGCGACCGTCTGGTCGTTGGCCTGCGGCAGCGGTCTGTCGAGGAAGAGCGGGTCGAGCGCGGCGACGTGCGACAGCGCCGAGAACGACGGCGCCAGCCCGAAGGTCCGCACGTATTCGTCCACTGTGGATGGTCGCTCGTGCCGGAACGCCAAGGAGCGCAGGGAGATGTCCGGCAGGATGTCGCGCATGACGGTGTGGATGGCGCCGAGGTCGCGCAGTACCAGGAAGCGGGCGACGTCGCCGGGCACGCGACTGTCGTCCATGGTCAGCGCGAGCCGCCCGGCCTCGACGGTCACGTGCGGGATGCAGAAAGTGAAGCTCAGGTCCAGGTAGCGCAGGGCGAACCGCATCGCGTCGCCCAGCGTCGGGCTGCTGATGCACGCGAAGCCGAAGATGCCGAACGCGCTGACGCGGTACCGTCTGCTCAGCCGCAGCGCGACGTCGTCCCCGCCGCCGAGGCCCCGGATCAGGTCGCGGACCACCGCGAGTTCCTGGCGCGCGTCGACTTGACCGTCCACCGGAGCGCGCTCGTAGGCCTTCAGCCCCTCGACGCCGTTCTCGGCCGCGAAGCGGGCCATGAGCACGATGCTCGCCGTGCCGCGCGGGTAGTCCCAGTCCCGGATCACCGGCGGCGGTAGTTCCATGGCCGGGATTATGAATCCCGGCAGCAGCTCTCGCATTGAGGACCGGAACTGTCCTCGATCCCGTTTAAGGTGAGCGGCATGTCCGACACGTTGAGCAGGCGCGCCCTGAACCGCGCCATGCTGGACCGGCAACTGCTGCTCCGGCGTTCGAAAATGACCGCGCTCGAAGCGGTCGAGCATCTCGCCGGCTTGCAGGCGCAGGCGCCGAACCCGCCGTACTTCGCGCTGTGGACGCGGTTGCACGGGTTCCGCCAGGAAGATCTGGCGAACCTGCTGCTCGACAGGAGTGTCGTGCGGATCGCGCTCATGCGCGGCACGGTCCACCTGGTCACGCCGTCGGACGCGCTGGCGTGGCGGCCGGTCGTGCAGCCCCTCTACGACCGCTCGATGGACAACACCCAGTTCACCCCGGAGATCAAGGGTCTCGATCACCAGGAGATCGCCCGCACCGCGCGCAAACTGCTCGGCGAGCGCCCGTTGTCGTCCGCGGAACTCGGCGCGGAACTCGCGGGCCGCTGGGAAAGCGCGGGACCGTCGGCGCTGGTGCACGTCGCGCGGGCGCTGCTGCCGCTGGTGCAGATCCCGCCGCGCGGGATCTGGGGGAAGTCCGGGCAGCCGACGTACCAGACCACCCGGGACTGGCTCGGCGCCGAACCGGACGCGACGCCATCGCCGGAAGCGATGTTCCAACGCTACCTGGCCGCGTTCGGGCCCGCGAGCGTCCAGGACGCGCAGGCGTGGGCCGGGATCACGAAACTCGGCGAGGTCGCCGAGCGGCTGCGGCCGGAACTGCGGACGTTCCGCGACGAGAACGGACGCGAACTGTTCGACTTGCCTGACGCTCCGCGCCCGGATCCCGAGACTCCCGCGCCGGTGCGGTTACTGGGGCCGTTCGACCAGACCGTCCTGTCCTACGCTGACCGCACCCGGGTGATCAGCGACGAGCACCGCAAGGTCGTCATCACGCAGAACGGCCTGGTCAAGGGCACCATCCTGGTCGACGGATTCGTGAAGGGCAGCTGGGAGATCAAGGTGGCGAAAAAGGCCGCTTCGGTCGCGATCACGCCGTTCGAACGCATCCCCAAGCGCGACCTGGACACACTCGAAAGCTCCGCTCACTCCCTCCTGACCTGGGCGCATCCGAAGGCCGAGACCCACACGGTGCAATTAGTCCTCTAGTTGCGCTAGTTCGTACTACCAACTACCGCAACTAGAGGACTAATCGCGACAAGGGGCGTGGCCGGAAATCTCGATTCAGTGGCCGGTCGGGCACTTCCGGGCGGGCTGACCCCTGCGTAACTTCGATCGTCATGGGCACTGGGGCATCGAAGACAAGCGTGCTGATCGTCGGCGCGGGGTTCGGCGGGGTCGGGACGGCGATCGAACTCAAACGCGCCGGGATCGACGACTTCGTCATCCTGGAGAGCGCCGCCGAACCGGGCGGCGTCTGGCGGGAGAACACCTATCCCGGCGCGGGCTGCGACATCCCGTCGCCGCTGTACTCGTTCTCCTACGAGCCCAATCCCGACTGGCCGAGGCGGTTCTCGCTGCAACCCGACATCCACGAGTACCTCGAACGCGTGGTGCGTCGCTACGGACTCGAACCGCACATCCGCTTCGGCACCAGGGCCACCGGCGCGGCATTCGACGACAAACGCGGGCTCTGGCGTGTGGAGACCGCGGGCGGCGAGACCTTCGAGGCAAAGGTCTTCGTCCCCGCCGTCGGACAGCTTTCGCGGCCGGTCCAGCCGGACATCCCCGGCCAGGACACCTTCGAGGGCGCCAGTTTCCACTCCGCGCGCTGGGAGCACGACGTCGACCTGCGCGGCAAGAAGGTCACGGTGATCGGCACCGGCGCGAGCGCGATCCAGTTCGTGCCCGAACTCCAGCGCCAGGCCGGTGAACTGACGGTGTTCCAGCGCACCGCGCCCTACATCTTGGCCAAACGGGACACCCGCTACCGGCGCTGGCAGCAGCGGCTGTTCCGGCACCTTCCGGCCACGCAGCTGCTCGGCAGGCTCCGGATCTTCCTCCTCGCCGAGTACGCGACCTACGCGATGATTAAGCATCCTTTGCTGGCCAAGGTCTTCGAACTGCGGACGGCCCAGTTGCGCCGCCGCCACATCAAGGACCGGGCGCTACGCGAGAAGCTCACCCCGGACTATCCCCTTGGCTGCAAGCGGATCCTGTTCACCAACGAGTACCTGCCCGCACTCGCGCAGCACAACGTCGCGGTGGAGACGCGCCGCATCAGCGCGATCACGCCGTCCGGGCTGCTCACCGAGGACGGCGTCGAGCACGAGGCCGACGTCATCGTCTACGGAACCGGTTTCGCGGCAACGGATTTCCTGGGCGAACTCAAGGTGCGAGGTCTCGGCGGCCGGTCGCTGTCCGATGCGTGGAAGGGCGGCGCGCGGGCGTACCTCGGCATGACCGTACCGGGTTTCCCGAACCTGTTCTGCGTCTACGGTCCCAACACGAACCTCGGCGCGGGCTCCATCATCTACATGATCGAACGGCAGGCACGCTACATCCGGCAGGCCGTCGAACACCTCAACCGGCCCGAGGTGTCCTATATGGACGTCGCGCCCGAGGTGGAAGACCGCTACGACAAGGAAATTCAGCGACGGCTCGGCCACAGCGTCTGGACGACCTGCGCCAGCTGGTACCGCCAGGAGAACGGCAGGGTGAGCACGAACTGGCCGGGCCTGGTGACCGAGTACGACCGCCGGACGAAGACGCTCGACCTCGGCGACTACCGGACGGCGGGACCGCGATGAACCACGACGTACTGTGATTGGCTCCGGGTTCGGCGGCGTTTAGTCCTCTAGTTGCGGTACTTGCGTGCGCAAGTACCGCAACTAGAGGACTAAACGCGGGCATGGAAGAGGCGGGTGCCGTCGCCCGCGCGACGCCGGCACCCGCCCCGGTCTAGCGGATCATCACGGGAGGCCTGCCAGGCCCGCGCTCACCGTGTTCGACCAGGCGTAGCCCTGCGAGGCGTCCCAGTTGATCGACCAGGTCATCGCGCCCCGGATCGTCGGGTAGGTCGTCGAAGGCTTGAACGAACCGCAGTTCGTGCCCTTCGCCAGGCAGTTCAGCGCGTTGACCGTGTTGCCGGGCGCCTGGTAGCCACCACCCGCGGCGGAACCCGAGGCGGGCAGGCCGAGACCGACCTGGTCGGCACGCAGGCCGCTCTGCAGCTGGATGCAGGCCAGCGCGGTGAGGAAGTCGACCGTGCCCTGCGAGTAGACCTTCTGGTCGCAGCCGAGCATCGCGCCGCTGTTGTAGTACTGCATGTTCACGATCGTCAGGATGTCCTTGACGTTCAGCGCCAGCTTGAAGTACTCGGCCGCCGGGTTCTGCATGTCGATCGTCTGCGGCGCCATGGTGATGACCGTGCCGCCCGCGGCGTGGATCGCCCGCAGCGACTGCGCCATGTAGGTCGCGTTGACGCCGTTCTCGAGGTCGATGTCGACGCCGTCGAAACCGTAGGTCGCGATGAGCGACTTCATGCTGTTGGAGAAGTTGGTCGCCGCGGCCGAGGAGTCGACGCGGATCGTGCCCTTCTCACCACCGACCGACAGGATGACCTTCTGCCCGCGCGCCTGCGCCGTCTTGATGTCGGCCTTGAACTGCGCGTCGGTGTAGCCACCGAGCTGGCTCGACAGACCCGAGTCGAGGGTGAAGGTGACCGCGCCCGGCGTGGCCGTCGCGTCGGCGAAGGACACGGCGATGATGTTGTATTTCGTCGGGACGTCAGCGAGTTTGAGCGCCTTCGCGCCGTTGTAGAAGTTCTGCCAGTACCCGGTGATCACGTGCTTCGGCAGGTTGCCGGGGTTCGGGTTGGTCGTCGTGGTCGTCGGTGTCGTCGGGGTGGTGGTCGTGGTCGGCGAGTTGCTCGTGGTGGTCGTCGTCGGTGTCGTCGGGGTTGTGGTCGGCGAGCCGCCGGGTCCGTCGAGGTTGACGTCGTCCGCGAAGTAGGCGGGCTGGCCGTACCAGCCGTGCAGGTAGATGTCGACGCTGGTGGTGGCCGCCCCGGTGGTGAAGCTCAGCGAGAGCTGGCTCCAGCTGGCGCCGCCGGGGGTCCAGGTGTTCTTGTCACCCGTCCCGGTGCCCGTGACGCCCAGATAGGTGTAGCTGCCCTGCACCCACGCCGAAAGCGTGTACGCGGTGTTGGCCTTCACCGGCACGCTCTGCGTGCAGCGGGCGTTGTTCTGGCCCGCCGGGGTCGCGCTGAGCGCGCGGGTGCCCGAGTGGACCGGCGTGGTGACCACCGAGGACGCGCCGGAACAGGTCCAGCCACTCGTGGTCCCGAGTTCGAAGCCCGGGTTGGTCAGGATGTTGGCGGCCGAGGCACTGCCCGAGACCGCGAAAGTCACCCCCAGGCACACGGCCAGTGACGACAGCAGGGCTAGGAACGCGTGTTTCGGCTTGACTTTCACAGCTGGCCTCCACGAACGGGTGATGTCGGCCACATCAAAATGGACTAGACCAATACAACTGTCAAGGGTTCGGTTAGAGGAGGCCATACGAAAGTCGGCTCGGCGGAAGCGGCAGAATGCAGGGTCCGAGAGCACCCGAGGGCGGATTTCAGGAGCGTGGGAGTGAGCGTGCAGGGCCTGCAGACAGTCGAGCAGAAGATCGCCGAAGAACTCGGCGTGCGCGAGGGGCAGGTCAAGGCGGCCGTCGACCTGCTGGACGGCGGATCGACCGTGCCGTTCATCGCCCGGTACCGCAAAGAGGTCACCGGGATGCTGGACGACGCCCAGCTGCGCACGCTCGAAGAACGCCTCCGCTACCTGCGGGAACTCAACGAGCGCCGGGTCGCGGTGCTGGAGTCGATTCGTAGCCAGGGCAAGCTGGACGAGGCGCTCGAAGCGTCGATCGTGGCGGCGGACACCAAGTCCCGTCTCGAGGACATTTACCTGCCGTACAAGCCCAAGCGGCGGACGAAGGCGATGATCGCCCGTGAGGCCGGTCTGGAGCCGCTCGCCGACGGGCTGCTGAGCGACCCGAACACCGACCCGCAGGCCGCCGCCGCGGTGTTCGTCGACGCCGACAAGGGTGTCGCGGACGCGCAGGCCGCGCTGGACGGCGCCCGTTCGATCCTGGTGGAACGCTTCGCCGAAGACGCCGACCTGATCGGCGAGCTGCGCGAGAAGATGTGGTCACAGGGCCGCCTGGCCGCCAAGGTCCGCGACGGCAAGGCCGATGAAGGCGCGAAGTTCTCCGACTACTTCGAGTTCTCCGAGCCCTACACCAAGCTCCCCTCCCACCGGATTCTCGCGATGTTCCGCGGCGAGAAGGAAGAGATCCTCGACCTCTCCATGGAGTCGGAGGAGCCGTCCGAAGAGCCGAGGACCGGGCCGACCGACTACGAGACCCGCATCGCGCACAAGTTCGGCATCGCGAACGAGGGCCGCCCCGGCGACAAGTGGCTCGGCGACACCGTCCGCTGGGCGTGGCGCACCAAGATCCTGCTGCACCTGGGCATCGACCTGCGGATGCGGCTGCGTCAGTCGGCCGAGGACGACGCCGTCCGCGTGTTCGCCGCGAACCTGCGCGACCTGCTGCTCGCCGCCCCGGCGGGTACCCGCGCCACGATGGGCCTCGACCCCGGTTTCCGCACCGGTGTGAAGGTCGCCGTCGTCGACGACACCGGCAAGGTCGTCGGCACCCACGTGATCTACCCGCACCAGCCCGCCAACAAGTGGGACCAGTCGATCGCCGAACTCGCCGCGCTGTGCGCCCGGCACAAGGTCGACCTGATCTCGATCGGCAACGGCACCGCGTCACGGGAAACCGACAAGCTCGCCGGTGAGCTGATCAAGAAGCACCCGGAGCTGAAGCTGACCAAGGCCGTCGTCTCCGAGGCAGGCGCGTCGGTGTACTCGGCGTCGGCGTTCGCGTCGCAGGAACTGCCGGGCATGGACGTCTCGCTGCGCGGCGCGGTCTCCATCGCGCGGCGGCTGCAGGACCCGCTGGCCGAACTGGTGAAGATCGACCCGAAGTCGATCGGTGTCGGGCAGTACCAGCACGACCTGTCCGAGATCTCGCTGTCGCGGTCACTCGACGCGGTGGTCGAAGACTGCGTGAACGCGGTCGGCGTGGACGTCAACACCGCGTCGGCGCCGCTGCTGACCCGTGTCTCGGGTATCACGACGAGCCTGGCCGAGAACATCGTGGCGCACCGTGACGAGAACGGCCCGTTCAAGACGCGGACCGGGCTCAAGGAGGTCGCGCGGCTGGGTCCCAAGGCCTTCGAGCAGTGCGCGGGCTTCCTCCGGATCCCGGACGGCGACGACCCGCTCGACTCGTCCTCGGTGCACCCGGAGGCCTATCCGGTGGTGCGGCGGATCCTGTCCTCGACCGGGACCGACCTCCGCGCGCTGATCGGCAACTCGCGGACACTGCAGGCGCTGAAGCCGTCCGAGTTCGTCGACGACACCTTCGGCCTGCCGACGGTGACCGACATCCTCGCCGAACTCGACAAACCGGGCCGCGACCCGCGTCCGGCGTTCAAGACCGCGACCTTCGCCGAGGGCGTCGAGAAGATCGGCGACCTCAAGCCGGGCATGCGGCTGGAAGGCGTCGTGACGAACGTGGCCGCGTTCGGCGCGTTCATCGACGTCGGCGTGCACCAGGACGGCCTCGCGCACGTCTCGGCGCTGTCGAAGAACTTCGTCAAGGACCCGCGTGAGGTCGTGAAGCCCGGCGACATCGTCAAGGTGAAGGTGCTGGAAGTCGACGTGCCGCGCAAGCGGATCTCGCTGACGCTGCGCCTGGACGACGAGCCCGGCCGTCCCGCTCGCGAGCAGGGCGGCGGTGGTGGTGGCGGCGGTGGTCGTGACCGCGGTCAGGGCGGCGGTGGCCAGCGTCAAGGTGGCGGTCAGCGTGGCGGCCAGGGCGGCGGTAATCGAGGCGGTCGAGACAAGGGCGGGAACTCGGGGGGCGGCTCGCTGGCGGACGCGCTCCGGAAGGCCGGCTACGGCAAGTAGGAGCCGGGCACGTTAGAAGCGGCTGAAGGACGCTTTCCCCGCATCTCATGTGAGGAAAGCGTCCTTCGTCGCGTCAGATGCGGGGAAAGTCCCCTTCAGCTCAGGGGTTCATCGCGTAGGCGCCGGAAAGGTCCCGCACCAGCGACCACACGTGGTCGAAACGGGCCGCGTCGACGACCGGCTTCCGCACCGAGGCCAGCGCGAGCGCCTGCTGCGCCTCGGTCGAGGACGACTTCCCGTGCAGATCGATCGCGGCGACACTGAAGTCCTGCACCAGGACGCCGAAAATCTGGTCGACGACCTCGGTCTCGATGCCGGTGATCTCCGCCTGCTCCAGCACCAGCTGCCCGTAGACGACCAGCGTGAACAGCTCGGTCAGCGCGAGCCCGAAGTCGAGGTCCTGCTGCTGGGCCTCGTCCGGCGTGGCGTCGGTGAACAACTTCACCAACGCCTCGGCCTGCTCGGTGAACCGCGCGACGTTCGGGATCGCGGACGCATTGGCGTAGGCCTCGCGCCAGTCGTGGAACCGCACCTTGGACAGCCCGCGCGCGGGGCCCTGGCGGAACAGGAACTCGTCGTCGGCGGCGTCGGACCGCGTCGGCACCGGCTCGTAGGCCTGCGGCGCGAACAGGTACGCGGGCACGAACTTCGCGATCAGTGCGAGGTTCACCGCCACCGTGCCTTCCAGCTTCGGCAGGCCGTCGATGTCGTTCTTGGCCATCGCGAGGTAGGTGTCGGTCTCGAAACCCTTGGCCGCCACGACATCCGCGACCAGGCCGATGACCTTCTGCGCCTCGGTGGTCACCTTCATCTTGGTGATCGGGTTGAACAGCAGGTACCGGCGGTCGTCCGGGTTCGCGCTGCGGAAGTAGTCGACAGCGCGGTCGGAGAACAGCTTCATCGCGACGAGCCGCGTGTACGCCTCGACGAATTCCCGGCGCACGTGCGGGAAATCGGTGACCTTCTTGCCGTAGAGCTCACGGTTGTGCGCGTGCGTGATCGCCTCGTACAGCGAGTGCGTCGACATCCCGATACCGCCGAAGCACAGGTTGAACTTGCCGATGTTGACCGTGTTCAGTGCCGCGGAGAACGCCTCGGCGCCGACGTGCAGAATGTCCTCTTCGGACACCGGGTAGTCGTTGAGCTCGAACTCGGCGACGTACATCTGTGACGGCACCACGTTCTTCACCACGCGGTAGTTCGGGTGCGCCGAATCCGCGTAGAAGAACACGTACTGGTCCGGACCCTCGACACCGTCGACGCGGCCGAACACCGACACGGTCCGCGCGCAGTTGCCGTTGCCGATGTAGTACTTCGAACCGTTGGCGCGGTAGCCGCCCTCACCGTCCGGGGTCAGCACGAGGTCCGACGAGTAGATGTCGGCGCCGTGCTCCTTTTCGGACAGTCCGAACGCGGCGACACCCCCGGCCGCGAGCGAGTCCGCCGCACGTTTGCGGGCGGCCTCGTTCGCGCTCTGCCACACCGGGCCGAGGCCGAGGATGGTGACCTGCCACGGGTACCAGTAGTTCAAGCCGTAGAAACCGAGGATTTCCGACAGCGCCGCGACGCGCGCGGTGTCCCAGCGCTTGTCCGGGTCGCCGTCGGCGTTGGCACCGGGAGTGAGGAACGTCGAGAACAGGCCTTCCTTGCCCGCGAACTCGATGAAGTCCGCGTAGAAGGTCCGCTCGTGATAGTCCGCGGTGAGCTTGCGCTTGCCACGCTGTTCGAACCACTCGATGGTGGCACGCAGCAGGCGACGCGTCTCCGGGTCGAACTGCCGTGGGTCGTACCCACCCGGATTCAGCAACAACGCGGTCGCCTTTTCGCTCATCGTCACTCCTGGTCGCCGAAGTTACTACCCGGTAACCGTAGCGCGCCGCCTCGCCGTCCGGCCACTGAACTCGACCGAAGTCACCTCCCCGTGGTCGTTCCGCAGGAAGCGCGCGGCGGGACGACGGGTGTCGGCGGCCTTGGCCAGCACGTCTTCACCGACGAAGACGACCTCGTAGGCGGGCGGCGATGGAATGTCCTCGATGTTCACGATCAACTGCCCCCACAGGTCGCCGTCCCGGTCCGTGACCTCGAACCCCAGGTCACCGGTCTCATAGCGGCCGAGGTACTCGGCGAAATCCGGCCGAGGCACCGCCGGCGCGCTCGCGATCGGGGGCAGCCCGACCAAATTCTCCAGACACCAGTCGACGATCCGGGGGCCGAGCACGCCGCCACCCGCGCTGTTGGTCAGCACGGTGACCGCGAAGTCCTCCTCAGGCAGCGTGACGAACTCCGAAATCTGCAGGTTGCCGACGTTGCCACCGTGCCGGACCAGCCGCGCGTCGCCGTGGCTCGTACGCAGCCAGCTCAGCCCGACCTCGTCGAACGGCACGGCCGCGCTCCGCTGCGGCGCGCGCAGGAGATCCCGGGTCTCGGCGCTGAGCGGCGCCTCGCCCTTCGACTCACCGGACAGGAAGAACCGCGCCCAATTCAGCTGGTCCGCGGCGGTGGACCACAACCCGCCGCTGGCGCTGTCCGCGCGGGTCAGGCCCACGGTGTGCTCGACGGAGGGCCCCTTTTCACCCAGCGCGTGGCCGACGGCGTGACGGCGGGTGAGCACCTCCCACGGGAAGTAGAACGAGTCGGTCATGCCGAGCGGTTCGAGCAGCCGAGTGCGGACCAGGTCTTCGAAGGTGGCACCGGACTCCGCCTCCGCGACCCGCCCGGCCAGCTGGAATCCGGCGTTGCAATAGGAGAACGCCTCGCCGGGCGGAAACACCTGCGGCAGGTCGCCGAACCGATCGATCGCCAGGGCGAGGGCGTTGTCACCCCATCCAGTGGTGAAGTCCACGTCGCCGAAAAAGCCGGCGGAGTGCGTGAGCAGATGCCGCAGGGTCACCGTCTTTCGTGCCTC
Organism: Amycolatopsis sp. cmx-11-32; assembly: GCF_047608695.1. Lineage (NCBI taxonomy): Bacteria > Bacillati > Actinomycetota > Actinomycetes > Pseudonocardiales > Pseudonocardiaceae > Amycolatopsis > Amycolatopsis sp. cmx-11-32. The sequence continues at coordinate 204,193 of NZ_JADNQN010000008.1, read as the reverse complement.
CGGATCCGCCAGCCGGAGTCCGGGGAGATAGTGGATGACTGGCTTGTCCAGGTCCAGCACCCCGTCTTCGACCAGTGCCAGCACCACGGCGGCGGCGAAGGTCTTGCTGGTGGAGCCGATCATGAACAGCGTGCCGGTGTCGACGGGCAATTCGGTGTCCGCACTGGACACCCCGGTGGCGAAGACCGATTCTTCGCCGTGGTGCGACACCCCCACCACGGCTCCGGGGACACTCGCCTCACGCGCCCACTCGCCGAGACGACCTTGGAGTTCCTGAACGCTCTTCGACACTCGCATCACCTTTCACGCCGGGGCTGGTCCGACCAGCGTTTCACCGGGTCCGGGCGCCGGACTCGTGGAAACGGACGAACATCGCCCGTCCAGTTCGTGGGGTGGCGCGAACCGGGGTGCGGGCGATATCACGTAGCCCGGGAGATCACGACCAAGTACACTTGCGCTGCGGTCCGCTCAGTTCTGCCTCGGGCCGCGTTTCGTTGTCGAATGACCACGCGCCGCGGCCCCCCGAGGTCTGCGCCGGGCAGGACAACCGTTCCTATCCTTACGGAGATACCAGGGCGCACACGCGCCCATACGCTTATGAGCACACCTACTTTCCTCGAACTCGGCCTGCCCAAGACCCTCGTGGACTCGCTCGCCGAGCAGGGCGTCACCAGCCCTTTCCCGATCCAGGCCGCCACGCTGCCGCATTCGCTGGCAGGCCGGGACGTCCTCGGCCGCGGCCGCACCGGCTCCGGCAAGACCTACGGCTTCGTGCTGCCCGTCCTCGCCCGGCTCGCCGCCGGTCCGACGCGGCGCCGCCCCGGCCGTCCGCGTGCGCTGGTACTGGCGCCGACCCGCGAGCTGGCCACCCAGATCGAGGCGTCGTTCCTGCCGCTGGCCAAGCCGCTCGGCCTCAAGGTCACCACCATCTTCGGCGGCGTCAGCCCCAACCCGCAGATCACCCGGCTGCGTGACGGCGTCGACATCGTCGTCGCCTGCCCCGGCAGGCTCGCCGACCACATGCGCTCGGGTGAGGCGAAACTCGACAACATCGAGATCACCGTGCTGGACGAGGCCGACCACATGGCCGACCTCGGCTTCCTGCCCGACGTCCGGCGCATCATGGGCGAGACCCCGGAACGCGGGCAACGGCTGCTGTTCTCCGCGACCCTCGACGCGGGCGTCGACGTACTGGTCAAGCGCTTCATGCACGACCCGGTCACGCACAGCGTCGACTCGGCCCAGTCGCCGGTCTCGACCATGCGGCACCACGTGCTGCACCTGGAGGAGACCCACCGGCTCCCGGTGCTGATCGACCTCACCGCCGCACCGGGCCGCACGCTGGTGTTCACCCGGACGAAGCACCGCGCCAAGCAGCTGACGCGCAAGCTCATGGCCTCCGGCGTGCCGGCGGTCGAACTGCACGGCAATCTCGGCCAGACCGCGCGGACGCGCAACCTGGAGGCGTTCTCATCCGGCGCGGCGAAGACGCTGGTCGCGACCGACATCGCCGCGCGCGGCATCCACGTCGACGACGTCACCCTCGTCATCCACGCCGACCCGCCGGTCGAGCACAAGGCGTACCTGCACCGGTCCGGCCGGACCGCGCGGGCCGGGGCGTCCGGCACCGTCGTCACGCTGATGACCGACGCGCAGGTCCGCGACGTCCGCGACCTCACCCGAAAGGCGGGCATCAAGCCGACCACGACGCAGCTCGGCCCCGGCCACCCGCTGCTGTCGGAGCTGGCTCCCGGCGAGCGTTCGTTCACCGCGTCGCCGCGACGGCCGATCGTGGACACGCGTCCGAAGAAGGTCACCGCCGGCGGCGAGGCCATCCGCGCCAAGGGGGAGGAAGAAGAGCGCCCTGTCAACCGGGGCACCAGGACCGGCCGCGGCCGTGGCCCCTCCGCCGGTGGCCGGGGTGCTTCCGGCGGCGGCCGGGGTCGTGGTGGCGCTAGTGGATCTTCGGAAGGCCGTTCGCGTCAGCCGCGGACCGAAGGCGACCGCCGTGGCGGGGCGCCCGCCGGTCAAGGACGTCGTGCGGCCGAGAGCACCGGACGTCGCGAAGGTGCGCCCAAGGGCGGCCAGGGTGGTCAGGGGGGCCGTCGCGGTGCCGCCGAGTCCCAGCCGCGCCGGGCTTCCGGTGCCGCGTCCCAGTCCTCGCGGAACCAGTCCGGTGGCGCTCCGGCCCGCCGTGGCGGTGCCGCCGCTTTCTCCTCGGGAACGCGCGCCGGCGCTCGCCGCCCTCGCTAGCTCTCGCCGCTTCGCTGGCTGATCACGCGTGACCCCGTGGACGTCACGCGTGATCAGCCGGACAGCACGCGTGATCCCGCGGACATCACGCGTGATCAGCCGGACAGCACGCGTGATCGGATGGACGACACGGCATCGGCGAGCCGGTTTGGTCACGGGTGTCGGGCGGCGGCGCGGGCCGCAGCGGCCGCGCGGCGCTCTTCGAATCGTGACGCCTGCGTGTCGAGAGCCTTGAGGAACTGGTCGAGTTCGTCGCGAGCCTTCTCGCCCTCCTCGCCGAGCCCTTCCAGCTCGAAGATCTTCCACTGCCGCAGCAGCGGCCAGATCACTTCGTCGTGGTGGATCCGCAGGTCGTAGATACCCGCCTTCGCGATCAGCGCGGCCTTCCGCACGAAGCTCGGGATCACCGCGCCCGGCATCTGGAACTGGACGACCTCGTCGGTGATGGCGCGCATCATCGCGTCGGGTGAAAGCTCCAGCGACGCCTTCACGAGGTTGCGGTAAAAGATCATGTGCAGGTTCTCGTCCATCGCGACCCGTGAGAGCAGCTTCTCGCACAACGGATCCTCCGTGTACCGCCCGGTGTTGCGGTGCGAAAGCCGCGTCGCCAGCTCCTGGAACGACACGTACGCGAAGACGTTCAGCAAAGCTTTGTCACCGCTGTCGTACCCGGCCTGCATGGTCTGCATCCGCGCCCGCTCCAGCTCGACCGGGTCCACCGCGCGCGTCACCAGCAGGTAGTCGCGGATGCAGATGCCGTGCCTGCCCTCTTCGGCGGTCCAGCGGTGTACCCAGGTGCCCCACGCGCCGTCGCGTCCGAAGGCGCGCTCGATCTCGCGGTGATAGCTCGGGAGGTTGTCCTCCGTGAGCAGGTTGACCTCCAGCGAGGTCCGCGCGATCGGCGACACCCGCGACTGCTCGGGATCCCACGGCTCGCCACCGAGTTCGGCGAAGTTCTTGCCCTCGCTCCACGGCACGTACTCGTGCGGCATCCATTCCTTCGCGACCTCGAGATGTCGGTTGAGATTCTCCTCGACCGTCCCCTCGAGCTCGAGCATCAGCCGGGTGCTTTCGGGGACCGCCATGCGTTTCGTCCTTCCGGGACAACGGAAAACTCCTACCTACGACACCGTAACTTACGGTGTCGTAGGTAGGCCACCTCCGGAAGATGAACGCGCGAGACCTAAAGCGACGCCGTCAGCCCCCGCGCCCGCAGGACCGACCGTTCCAGCGGACGGAACACCAGCAACTCGATCCCGACGCCGACCAGCAGGATCAGGAAGATCGCCGAGATCACGCCTTCCATGCTGTTGAACGACGAGCCCTCGTTCAGGTAAGCGCCGAGCCCCTTGCCCAAGGCCGGGGACAGCGCGATCAGCTCGGCGGCCATCAGCGAACGCCACGAGAACGCCCAGCCTTGCTTGAGCCCGGCCAGGAAGCCGGGCAACGCGGCGGGCAGCAGGATGTGCCGGGCCGAGGAGAACCGGCTCGCCCCCATCACCTGGCCGACGCGCGGCAGGATCGGCGGGATCTGGTCGATGCCCGAGACGAGGCCGTTCGCGATCGACGGCACCGAACCCAGCAGGACGACGAAGTAGATCGAGGCGTCGTTCAGACCGAACCACAGGATCGCCGCCGGCACCCACGCCACCGACGGGAGGCTCTGCAGCCCGGTCAGAAACGGCCCGACGGCCGCCCGGACGAGCCGGGCCTTCGCCACCAGCAGGCCGAGCGGGGTGCCGATGACCACGCCGATCAGGAAGCCCAGCGCGGCCCGGTGCACCGACGTCCAGACGAACTCGAAGATCTCGCCCGTGCTCGTGATGTCGACGAGTTCGTCCCACACCGCGAGCGGCGCGGGCAGCATCGACTCCGGCCAGAACGCGGCGGCCCACAGGAACTGCCAGAGCACGACCAGCAGGGCCAGGAAGACCAACGGCGGCACGAAACCGCGCAGGAACCGCTTCCCCTGGCTTTCCCGGCGCTCGCCGGTGGGGGTGTCGAGCGAGTCGAGGCCCGCGCCGACGGCCTCGTCCGCCGCGGTGTCGGGGCGGTCAAGCCGCGGCATGGGTACTGATCACCTCCCGGAGGTGACCGGTGATCTCCAGCGTCAACTCTTCGGCGTCGGAGGCCTGGACGTCGCGCCATTCCCGCACGACCCGGCCCGGCCGCGACGAGAGCAGCACGACCCGCTGGCCGAGCCGGACGGCCTCGCGGACGTCGTGCGTCACGAACAGCACCGAGGTGCCGGTGCTGCGGTAGACGCGCAGCAGTTCGCCCTGCAGGACGTCGCGGGTGATGGCGTCGAGCGCGGCGAACGGCTCGTCCATCAGCAGCAGCGACTGCTCCGGGTCACCGCCGACGCGCAGGGTCGCGGCCAGCGCCCTGGCGAGCGCGACGCGCTGCCGCATCCCGCCGGACAGTTCGTGCGGCCGCTTGTCGCCCGCGCCGCCGAGGCGGACGAGTTCGAGCAGTTCGGCCGCCTTCTCACGGCGCTCGGTCCGGCCGAAACCGGCCAGCCGCAGCGGCAGTTCCACGTTGCGGGCCGCGGTCAGCCACGGCATCAGCGCGGCCTCCTGGAACATCACCGCGGGGCGGGAGGTCTCCAGGGTGATCGAACCCGAGGTCGGCCGGTCGAGGCCGGCGACCAGGTTCAGCAGGGTGCTCTTGCCGCAGCCGGAAGCGCCGAGCAGGCAGACGAACTCGCCGGGGGCGACCGTGAGGTCCATCCCGTCGAGGGCCACGACGGCGCGACCGGTCGGGCCGAACACCTTCCGGACACCGTCGAGACGCACGGCGACACCGGTGGACAGGCCAGGTTCCAAGGTGGTCGTCATCGCTGATCCCCTCCGGTCACTTCGTCAGCCCTGGCGCGTCCACGCCGGGCTTGCCCTGCTCGGAGAGCACGGCGTTGAGCGGGCCGAAATCGGCGAACCCCTTGAGGTCCACCGCGGACTTCACCACGCCCGCGGTCACCGAGTCCCGCGCGAGCTGGGTGAAGGTCGACGCCACCGGGTCGATGCCGAGTTCGATGGCGGAGAACGCGCGGTCGAGAACGGCCTCGTTCAGTGTGCTGCCCGCGAGCACCTCGAGTTCTCCGTTGACCACCTTCTTCGCCTCGGCGGGGTTGGTCTTCGCCCAGTCGATGGCGGCAAGTTCACCCTTGAGGATGGCGGTGACGGTCTCCGGGTGCTGCTGCAGGAACTCGCTGCGGACGATCACGACCGTGGTCGGGAACTTGCCTTCCGGCCACAGGGTCTTCTCGTCCAGCAGTACCTTCGCGCCCGCGTCCAGCACCAGCCGCGAGGACCACGGCTCCGGCAGCCAGCCGCCGTCGAGCTCGCCCTTCTTGAAGGCGTCGAACGTTTTCGGGTTGTCGAGGTTGGTGATCTTGACGTCGGGCAGCTTCTTCTCGGCGACGAACTTCTTGAGCGCGACGTCCTGGGTGTTCGCCAGCGACGGCGTCGCGATGTTCTTGCCGGTGAGCTGCTCGGGCGTGGTGATCTCGGGCTTCACCACCAGCTGCGCGCCGCCGGTGACCGCGCCGGAGACGAGCTGGATGGCGCCCTTGGACTTGGTGAAGGCGTTGATCGCGGGCCCGGAACCGATGAAGGCGATGTCGAGTGAGTTGCCGAGCAGCGCGTTGACCTCTTCGGGCCCGGCGTTGAACGTCTGGGGGGTGAGCTTCGTCGAGCCGAGTTCCTTGGCGAAGAAACCGTTCTTCACCCCGATCAGCGCGGGAGCGTGCGTCACGTTCGGGAAGTACCCGACGCGCACCTCGCCCGCCGCGCCCTGGCTCTTCTGCTCCACCTGGGTGCCCCGGTCGGCGCGCGAACACCCCGCGATACCGCCGGCCAGGGTCAGTGCGGCGAAGGCCGCGGCCAGCAAGCGGGTTCTGTGGTGGGTGCGCACGGAAGGTCGCCTTTCGGGGGTTCGACTCGGGTCGGGTGGTGGCGAGAGTCGCATGTTCACCCGCCTGCCTGCATCGCCATCCGAATGACGGGAAAGATGCCGAGAACGCTTGACACCAGACGAGACAGCTGTTCCACATGCCAAGACAGCTCCGGTGTTCTCCGGGTGTAACGGTCCGGGCCGAACGGGCGAACCACGCCTAGTGGTGAACCACCCTCGGACCCTCGCGATGGCGGGTGTGCTGACCGCCGGGATCGGGATGGGCGTCCTCGCGATGGCGCTCAAGCTGGCCGACGGCACGCACACCGCGCTCGACACCACCCTGTCGACGGCGACGGGGTTCCTCTTCCTCCTGGCCGGCTCCGTCGCGCACGTACGCCGCGCCTCGAATCCGATCGGCCTGCTCATCGCGCTGGCCGGGCTCGCGTTGTTCGCCGAGGACCTGCAGTTCGCCGGTGACCCGCTCGCGCGTACCGCCGGCCTGGCGCTCACGGCCGCGTCCAGTCCGGTGATCGCGCATCTCGTGGTCGTCTTCCCGCACGGGAAACTCAGGTCCCGCTGGGAACGCGTGCTGGTCTTCTCGGCCTACACCGTGGTCTTCGGGGCGGCGGTGCTCGGCTTGCTGGTCAACGACGATCCGAAGAACCTCGCCGCGGTCGCGGCCTCCCCGGAGGCCGAGCAACTGGTCAAACGGCTCCTCGAACTGGTCGGCGCGCTGATCGGCGGCGGCGTCGTCGTGGTGTTGCTCTACCGCTGGCTCACGGGCCGTCTCCCGCAGCGGCGGCTGCTCTCCCCGGTCGTCGCGATCGCCGTGATCGGCGCGGTGAGCACCACGGTCGGCAGCGCGCTCGGCTCCGGGCACCCGGTCTCCGACCCGCTGCTGGACGTCTACCGGATCTCGTTCTGCCTGTGGCCGCTGGCGTTTCTGATCGGGGTGCTGCGGGCACGGGTCGGCAACGCGGAGATGATCCGGCTCCTGCTGGAACGCGACGGCACCGGGCTGGCCGCGCTCGTGCAGGACGACGAGGTGTGGAAGGACAGCCGGTCGATCGACGCGCTCAACGCCGCCGCCGGGCTGGTACTGGACAACCAGCGTCTCGCCGCGGAACTGGAGGAGCGCCTCGTCGAGGTCCAGGCCTCCCGCGCCCGCATCGTGGCCGCCGCCGACGACGAGCGGCGGCGCGTGGAACGCGATCTGCACGACGGCGCGCAGCAGCGGCTGGTGAGCGTCGTGCTGTTGCTGCGCATGGCCGAACGACGGCTCGGCGGTGAGCTGACCCCGCCCGTCGCGACCCTGCTGAAAGGCACCATCGACGAACTGCAGGCCACCGTCACCGAACTGCGTGAACTCGCGCACGGGCTCCGGCCCGCGATCCTCACCGACGCCGGGCTGATCGCCGCGGTCCGGTCACTGCTGGACCGGATCCCGCTCGCGGTCGGCCTCGACGCCGCGGACGTGCCCCGGCTCAGCGGCGCCGTCGAGGCGACGGCGTACTTCGTCGTCTCCGAAGCGGTCACCAACGCCCTGAAGCACGCGCGGGCGCGGGAGGTCCGCGTGCGTATCGGCGTCGAGGAGGGCCGTCTGCGGGTGGACGTGCGCGACGACGGTACCGGCGCGGCCGACATCGACGGCGGATCCGGGCTGCACGGCCTCCGCGACCGTGTCCGCGCGCTCGGTGGTGAGCTCACCGTCGTCGGCGAGCCAGTATCCGGCAGCACGGTCTCGGCCGTCGTCCCGCTGGAGCCCTAGGCCAGGCCGCGGATCGCGCGCGCGGGCGGCCGCTCCCCCTGGATCGACGCGATCATCTCCAGCACCTGCCGGGTGCGTTTCACCTCGTGCACCCGGAACACCTTCGCTCCCTCGGCCACCGCCCAGGCCGTCGCGGCGAGGGTCCCGTCGACCCGCTCCGCGAGTTCCACCCCGAGCGTCTCCCCGACGAAGTCCTTATTGGACAGTGCCATCAGCACCGGCCAGCCGGTGTCGGCCAGGTCCCGCGCGTGCCGGAGCAGCGCAAGGCTGTGCCACGTGTTCTTGCCGAAGTCGTGGGTCGGGTCGATCAGCACGCCCTCGCGCGGGACACCGAGCGCGACGACCGCTTCGGCGTGGGCCGTCGTCTCCGCGACGACTTCGGCGACGACGTCCGGGTAGTTCACCCGGAACGGGCGGGTGCGCGGGACGGCCTTCCCGGTGTGCGAGCAGACGTAGCCGGTGCCGAATTCCGCCGCGACCTCGGCCAGTTTCGGATCGGCCCCCGCCCAGGTGTCGTTGATCAGGTCCGCGCCCGCCTCCGCCGAGCGCCTGCCCACCTCGTGCCGCCAGGTGTCGACGCTGATCACCAGGTCGGGATGCAGTTCGCGGATCCGCTCGACGAACGGGACCACCCGTCGGATCTCTTCCTCGACGTCGACCTCCGCGCCGGGGCCGGCCTTCACCCCGCCGATGTCGACGATGTCGGCCCCCTCCGCCACCGCCCGCGCGACGGCGGCGAGCGCGTCCGGGTCCGAGAAGGTCGCACCCCTGTCGTAGAAGGAATCGGGGGTGCGGTTGACGATCGCCATGACCAGGGCGCGGTCCCGGGCGACGTGGCGCCCGCGGAAGGTCAGCTCGTTCACGTACCGATCGTAGGCGAGCGGACCGCCTTCCGAGAGGGTGCCGCCCACCGGGACCGTCCCGGACAGCGGGAGCGGCCGCTCGAGTGGCATATCTGATATATGACATCAGGCAGATTTCTCTGGACTCGCCGTCGAGAGGACAGGTAGACGTTGTCCCGCAAGGAAAGTTCCGCCCCAGAGCTGGCCGGACAACTGGCTGGAGACCTCGGCGTCGGCGATGTACACGTTCCTGCTCTCCGGGGCCGCGGAACACGGTCACATCGGCACGGAGTACGGACCGGTGGCCGCGAAGGGCTACCGCGGAGTCCTGTCCCAGGTTTCGGCCGGTGCCGACGGATTGGCGGATATCAAGAACATCTCCGAGGGCGCGAATGTCGGCGACACCGCGTATTACTACGGGCGCAAGCGCAATACCAACGATTTCCACGGTCTCGGCGCGTTCCTCATCATGAATGAGCAACTGGGTTTTTCCGGGCGGTGCAGGGTATTGACCTGAGGCGCTAACATCGCGTGCTGCGACGCCCCAATCCCAGGAGGGACGACCGGATGCGCGAGACGCCGCCCCAGGCCTCCTATACCCGGCTCGAACTCGGTGACACCAGCAAGATCCCGGTCAGTGTGACGGTTTCCCCGCACATCTCACTGGTTTCCCTGCTCGTCGAAGTCGTCGGCGGCTACGACCGCGGCCTGCCCGCCCCCTGGCGCCGCCAGGTGGGTTCGGCGATCCCGGAGCAGGGGTACCGCGCGGCGAGCGCCCTCGCCCGCCGTGGCACCTCCGTGCAACCGGACTTCATCGTGCCGATCAGCCCCGCCGGGGACGTTTCCGCCGCCGCTCAGACGGAGATGCTGCGCGATCTGACGGAGGCCGACGTCCTGAAAGGCCTGGAAGAGGTCTTCGGCGACCGGTTGCCCGCGCAGTGGCGGCAGGCCGCCGACCATCCGAGACGCTGGGTCGCCTCGCTCGCGGACGCCTTCACCGCGACCAGGGTGGCGACCGAGAACCTGTGGACCAAGGCCCGGCCCCTGCTCGACCGCGAGATCGAACGGATCGGCGTCGCCTCCGTCCGCGGCGGGACCGACGCGGTGCTCGGCCTGCTGCGACCCCATTTCCGGTTCGGCAACGGCTCACTGCTGCTGCCCGACGCCGAACCGGCGCGGTACGCCGTCCGCGGCCGCAAGCTGATCCTCGTCCCGATGCTCGCGGGCTCCCGGTCGGTGGTGTCCAACTTCGACGAAGAGGACGCCATCTGGATCGGTTACCCCCTGCCGGGGCTGGACAGCCTGCTCGAGAACGGCAAGGCCGAAGCGAGCCCCGGTGCCGAAGGGCTCGACCTGGTGGTCGGCGTCCACCGCGCGAAACTGTTGCGGCATTTGGGAAAACCCGCCCGGATGGGCGAGATCGCGAATCTGCTGTCCTGCGCCGCGAGCACCGCGACCTATCACTGCGAACAGCTCGTGTCGGCGGGCCTGATCCAGCGGCACCGCGAGGGCCAGGTCGTCCTCGTGGTCCGGACTCCTCGCGGTGACGCGCTGGTGAGCCTGCTGTCCTGAGGAAGAGCTGAAGGGGCCCTTCACCGCGTGCGACGCGGTGAAGGGAGCTTTCACCGCGTGAGATGCGGGGAAAGTCCCCTTCAGCTCCTTAAACTCTCTGCAGGCCTGGCTTTCCGGCTTCGACGACATAGCTGCGGTCCGCCGCGAGGGTCACCTTCGAGAAGTCGTACTCGGTGGTGTCCGAAACCGTCATGAAATCCGCCCGCATCTGCGCTTGCGACGCCGTCACCCGGACGTAACCGCGCTTTCCCCGGCAGTACTTGATGTGCGGGTTGTTCGAGAGCCAGGCCGACGACGGATCGGTCGCGGTGTCACTGTTGCTCGTGACCGAGGTCGTCACCAGTTCCGAACCGAACACCGGGTCGCTGTGGTTGAAGTAGTCGCGGCGCAGATCGGCCGCCCAGTGCCGGTGGACGTCGCCGGTCAGCACGATCGGGTTCGGCACCTTGCGATCCACGATGCCCTTCGCGATCCGGTCGCGGGACGCCTCGTAACCCTGCCAGGAGTCGGGGCTCTCACAGGTCGCCTTGTTGCCGTCGCCGTCACGGGTGGCGAAGAAGACCTGCTGGCCGAGGAAGTCCCACTTCGCCGGGTGCGTCTCCAGCGCCTTCAGCAGCCAAGCCTCCTGCGCCGTGCCCAGGATGCTGCGCGACGTCGCCCGCATGTCGGTGCACGCCGGGCCCGCCGCACCGGACGGGTCGGTGACCTGCGCGTTGCGGTACTGGCGGGTGTCGAGCAGATGGAACCGGGCGAGGTTGCCCCAGCCGAACTGCCGGTACAGGCGGATCGTCGCGCCGCTCGGCTTGGCGGTCGCCCGGATCGGCATGTTCTCGTAGAACGCCTGGAAGCCGGCGGTCTTGCGGTCCGCCGTCGCCGGGGCGGTGGTGCCGTTCCAGTTGTTCATCACCTCGTGGTCGTCGAAGACCACCATCCACGGCGCCATCGCGTGCGCGTTCTGCAGGTCGGCGTCGGTCTTGTGCTGGGCGTGCCGCGCGCGGTACTGCGCCAGCGTCTTCACCTCGTCGGTGAAGGCCAGTTTGCGCGGGTTGCGCTCGGCGGCCACGCGGCCGGACTTCTTCTCGTACAGGTAGTCGCCGAGGAACAGCACCAGATCCGGGTCGTCGGCGAGCATCCCCTTGTACGAGTGGTACCAGCCCTCCTCCCAGTGCTGGCAGGAGGAGAAACAGTACTTCAGCTGGTCGACGGTGGCACCGGCGGCGGGCGCGGTCCTGGTCCGGCCGACCGGGGAGATGAAGCCGCTGGTCTTGAAGCGGTAGAAGTACTCGCGTCCCGCTTCGAGCCCGGCCGGTTCGATGTGCACGCTGTGCCCGGAGGCGCGGGCCGCGGTAGCGGTGCCCTTCTGCGCGATCGAGGAGAACGCCTGGTCGTTCGCGATCTCCCAGTCCACTGTGTACGAAGCGTCCGGCATACCGCCGAAACCGTCGGGGTTCAGCGGGGCGGGAGCGAGCCGCGTCCACAGCACGACGCTGTCCGGCAGGGGGTCACCGGAGGCGACACCGAGCTGGAACGGGTCGCGGATGGCGGGCGCCGCCGCCATCGTTCTCGCGTTCGCCCACGAAGGCACCGTCGACGATAACGCCGCCGCCGAAACCGCCGCGGCCCCACCGAGGAGTACCGCCCGCCGGTTCACCTGACCCATGAGAATTCAACCTTTCGAAGTGGGGAAGAACGGGGAGGGATTTCACGCGGCGTAATCGGTGATGCCGCCACTACAGGCCTCGAGGGTCGGATTCGCGGAAGCGTCGGCGACGCAGACCTTGTAATAGACCCACGAACCCTTCGCGACCGGAACAACCTTGTCGACGTGCGTGCCGTTACCGCCGGAAGCCCAGACGTAGAACGGCCCGGCGCCACCCTTCAGCCAATAGGCGACCACGGCGGACTTGCCGTCGGCGTCCTTGTCGTAGACCAGGAAGTGAGCATCCGATGAACGGAACTGCCCTTCGCCGGCGCAGACGCCGGTGGAACACTCGGCGCTGCCGGAACCGACCCCGCAGTCGGGCGCGATCCGCTGGTCGGAGCCGGTGTAGACGTAGCCGTCCGAGATGTAGCCGCCGAGCGCGGGAACGTAGTCCCACAACGTCGTCTTGCCCAAGGGACCGGTGACCTCGGTCCCTTGCGTCTGGCAGTCGATGGTCACCGTGGCGCCGTTGGCCACGGTGCGCACCGCGCTCGAAGCGGTGCTCGGGGCGCGGCGCACGTTCAGCGGATCACCCGCCGTCTTCACGGTCCCGGTGGCCGCGGCCAGCGCGGGAGTCGCGACGGCGAGCCCGAAGGCGCCCGCCGTCGCCAGCACGAGGAAGAAACCGGCGAGTCGCCGGACACTTGAACGCTTCATCGCTTCAGCGTCAACCGGCGTCGTACACATCCCGTACAAACGCCGACCCGCTGTCTGCACATGCATGCGAATGGATCTAGCCACCATGGCGGGACGGTAATATTATCAGCGGATATGGGGCTCCTGCCGTATTGGCGGTTTAGGTGACGATTCTCGGGTTTCGCGTTCTCGGTCCGCTGGAAGTGGCGGTGGACGGACAGGTGGTGCCGCTCGGCGGCCCCAAACCGCGTCTGCTGCTCGCCGCACTGCTGCTCCAGCCCAACGTCGTCGTCTCCACCGAACTGCTGATCGAGGTCCTGTGGCCCTCGTCGGCTCCGCGTTCGGCGGCGGCGAACATCCGCACCTACGTCCATTCGCTCCGCAAACGTCTCGCCGACCGCGATCCAGGACTGGGGGAACGCATCGGCAGCCGGGCGTCCGGTTACATCCTCAAAGCCACGCCCGCGGAGATCGACCACATCAGCTTCGGCGAATTGGCCGCCCGCGCACAGGACGCGCTCGGCCACGGGGATGCCGAATCCGCGCTCGACCTGCTGGATCAAGCCGAAGCGTTGTGGCGTGGCGAAGTCCTCGAAGGGCTCCCCCACGACCACGGCTGGGGCGCGACCGTGGCCCGGCTGACGGAATTGCGGCTCGCGGTACAGGAACAGCGGCTGCGGGCGAGGATCGAACTCGGCCGTACCTCCGAAGTCGTCGCCGAACTGCGCGGCCTGGTCACCGAGCATCCGCTGCGCGAGGAACTCTGGCAGCGGCTGATCGTCGCGCTGCGGGCCGACGGCCGCACGACCGACGCGATCGAGGCCTACGAAACGGCCGAGCGGGTGCTGGCCGAGGAACTCGGCACCGAACCGGGGCCACGGCTGCGGGAACTGCGGGCTTCGCTGGTGGCCCCGGACACCGTGGCCATCGCCGTCACCCGGCCGATGGCGCCGGTCTGCCAGCTACCACTGGACCTGCCGGACTTCACCGGTCGCGAAGAGGTGGTCGGCGAACTCGTCGGTCTCCTCAACGACCGCCGTGAACAGGGAAAGCCCGCCATCGCGGTGCTTTCGGGGGCGCCGGGGGTCGGCAAGTCCTCGGTCGCGATCCGGGTGGCGCACGCGGTACGGGAAGACTTCCCCGACGGCCAGTTGCACGTCGACCTCGCCGGGACGTCGACCTCACCGCGGCCGCCGATGACCGTGCTCGCCGAGTTGCTCCGCGCGCTGGGGGTCCCGGACGCGGGTCTGCCGCGTGATCTCGCCGAACGCGCGGCGTTGCTGCGATCCCGGCTGGCGAACACCCGGATGTGCGTCGTCCTCGACGACGCGGGCAGCGCGGCGCAGGTCCGGCCGCTCCTGCCCGGCGCGGGCGCCTGCGCGGTACTGATCACCAGCCGGATGCGGATGCCGGATCTGGCCGGGGCCACCCCGGTCGACATCGACCTCCTGCCCGAGGCGGAGGCCGCCGAACTACTCAAGGGCATCGTGGGCACCGATCGGGTCGCCGCCGAGCCGGAGTGCGCGACCGCGATCCTGCGCCACTGCGGTCACCTGCCGCTGGCGATCCGGGTCGCCGGGGCGAAGCTGACCCACCGGCCGGGCTGGACGCTGCGCGTGCTGGCGGACCGGTTGCGGGACGAAAGACGAAGACTGGACGAACTGCGCGTCGGTGACCTGGCCGTCCGGGCCAGTGTCACGCTCAGCTACGATCTCCTGCCGATGTCGGCGGCGACCGCGTTCCGCGGCCTCGGCGGGCTCGGCTCGGTCCAGTTCCCCTCCTGGGTGGTCGCGGCCCTGCTCGGCCGCACCCACGCCGACGACGTCCTCGATGTGCTGGTGGACGCCCACCTGGTCGAACTCATCGGCTCGGACGGCACCGGCGAACCCCGCTATCGCCTGCACGACCTGTTGCGGTGCTACGCCGCCGAACTGCGTGCTCAGGAAGTCCCGGCGAAGGCACGCGACGCCACGAAACGGGTGCTGGAGGGATATCTCGCGCTCGCGGTCGAAGCCGCGGACCGGATGCCGATCCATTTCTTCGGGCTCTACTCCGGCGGCACGGTCGCCCAGCCCGCGCTCCCGCCGGGGACCGAGCGGCTGGTCGGGGATCCGGCCGCGTGGTTCTCCGCCGAGCGGCACACCTGCGTCGCCGCCGTCTCGCTGGCCGCCGACCTCGGTTTCGACGCGCTGGCCTGGCGCCTCGCCGCCGCACTGGCGCCGTACTTCGACCAGCGCGGGCACCAGGACGACTGGCTGCACACGCACGCCGTGGCACTCGCCGCCGCCCGCCGGTCCGGTGAGCTCCGCGGGGAGGCGATCATCCAGCGCAACCTCGGCCAGGTCCAGCTGTACCAGGACAGCTATGCCGAAGCGCTGGTCGCGTTCGAGCAGTCGCAGCTGCTGTTCGACAAGATCGGCGACGCGCGGGGGGCGGCGATCGCGCTGGCCGGGCTCGGCACCGTGCTGCGGATCAAGGGCGAAGACACCGTCGCGCTGGAGCACTGTCACGCGGCACTCGACCAGTTCTCGGCGGCCGGTGACCCGCACGGCGAGGCCGTCGCACGGATCGCGATCGGCGCGGTGTGGCTGGCTCGTCGCCGGTTCGCCGAGGCGGAACGCTGGTTCACCGAAGCGCTCGAACAGTCCGCGAACATCGGTGATCGGCATCGGGAGGCGCACGCGCTGAAGCGGCTCGCGATGCTGCGGCAGCATCAGGGCAATCTCGCCGGGGCGCGGGAGCGGGTCGACCGGGCCATCGCGATCTTCAACGAACTCGGCGACGCCCATTGCGTCGGGTACGCGAACCAGAACCTCGGCGAGCTGTATCTGCACAGCGGCGATCTGGCCCACGCGCAACTGCTGCTGGTCAATTCGCTGAGCGTGCACCGGCGCAACGGGGACCGCCGGTCCGAGGCCGAGGTGTCCCAGTTGCTCGGGCAACTGCATGAGGCGTTGAGCCAGCCCGAACGGTCACGGACGTATTCGGAACGCGCGCTGGCGTTGTGGCGGGAACTCTCCGCGCGGCCACAGGAATCCGCGCTCGCCTCGCGTCTTCAGGAATCCGCAGAAGCCTCCTACAGCGACTCCGCGAGCGCCTGACCCTCTTGGACGATCCGGCCCCTGGTAGCGATACCAGGGGCCGGATCGCGTTTGTATCAATCGTGTACAGGTCCCGGCGAAGCTCCCTTCGTAGCAACCGAGAGTGCTCGAAGGGAGACCGGAATGGTCCGGACCGTGAAGGCCCGCCGCGTGATGGCGGCCGTGCTGGCCATGGGGGCGGTCACCGCGCTGGCCGCCAGCCCCGCGAACGCGGCACCCGAAGGGAGCTGGCGCGCCGACCTGTCCATTGTGGACGGCGATGACGTCAACGTCCGCAGCGACGGTGGCGTGCTCAGCCTGGAAAACGCCGCCTGGCACAGAAAACCCGACTCGATCGGCAGCCAGGGTTACCTGCTGCCGGCCGAACAGCAGCTCGGAAAGCCGGTGAACCGCGTCATCGCCCGGGTGACCGCCGACGCGCCGAAGGGCACCGAAGTCGAGGTCGACGTCCGAGGGAAGCTCAACGCGGGCGACTGGACCGAATGGACACCCACCGAGGGTGGCGCCGCCCAGCTGTCCACTGCGGTCTCCACCGTCCAGGTCCGGATCGGACTGCGCACCCTGAACGACGGAGTGACCGCGAAGGTCAGTGACGTCACGCTCCAGGGTGAACTCGGCCCGCAGGCCAACGCGATCGGCGCGGCCGCGGCCCCGCTGACGTCCAGGGTCTTCGCCACCCGCGAAGGCCTCGTCGGCGGCACCACCGCCAACGGGCACGTGATCAAGTCCCGCGACCACTTCGTCGCCCTGCCCTCCGGCCGCGGCCTGGCGCCCAAAAACACCGGTAACTACACCGTCCGCATCTGCCGCACCGACAACAGCCGCTGCGAGTACGCACCGGTGTGGGACGTCGGCCCGTGGAACACCAAGGACGACTACTGGAACCCGTCGGCCACCCGTCAGATGTGGAAGAACCTGCCGCAGGGCAAGCCCGAAGCGCAGGCCGCGTACCAGGACGGCTACAACGGCGGCAAGGACGAGTTCGGCCGCAAGGTGGCCAACCCGGCGGGCATCGACCTCGCGGACGGCACCTTCTGGGACGGCCTGAAGATGTCGGACAACGGCTGGGTCAACGTCTCCTACCTGTGGACCGGCTCCGGCCCGACCGGCGTCGTCAGCACGGCGGGCGACCCGATGAACATCCGGGCCTCGGCGAGCACCACGGCGGCGATCAAGGGCCTCGCGGCGAACTACGCCAAGGTCACCATCGAGTGCTACGTCGAGGGCGAGACCGTCACCGGCAAGTTCGGCACCAGCAACATCTGGGACCGGATCGGCCCGGGGCACTACGTCTCCGACACCTACCTGAAGACCGGATCGGACCTGCCGGTCGCGCCCAAGTGCGCGTGACCCCCTGACCGCGAAGGCCCGGCGTACCCCATAACGCCGGGCCTTCGCTTTTCATGGGAGGCCGCTCACGGTCGCAGGCAAGCTCACGCGGTACGACACACCGCAGGACTGAGCGTCTCCAAGGTGGCATTGGGGGCAGTGCCCCTCAGCCACGTCACCTTTGCCTCATCCGCTCTGACCGTCCTTTCACGACGTCCCACCGTGTCCCGCGTGGACCTTCGCGTGTCCCAGCCCGCGCCCGATCATCCACTTGTTCACCGGCACCGTCAGCACGAACGCGACGACCAGCGAGAACGCCAGCGCGCCCCAGAACAGCAGGCTCGCGAGCCCGGCGTCCATGGCGCCCGGCACCACCACCATGATCCCGTTGTCGACGATCTCCATGACCGCGATCGACACGGTGTCGGCGGCCAGCGCCACCTTGAGCGCGGCACCGAACGCGAGACCCGACTTCAGCACGCCACGCATCGTCAGCGCGTAACCGAAGACGAAGGCCAGCGCGACGGACAGAACGATCGTCGCCGCGTTGTGCAGACCGAGCGCCGTGCCGATCACCATGCCGAGTACCTCGCCGATCGCACAGCCGGTGAGGCAGTGCAGGGTCGCCGACGCCGCCACCGACCAGCTTGCGCCATGCCGTGTCTCGTTCATACGAAGCAATATACCCCCCACCCGTATACCTGGTGCGGTGATCCGCGCCTCCCGGTCGCTGACCGTCACCCCCGTAAGCTGATTTGGTAATCGGACCAGGTCGATGAACTCACTTCCGTAACCCTTTGCGCTCATCCGGTTGACCGGGGTAACCGGAGACCCTAGTTTCGCCGGAGGTCTCCACCGCGCGCAGACCGATCGGCTGGTTCAGGTTGTTCCGTGACTATGGGGTGGAGATGCGAGGGCCGACGAAGACGCTCGTCGTTGCCGCTGTGTTCGCTTTGGGCATGGTGTTCGGGCTGACCGGCTGCGGCGGTGACGAGCCCGACGGGGTGGCGGCCAAACCGATCAGGATCGCGTTCGTGCCGAAGGTCGCGGGCATCCCGTACTTCGAGGCGATGAACACCGGCGGGATGGCCGCGGCCAAGCAACTCGGTGTCGAATGGACCTCGACCGGTCCGGCGACGGTCGACCCCGCCGCACAGATCTCGATCGTGCGCGGCCTCGTCGACCAGCGGGTGGACGTTATCGCGATCGCCCCGAACGACCCCGGCACGATGGCGCCGGCGATCACCGACGCGCGCGCCAAGGGTGTCCATGTGATCACTTCGGACACCGACGCGCCCGGTACCGATCGCGAACTCTTCGTCAACCAGGCGACGCCGGAGGGCATCGGCAAAGCACTCACCGACGCCCTGATGACGAAGATGGGCAAGGCGGGCAAGTACGCGATCGTCTCGTGCGGCGAGACCGCCGAGAACCTCAACGCGTGGATCGCCGTTCAGCGTGCGTATACCGCTACCGAGTATCCCCATGCGCAGCTCGTCGAGACGGTCTACGCCGGCGAGGACAAGGACACCGCCACCGCGATGGCCAAGGCCCTGATGACCAAGTACCCGGACCTCACCGGCCTCGTCGGCGAGTGCACGACGTCCGCGCCCGGTGTCGCCGAAGCCGTCCGTTCGCAGCAGAAGATCGGCCGCGTCTTCACCGTCGGTGTCGGCACACCGCAGGCGATCAAGCCGTACCTCTTGGACGGTTCCGCGTCGCTTTCCGTGCTGTGGAACGTCGAATCGCTCGGCTACCTCACCGCGTGGGCCGGTAAGCAGATCGCCGAAGACAAACGGCTCGGCCCGTCGAACAAGGTCAACCTCGAGCTCCCGGCGATCAAGTACGAAGAGGTCACGAAGACCGTGCTGCTGGGCGACCCGCTGCTGATCACGCGCGAGAACGTGGACCAGTTCAAGTACTGACTCACCGGGCCCGCCGGACGGCACCCGCCGCCGCAGCGCCGCCGAGGATCAGGACCAGCGCGGTCAGGCCCCACCGGCGCTTCTCCTTCATGCGGGCGTGCGGGTCGGTCTCCGCCGCCTCCTCGCGTTCCCTGGGCGGGGCCGCACGTGTCGGCTTCGGCACGGGGACGGGCGGCGGGACCACCTCGGGCGCGGGAGTGGGCGCCGGGCTCGGCGACGACGTGGGCGTCGGGCTCGGGCTCGGGGTCGGGGTCGGGCTGGAACGCGGCGACGGCACCGGGGTGGAGGTCGGGCTGGGTGTCGGAGTCGGCGTCGGAACAGGAGTGGGGGCAGGAGTCGGAGTGGGTGTCGGAGTGGGAGTGGGAGTCGGCTTGGGCGGTTCCGGGTTCGGTGGTTCGGGGGCTTCGGGCGCGGTGAGACAGCCCGCGGCGTCCGAGGCCGCCAGCGGTGCGGCCGAACGCACCACGGTCACCTGCCCGCTTCGATCCAGGCGATAAAGCACGCTTCGCCCGCCGATCCGGTTCGCCGTGGCGTACAAAGCGCCGTCGCGGGCGAGCACGACGGAACCGTAGACGTCGGCGGGCGGGAACCGGGCGTCGTCGGCTTCACGGACCTTGCCGGACGCCGGGTCGATGGTGATCACGGCGCCCTTCCCGCGCCAGGTGGTGGAAACTCCGTAGAGCAGTCCGTTGTGGTACGCGAAGTCGTTGACGTCGTGGGCGAGGGAGATCGGCCGCAGGAACACCGTCCGGATCACCCGCAGGTACCGCTTCCCCGGCGTCAAGTCCACTGTGTACAGTGTGCCGTTTCTGAGCAGGTACCAGGAATTCCCGCCGATCGCACCGGCGGTCGCCCCCGCGACAGGACTCCACACCGGCAGCCGGTTCCCGGCGCGGGTGATCGGGCCGAGATCCCGGGTGCCGCCGTCACGATCGATCGTCACCGCGTGCGCGCCCCGGCTGAGTCCTTCGGCGACACCGAAGACCAGGTCCCTGGTCGCGGAGTAACCGAGCGCGTTGAGCCGGTACCCCGGATCGGTCACTCGCGAAGTGGTCCCCGATCCGACGTCGAGCCAGCGCAGCTTCGACTTCCCGTGCGAACCCGACTCGGCCTGCACCACCAGGCAGCTCTCGGCGGCGCGCGCGGTCATCGGGGCGAGCAGCGCCGACGCGCCCACCAGCCCCGAAACGGCCACCACCGCGGCTGCCCTCGTCACCGCGTCCACGTGCTCAGGAGATCCTTGTCAGCGCGGCGGTGAACGCGTCGGGCGGGATCCGCACCCCGCCGCCGAACGGGTTTTGCAGCTGGTAGATCGCGAACAGCAGCAGCGTGACCGTGCCTGCCAGGGTGGAGACGATGACCAGATGCGCGGCCAGCCGGGTGCCGCCGAACAGGTTGGGCAGCAGTACCGAAATGAGGCTGCCGAGAATGAGCGCGAACCAGACGACACCGCCGACCTTGCCGCCCTCGACGGCGCTGAGCCGATCCTGCCTCGCCTCGTAGACCTGCCAGAGCTGGGCGGCCGCCTCGGCCTTGCGCTCCCGGACCCAGTCGTCGTCCGAGGGAGCCTTGTCCACCGCCTTCCGCAGCTGGTCGAGTTGTGTCCAGCCGGTGCCGGGAACGGTCTCCCCGCCCGCGGCCATCAACGGCCACTCCCGCCGTTCGACCGTGGAGATGTACTCCGCGCTCAGCTTCCGGACCTCGTCCTTGACCTCCGTCCCCAGTGAATCGGCGGCCCAGACGGCGGCGACCAGGCTGTCCGCCTCGTGATAGGAGCCTTCGCGCGCCGCGCTCGTGGAGTCGAAGAGGGAGATCAGGATGAACGCGACCAGGACCGCGTGCAGGCCGCCGACGATGGTGAACACCTGGCCCGCGGCGTCGTTGTTGTCCGGCCGTCCTTCGTCCCAGCCGATCTTGCGGACGAGGTAACCGACGAATCCCGCGAGGACCGCCGCGCCGGCGACCCAGGCGATGCCGGTCAGGTAAATACCCATTCGACTCCTTACCCCGTGAAGACTGTCGAAACTAGTTCACGGGCCGCCGTCCGAGAAGGGTAGTTGAATCAATTCATACTGGCGGCGGAGAAAAAAGGGGGATCGTCACCGTCTCGGCCCATTTTCCCATACCGCGAAACGATTTTCGCCACGCGCCGGGAAGACCCGTCACCACTGTGAGATCACGGCTCCACGACCGGGTGATCAACCACCACGGGACGTCACCAACCTCGCCGTATGCCGACATTCTTCAAAAACTTGCCGCCCGAACAGTCGAAGTGGGAACGTTTCAACGGGCCGACCCGGCAAACAGGTGAACGTACCCGGCTACCCGATCGTGTGTTTGTGCGGGCATTGCCGCTTGCTATGTTCATTTCGCGCCTCCCCATTCGAGTGGGTATCCGCGAACTTTGTGAGAACTGCAGTTCACCAGGGCGGGGACACCCGCCATGACGATAGGTGGATTCCTCGGTGACGATCACGGACAACCCGCAACTGAGCCTCGGCAAGACCGCCGCGCGAACACTGGCCATCACCACCAGGTCGGCCCCGCGGACGCAGGGCATCTCGTCGCGGTGGCCGCTGGGTCCGTGGTCGGTGAACAGGCGATCATCGGCTACCTGGTGAGCGCGTACTACTCGGCGGCGGTCTTGGTGCCCGACGCGCTGGGAATCCTGGAGAACGCCGAACTCGGGCGTGAAGGCTGAGAGGGAGTCCGTTGACGACCATCGACACCCGCACCGGTGCCCGACCGGCAGGCGAAGTTCTGACGTGGAGCCGGAATCTGCTCGATCCGGCGCTGCGGGAAGCGGTCGGGAAGCTGCCGGAGTCCATGCGGCTGATCGCCGGATACCACTTCGGCTGGTGGGACGAGCACGGCCGTCCGTCCACCGCGGACGGGGGCAAGGCGTTGCGGCCCGCGCTCGCCCTCCTGGCCGCGGAGGCTGTCGGCGGCGACGTCGAAGTCGCCGTCCCGGTGGGGGTCGCGGTGGAGATGGTGCACAACTTCTCGCTGCTGCACGACGACGTGATGGACTCCGACACCACCCGGCGGCACCGCCCGACGGCCTGGACCGTCTTCGGCACCGGCGCCGCCATCCTCGCCGGGGACGCACTGCTGACCCAGGCCTTCGAGGTGCTGTCCCCCTTCGGGCGAACAGCGCTGCGAGTGCTGAGCACGGCCGTGATCGACCTGCTGGAAGGGCAGAGCGCGGATCTGAAGTTCGAAGAACGCGGTGACGTCGACACCACCGAATGCGTACGGATGGCCGAGGGGAAGACCGGCGCGTTGCTCGGGGCGTCATGCACGCTCGGCGCGCTCGCCGGGGAAGGGAGGCAGGATCAGGTCGACCGGCTGACCGAGTACGGGAGGGCACTCGGGCTGGCGTTCCAGCACATCGACGATCTACTCGGGATCTGGGGTGATCCGGCGGTGACCGGGAAACCGGTGCACTCGGATCTCTCCAACCGGAAGAAGTCCCTGCCGGTGGTAGCCGCACTCCACTCCGGGACGGATGCCGGGCGAGAACTGGATGTCTTGTACCGCAAGGAAAACCTCGACGCCGCGGAATTGCCCCACGCGGCGGAGCTGGTGGAACGGGCGGGCGGCCGGACGTGGAGCCAGGAGCAGGCCGACGCACTCCTGACCGGCGCGCTGCACCATCTCGCCGTCTCGAACCCGGTGCCCCGCCCAGGAGCCGAGCTCGCGGCCCTCGCGAAACTGGTGGTGCGACGACAATATTGAAGGCGGGCGCGAAGAAGACACGGGTGGGCCGGACGAAGGGCCCAGCCCACCCGTGTTCCGCTCAACGACCGGGACGGGTCAGGCCCTGGTCACCGGCGCCACGGCTGAGGACGACCTCGTCGGTGTTTTCGAGCGCGGCCACCCCGGCGTCCCCGCTCTGCCCCGCGGTCAGGTCGAGCAACCGGATCGGCGGGCCGAGCTGGACCAGCGTCGGGACGTACTCGGCCTTGTCGACCTTCCAGCGCTCCCCGTCCCGCACGAACCGGAACCGCGCGGCCGCGCCCTGTTCGGTCGAGCCTCTGGGCTCCGAATGCCGGGCGACGCTGTTGCCGAGACCGTAGGCGACCCACTTGCCGTTGATCTGCTCGAAGGGCTGCACGACGTGCGCGTGATGGCCGATGATCAGGTCGATCGAGTCATCACCGAGCAATTTCTTCGCCAGAGAACGCTGTTCCGCGTTCGGCTCGTGCTGGTATTCGGTGCCCCAGTGCAGGCTCGCGAGGACGACCTGAGCACCGGCCTTCCGCGCGGCCTTGGCGTCGGCGATCACCTCTTCGGCGTCGATCTGGTTCACCAGCCAGGGTTTCCCGGAAGGCACCTTGATCCCGTTGAACCCGTAGGCGAAGGAGATCTGGGCGACCTTGACACCGTTGACGTCGACGATCAGCGGCTTCTTCGCTTCTTCGGCCGAGCGTGCCGAACCGGTGTGTTTGATCCCCGCCTCGTCGAGTTTGTCGAGCGTCCGCGTCGCGCCGTCCACGCCCTGGTCGATCGTGTGGTTGGACGCCGTCGAGCAGTTGTCGTACCCGGTGTCCTTGAGCGCGTCGACGATTTCGGGCGGCGCACTGAACGACGGGTACCCGCTGTACGGCCCGCCCTTCGGCGCGAGCGGGGTCTCGAGGTGGCAGATGCCGAGGTCGGCCCCGGAGATCAGCGGCTTGATCCCGGCCAGCAGCGGCCGGTAGTCGATCTCGCCGCCACCGTCTTCCTTCGCCTGGTCGGTCAGCGCGGGGTGGATCAGCACGTCGCCGGTCGCGACCACCGTGAAGGATGCGTCCGGCGTTGAAGACCGTGTGGTCGACGCGGCGGGCTGCTGCGGCTCGGGAGTGGCACTGCACGCGGCGAGCAGTGCGGCCGCACCGAGGAGAACGGTGGTCTGACGGGCGCGGGAGCTGAACATCGGTTCCCTCGATCGGGTGACATACCGCCTTCATCCTGCCCTACACCGAGCGGAGCGTGACATCGCCCGGAAAAGACACCGCCCGCGCCGCCGATCCCTCCGCGTTTCGTCCTCTGGTTGCGGTCCTTGCACGCGCAACTACCGCAACCAGAGGACGAAACGCGGGGATTTAGGCGAGGCAATCGGAAGGGGCCCCCCGGCGGAGGGCCGGATCGTCCTGGAGGAAAGTCCGCGCGACGCCCGGCCCGCTGGACCGCGTCTCGAACCGCACGGTCACCCGGCCGTGCCCTGCCCCCTGCACCCAGCCGGTGCCATGCGCATCGTGCGCCACGTCGTCCCCCGGCCGCCAGGTCGAGGAGACCACAGGCACCGGCGCGGGCGCTCGCGAGACCGACGGCGTGTCGGTCACCGGAACGGAAAGGGTGAACAGCGGATCCTGATGCGGCACGGAAAGCCCGGAGAACGCGACCCCGGCCAGCCGCACCCCGCCGAAGTCGGTCGGGTCGATCAGCAGCCGTTCCGCCATCGAGGCGAGCTGGTCGAATTCGTCGGTGGGCGAGGCCATCGTCTCCGAACGCGTCACCGTGCTGAAATCGGTGTGCCGCAGTTTCACCACCACCGTCCGCGCGACCCGCTCGGCGTTGACGAGCCGTTTGTGCGCGTGGACGGCGAGATCGCGGACCTCGCGCCGCAGGCTGGCCAGGTCGATCAGGTCCCGGTCGAAGGTCGTCTCCGCGCTGACCTGCTTGAGCTCCGCGCGGTCGGACACCGGCCGGTCGTCGACGCCGGTGGCCAGCCGCCGCAGGTCCCGCCCGACCACACTGCCCAAAGTGGACACCGCGTCGGCGTCGGAGAGCGCGGCCAGCCGGCCCAGCGTCCGGACGCCGATCGCCCGCAGTTTCCCTTCCGCGACCGGGCCGATCCCCCACAGCGCCCTGGTCGGCAGCGGCGCGAGAAACGCACGTTCGGTGCCCTGGTCGACGACGAGCAGCCCGTCCGGTTTGGCCTCGTCCGACGCGACCTTCGCGACCTGCTTCCCCGAAGCCGCCCCGATCGACGCCACCAAGCCGATTTCGGACCGGATGTGCTCCCGCAGGCGAGCACCGAACTCACGCACGTCGGCCGACGACGCCCCGGCCAGCGAAGGCGGTTCAGCGAAGGCCTCGTCGAGGGAGATCCGTTCCAGCACGGGCGCGTACCGGGCGACGAGATCGAACACCCGCGTGCTCAGCAGTTCGTACAGTTCGAACCGCGGTGGCAGGATGACCCCGTTGGGCGGCAACAACCGCCGGGCCTGCGACATCGGCATCGCCGAGGAGATGCCGTGCTCACGCGCCTGGTAACTCGCCCCGGCGACCACGCCACGCGGGCCCGCGCCGCCGACGAGCACGGGGCGGTGGGCCAGGGTCGGCCGGGTCAGCTGTTCACAGGAGGCGTAGAACGCGTCCATGTCGAGGTGGATGACCCACCGGTCATGAACGCCCATCGCCCGGTACCTCGAGAAGACGGTGCAGGGCCTTCGTGTACTCCTCGAACGCGGCCCGGCCCCGGGTGGTCAGCTCGACCAGCGTCACCGGCGTGCGATGTTCGAAGGCCTTGGTGATCTCGACGTAGCCGGCGTCCTCGAGTTTGCGCAGATGCGTCGACAGGTTGCCCGGCGTCATGTCCAGAAGCTGCTGCAGGCGCGGAAAGGTGATGCTGTCCCCCGGTCCGAGGCTCGACAGCGCCACGGTGACCCGCAACCGCGCCTGCGCGTGGATCACCGGATCGAGCTGGGGCAACCCGTCTTCGCTCATCGCGACCGCACCAGGTAGACCAGCGACGCCACCAGGAAGCCACCGCCGCCCGCCAGGCTCAGCACGAGGAAGTTGTGCGGTCCCCCGGCCAGCACGCTCGCCGCGCCGCACACGATGATCCACACGCCGAGGCCGTACTGCAGTTTGCTCTGCCACAGCATTCCGCCGGCGAGGTACATCAGGCCGGTCAGCATGAGCGAGGTCCCGGACCACAGCAACGGGATCAGCTCGGTGCCGAGGCCGAGGCGGATCAGCGCGGTGTTCACCACCGTCAGCCCGCCGAACGCGATCATCCAGCTCCACCCATACATCGCCCCGACGAGCCGGGACGGCCCGCGCACGCCGCGGCCCGCCCGGATGCCGTAGATCGCCGAATACGTCATGGCTCCGGCGAAACCGGCGACGACGATCACCGCGGCGACCCACAACGGCATCAGTGAGGTGGGCGGAGCGGAGACGTAGACGAGGCCGAACCCGAACAGCCACACCAGACCCCAGACGGCGAGCAGCACGGCAGGCCTCGGCCCGATCTCACGCTGGGTGTCCTCCGTCTGCCTGGCGATGAGTGCGAGCGACTCCTCGGGTGTCATCGGCCGCGCGTCGTCGTCCCGCTCAGACACAGCCCGCTCATCTTCCGGCACTTCGGAAAGCTAACACGCGGTCACAGCCTGGCCGTGTCAAGCCGGAACCTCGCCATCACCACGAGCGCGGGCACCACCAGCCAGGCCACGAGCACTCCGGCGGCGGTCAGCGTGCCCGAACCGCCGAGCACCGGCGCGCGGCCGATCTCGCCGAGCCAGTACGTCGGCATGATGTGCCCGGCGGTGTTCATCCAGCCCGGCAGGATCTGCAGCGGGATCCACAGCCCGCCGAACATGCCCAGCGGCAGCATCAGCGCGCCGGTCACCGCCTGCACGGTGTCACCCTTGCCGAACAGGCCGATCATCAGGCCCAGCACCGCGAAGGGCAGCGTCCCGAGCCACAGCGTGCCGAAGATCGTCAGCCACTGGCCGGTTTCGAGCCGGATGCCGCGAATCATCCCGGCCGCGAAGATCACCAGCAGCACGGGCAGCGCGACGAACAACCCCGCTGTCACCTTGACCATCAGGTAGCCCGGCGCCCGCATCGGCGTCAACCTCAGGGTGCGTTGCCAGCCATCGGTGCGTTCGGTGGCGACGCGGGTGCCGGTGAACAGCGCGGCGGTCATGGCGCCGTACGCGGCCATGTTCACCATGGTCACCGTCGCGGTCGAGACGCCGGGAGCGATCTCGCGGGCGCCGAAGATGCCGCCGAACAACAGGAACATCACCAGCGGCATACCGATGGTGAACAGCGCGAACTGCGGGCTGCGGACGATGCGTTTGATCTCCAGCGTCAGGTAGTTCATGTTCATCGCAACGCTCCCTCGGTCTCATCCGCGGTCAGCGCGATGAAGGCTTCTTCCAGTCCCACGGCGGTGATTTCGATGTTCGCGGCGAGCGGGAACCCGCGCAGCAGACCGCGGATGGCGGCGTCGGAATCGGCGCAGTGCAGTTCCGCGTGCCCGGCCCGCAGTACCGCGCGCGACACTCCGGGCAGCGTGGCCAGCGCGGCTTCGGTGGCATCCGGGACGACGGCCCGCAGTATCCGGCCGGCGACCGCGGCTCTGACGTCGCCGACCGGCCCGTCCGCGACCACCTGGCCGTGCCGCATCAGCACGACGCGGTCCGCGTAGTCCTCGGCTTCGGCGAGGTAATGCGTCGCGAAGAGGACCGTCCGGCCCGTCTCGGTGTACTCGCGCATCGACGCCCAGAACCGGCGCCGGCCGTCGACGTCCATGGCCGCGGTCGGCTCGTCGAGCACCAGCAGATCCGGATCGCCGACCAGCGCGAGCGCGAACCGCACCCGCTGCTGCTCGCCGCCGGAGAGCTTTCCGCAGCGGCGGTTCGCGTACTCGGTGACCCCGGCACGCTTGAGCACCTCGCGGATCGGCAGCGGATCCCGGTGCAGCGACGCGAACAGGCCGACGAGTTCGGCGACCGTGGCGTCCCTGAGCAGCGTCCCGTTCTGCGCCATCGCGCCGACCATGCCCCGGTCCATCGCCGCCGCCGCGCCGAGCCCGGCGACCCGCACCTGGCCCGAATCCGGCCTGGTCAGGCCCAGCAGCATGTCGATCGTGGTCGACTTGCCAGCACCGTTCGGCCCGAGCAGCGCCACCACCTCCCCCGGTGCGGCCCGCACACTGACGTCGTCGACGGCCAGGACGTCACCGAAGCGCTTCACCAGCCCTTCGAGGCTGAACGCGTCCGTCATGACTTTCCTCCTTCAAGCACTCTGAACTACAAAGCTCACTTCTACTTTGTAACACAAAGTCCCCTGCCGAGGAAAGCGAAGGCTCGGCAAAGTCGTAGAGCCGCTGGTCAGCGCTACAGGCAGTAACCCGGGCTTGACGTTCTGGTGCCCGCAAGGGCCGAGTGGGGAGGATTTGGGACGGTGAACGTCCGAAATCTTCCCCTCTCAGGCGTGCTGGAGGGAGGCATGTCCCTGAACCTCTGTTGATCAAGCTCCGCAACCGGTGTGACCCGGCTGGCCTGTAAGACCTCGACTTAGCCGGGACCTTGTACCTGGGCGGAAGGAAGGCGGCCTTCGCGTACTTGGAGCTGGACGGGCACCCGGGAGGTGGCTGCCTGAGGTGCTGAAGCAGTCGGGGCCGGAGGCGGCAGCGGCGCGCATTCGAGGTCGGCCGTCCGCCCCGGCTTGCGGTCGGGCAGCGCACCGGTCGCCAGGTAGTCGGCGATCCGGTTGTCGACGCACGCATTGCCGCGGGGGCTGATGGCGTGACTCGTACCGCCCGGCTCACCGATCAGGCGAGCGCCGGGGAACCGGCTACGGACCTCAAGGCTGCCTTCGTACGTCGTCACCGCGTCGAGCGTCTCACCGATCATCAGCACACTCGGCACCTTCTTGCCGTCGACCTTGACCGGCTTGCCGGGCTTCGCGGGCCAGGTGAAGTACGGCGCCTTCTGGTAGGTCCGCCAGTTGTCGTGCTTCCACTGCTGCCAGCTCCGCGGCCACTTCACGTCCGCGCACTGGACGGCGAGGTAGACGGCGTAACCGTTGTCGTCGCCGCGGCCGCCGAAGCCTTCGAACAGCCCCTTTATCGTCTGCCAGTCACCCTTGTCGACGAACTTCGCCAGCGCGTCACCGAGCAGCGTCCAGCACAGCTGGTAGTAAGAGGCGGTTGAACACCTCGAGGAACTCGTCCGGCCCGATGTAGCCGCCGGCCGGGGTCTTGCCGAGGCGGTAGACGTCGTGCGACCCGGCGGCAAACCGGGCCACCGGTTAATCGGTTGGGAGGCCCAGCGGTACGCGCTAGGGTTTCGATCATGACCTACCACATCCGGATGCGCACCGCCTGAGACGGCGTGACCGCAGGGCCGCCCGCGATCGGGTGGCCCCTTTTCTGCGCGCCGTCTGACATCCGTTCATGGATCCAGACAGGACATCATGCAGAAGCACATCGCGATGATCGGCTGCACCGCGCCGAGCCACATCTACCCCTCGCTGGCCGTCGTCCGTGAGCTGGTCGCTCGCGGGCACCGCGTCAGCTACGTCGTGGGCGAGCCGCTCACCGGGCTGATCGAACCGACCGGGGCCGAGGTCGTCCCGCATCCGTCGATCCTCCCGCTCGGCGACCAGTCGGCGTGGCCGGAGGACCCGGCGTCGCAGATGCGGGTCTTCCTCGACGAGGGCATCCAGGCGATGCCGTTGCTGACCGATTTCTACGACGAGAACCGCCCGGATCTGCTGCTGTACGACATCGGCGGGCTCCCGGCGCCGCTACTGAGCAGGCGCTACGGCGTTCCGGCGGTGCAGCTGTCCCCGACGTATGTCGCCTGGGACGGCTACGAAGAGGACATGGGCGAGCTCCTCGATTCGATTCGCAGCTCGCCGACCGGGAAGGACTATTTCGCCACTTTCACCCGGTGGCTGAACGAGAACGGCATCGAGGCCGACGCCTGGGACTGGATCTGTCATCCCGAGCAGGTTCTCGCGCTGCTGCCGAGGGCGATGCAGCCCCACGTCGAGCGGGTTCCGTCGTCGGTCCGGTTCGTCGGCCCGGCACTGGACCCGGAACGCCTTGCCGACCGGAGCTGGACACCGCCTTCGAGTGGCAAGAAGGTCCTGCTGATGTCCCTCGGCACGGCGTTCACCGACCAGATCGACCTTTTCCGCGCCTGTGTGGACGGGTTCCGCGACTCCGACTGGCACGTGGTCATCTCGATCGGGCAGACCGATCCGGCCGACCTCGGACCGCTGCCGGAGCACATCGAGGCGCTCCCGTTCGTCCCGCAACTCGCGGTACTGGAGGCCGCGTCGGCGTTCATCACGCATGCCGGCATGGGCGGCAGCACGGAATCGCTGTGGTACGGCGTGCCGACCGTCGCGATCCCGCTGGCCACCGACGGTTTCGGCAACGCGGCGAAACTGGCGGAACTGGGTGTCGGTGAGGAACTCGCGGCCTCGGACGTGACGGCGTCGGTGCTGCGGGCCGCGGTCGAGCGGGTGGCCGGGTCACCCTCGGTCGCCGCACGTCTGGCCGAGGTCCGGGCCGAAACGCGGGGGAACGGCGGGGTCGACCGGGCGGCCGACGCCGTGGAGTCCTTCCTGAAGTAGCGTCACCTTGACGAGATGAACGGGACTTTCATTGCGAATTTCGAGATGAAAGCCCCGTTCATCTCACGCGCAGGAGCGTCAGGTCGCCCGGATCTCGTTCAGGTAGTTGTAGATCGTGTACCGCGTGACGTCGAGTTCACCGGCGAGGTGGTCCACCCAGTCCTTGATGAGGAAGAACCCCGCCTCGTCCAGTTCCCGGACCGCGGCCGCCTGTGCCGTTTCTTCATCAGGTCCACCGGGATCCCGGCCTTCGTCACCGCGCGCCCGATCAGGAACCGTTGCAGGCTGTCGACGTCCGGCGGGAACGTCTCGGGTTCGTGCCCGTCGGCCCGTGGGGCGCCGTCGGTCAGCCGGTTGACGCACAAGCAGCCGATCGCGACCCCGTCGGCGTCCCGCAGGAACAGCGTCGAAGACCGGATCGCGCGCCCGTCGGGGCCGTGGGTCTCGTAGTTCGTCAGGTCCTGCGTGGTGCCGCGGCGGACCAGGCCCAGCAGGAGATCCGTCATCGGGCGCCGACCGTCCTGCCGGTGAGGTCACCCGCGATGGCGACGATCGAGTCCGGCAGCCTGCTCAGATCGCGCAACAGGACTTCGTTGCCCGGCCCAGCATCGCCGCTAGCGTCGTGTGATCCTGCAGGTCTTACCCGTGATAAGACGGCGATCTCCGGAGATCGCCGTCCAATCACGCGTAACCGCCGTCTGATCACGCGAGATCGCCGTCTGAGGAACGAAACCCAACGTCAAGCAAGCAGGATCACGCGACACTAGCGCGTGCACCGCCGGGACGAGTGCGGTGAGCAAGTCACCGGAGCCCGCCGACGCGACAACCGGCGCTTCGGAGACGGCGACCGGTTTCCTCAGCCGTTGCAGCGCCGCGGTGGACGCCCGGGTCATACGTGAAGGCTCCCTTCCCCTCGGCTGAGCCGAGGGGAAGGGGGCCTTCACACATGACATCAGACAGCGATGTAGTTTCCCGAGAGGATGAGCAGGACCTGCAAGGTGATGCCGGTGCCGTAGTAGTCCTTGGCGTTCGGCGACCACGTCGTGATCGAGGTCCACAGCTTGTCCAGCCAGGCCTGGCTGCCCGGGTCGTTCATCGCCGCGATGGCGAACGACGCGGTGAAGCAGGGGTGCTGGCCCGACTCGCCCGAGATCTTGGCGCCCGACAGCGTGTAGCCGGTGGTGATCTTGGCCGGGTCGCCGCCGGTCGTCTGCTGGATCCAGGTGTTCATCTTCCGCACCTGACCCTGCGCCGGGCTCCCCGACACGGTGATGCCGTCGACCCCGAGGCGCCACGGGTCGCGGCAGGCGTTGTAGCTGTACTTGTCGTCCTTGCCTTCGAGGAAGTCCGCCGGGGCCGGCTTCGGCGTGGAGTTGGTGTTGACGACGAAGTCCGGGATCAGCCCGGTCTTCGGCGCGTACTGCTGCTGAAGCTGGGTGACGGCCTGCTCCTGCCGGGTCCGGACCTGGCCCCAGAACGAGTCACCGGTGGCCTTCTCGAACGCACGGAGGTGACCCGGCATCCAGTCCGAGGATCGGGAGCTGTTGATGTACTTGCCGCTGTCGGCCCAGTCTGCCAGCCGCATGAACTTGGTGGTGGGGTGCACCTCGCTGCGCTTGATCGCCTTGATGATCCGCAGTGCCTCGGCCTTGTAGTTCACCGAACCGCCGCTGCCCCAGACCTTGTCGGCGAGGAGCAGGCCGTAGGCGATTTCGAGGTCACCGTCGGTCGCCGAGTCGGTACCGTTGACGCTCTTGCAGCTGGCGTCCTGCTCGGCGGCGTGCAAATCCTTATCGATCGACGAAGGGTGCGCCTTCACGAACTTCAGGATGCCGTCGACCACGGCGCGGGCCTGCGGATCCTTGCCGCCCATCATCGCCGCGATGGTCATGCCGTAGCCCTGACCCTCGGCGACGAACGCGTGGTCGGCGTCCGGGGCCTTGACCGCGTAGGTGCCCGACCCGCACTTGGTGGTGAGGAAGTTCTTCTTCCAGAAGTCGTAGTACTTGGCGAGCGCCGCGTCCTGCGTCGCCTGGGACACCGACGGGCGCAGAACGCCAGGCAGATAGGGGGTTCCTTGAGTGGTGGCCGCGGTGGCGGGGGCGGTCGTGGCGACCAGCCCGGCGGTCAGCGCGGCCGCGGCCAGCACTGTCCGAACGGTCTTTCTCATGGCTCCTCCGGAAACGTCGTTGGTGGCGGCGGCGCGTTTCGAGAGTGACATCCGGATCGGCCAAAAACAAGAGAGTTAAGAAAGTTTCCTTACTATTACCTCAAATGACGCTTGCGTGACCGTGCCCTAGCGTGAGCGCATGACGATCGACTTGAGCGCGCGCGGCGAGACCTTCCGGGAATTCTGGACCGAGCGGCATCTCGCCACGCTGACCACCGTCCGCCCCGACGGGACCCCGCATGTCGTCGCCGTCGGGGTCACGGTGGACTTCGAGGCCGGGATCGCCCGCGTGATCACGTTCCGCTCGTCCAAAAAGGCCCGCATGATCAAGGAAGCGGACGAACAGGGCATTCCGGTCGCCGCCTGCCAGATCGCCGGGCCCCGATGGTCCACATTGGAGGGTCGCGCGGTGCTGCGCGAAGATCCGGAGTCGGTCCGCGACGCCGAGAACCGCTACGCCGCGCGGTACCGGCAGCCCAAACCGAACCCGGAGCGCGTGGTCATCGAGATCACCGTGACCCGGATACTCGGCAACGCCTAACCGGCGAACCGGTCGCGGCGATGATGAGGGCGCTGACGGCGAGCAGGGACTGATCACCGGCGGCGAACAGCAAGACACCGCAGCGGCGATCACGGCCGGGAGCGTGTACGTCCACCGTTCGGTGATGCGCGCGACGAGCCGGGCATCGACCTTCCCGCGCCGAACCCGAGCAGCGAGAACTTGGCGGGTGGCTGCCCCGCCCGGCCACTGCCCCAATGACGCATTGGGGGCACTGAGCGTCTCGGAGAGGGGTGTGTGGAAAGAGGGACTTTGAGTGTCCCTATTTCCACACACCCCTCTCCGGATCTGGTGGTCACAGGGACTCCTCGTGCGGGACTTACTCCTCACTGACCCGAAACGCCACTCGGGACCGGCGCCCTGGGTGGCTCGAAGTACATGAAGGCCCCCTTCCTGGCGCAAGGTCTCGGCAAAGTCGCGGAGCTGCTGGTCAGCGCTGTTGATGAAGCTCCGCGACCGGTGCGCCCCCGCGACGATGAAGGAATGGGGATACTCAACGTCCCCATTCCTTCATCAACAGCCTCATGCAGCGACGAAGAGCCGCCTGACCGGTAAGACCTCGACTTCGCCGGGACCCTGACCCTGAAAGTAGGCGAGGAGCCCTTCACGGACCCGCGCTCAGGCGACGAACAGGCTGAGCAGTCCTTCCACCGAACGCACGATCACCCGCGCGGCGGCGCGTTCGGCGTGCGCGGTGTCGGCCCGTTCCGCCTCGTGCCGCCATGCGGCGAGCGCGCTCTCGGCAGCCGCGTGGATCTCGGCCGGATCCGCGCCGGGTTCGAGGCCGAGCCGTTCGGTGGGCGCGACTCCTTGCGCGCCGAGCAACCGGGTGGCCTCCTCGGCGATCTCTCCGGACAAGGCCGTGCGCCCGCCGCGGACGTCGGCGATGAGCCGCAACTCCCGGAAATCGTGTGCGGCGGCGGCGAACCGCTCCACCCGCGCGGCCAGCCGGTCACCGTGCGGGAGCGGTTCGGTGGCGAGCAGGCCTTCCAGCCGCAGCACCGCCGTGCGTGCCTTCAGCGCTTCGGCCCTGGCGACGAAGCATCCCGCTAGCGTGTCCCGCAGGTCGCCGAGACCGCTGCGGTGCACGAGTTCCGCCGAAAGTTTCAGCCTGCTCTCGCAGCCGGTGCGGATCAGGGTGATCGCCAGCCGGACACCGTAGAGCCCGAACCGCGCCACCAGATGTTTCCTCGACTCCGGTGGGATCCGCACCGGGAACGGATCGTCCACAAAGGAATCCACGGACAGGAGATAGCGCTCCAGATCCGGACGGGAGATCGAGGCCAGTGCGCGCAGCGCCTCGAACTCGTCGTCCCGCAACGCCCGGCCCGCGTATCCCAGTTGCCCCGCGACCGCGATGACGCCTTGGAAGCCCGCGCAATTCGGGTCCTCGCGCCAAGCCCGCCGCGCCAGCTGTTTCGCGGTGAGCAAGGCGTCGATCCGGCCGGCACCGACCTCGTCGGCCCGGCCGAGTACCAGTACCGAGTTCACCGCGCTCTGCCGTGCGAACGCCGAACCGCCCACCGGCCGGGCACCGGCGAGTTCGTCCGGTTCGAGGTGGCGCACCAGGCGCACCGTCGCGTCGACGTGCTCGGCGGGTGCCGGGGTGTCGAACAGCTCGAGTTCACGCAGTGCCCTCGTCGGCCATTCCGCCAGCGCGGAGACCAAAGTGGACTTGCCGGTCCCCGGTGTGCCGACGAAGCCGACCCGTAGCGGCTCCTCCAGTCGCTCCAGGCATTCCCGCAGCATCGCCACCGCGTGCGGGCGCTCCCGGTAGAGCACGACGGCGTCACTCAGCAGTTCACGGACGTCGAGCGCCGTCACGCGGAAAGCTCCCGGCGTGGCGCGGCGCCACTGCCGAGCGCCCCCGCCTTCCGGTGCAGCGCGGCGAGCCGGTCGATCTCCTTCTTGACCCGCTGCGTACGCCGGTCGCGTTCGGCGGATCCGGCGATGATCAGTTCCCGTTGGCGCGTCAGCTCTTCCGCGAGGTCGTCCGACAGCGCGGTGAAATGGTCACGCAACCGCCGCTGGACCTGGCGGATCTCGTCCTTGATCTCCTTGCTGAACCGGATGAACACGTCGTCGACGTGGCGCTGCGCCGCGGCCTTCGCCAGTGCCTGGCGCCGTTGCAACCGCATCCCGCCTTCGTCGCGCACGCTCTTGGTGGCGAACGCGACACCGGCGCCGAGGGACACCGGGTTGATCAGCGGCAGCCCGGCGAGACTGGTGACCAGTCCGAACATCAGCACGCCGCCGTAGGAACCACGCAACCCGGTGAAGAGTTTCTGGCCGATCTTGAATCGCTCGATCTTGGGGGTGCCGACTTCGGGGATCGAGTCCACTCCGGACCCGGTCAGCGGCAGAACCGGGGCCTGGCCGTACCGTGCGCCGAAACCGGTGGCGACCGCGTGCGCGATCCACGTCGACCGGTCGGACACCCAGTTGTAGTTCGTCTCGACGGCCTCGGCGAGGTTCTCTTCCAGCCAGGTCTGGAAATCCGGCCAGATCTGCACCGGGTCGCCTTCGTCGAAGGTGCGGTCGATATGCCGCACGATCACCCGGGTCCGCTCACGTAGGTCGTATTCGGCGTCGGAGACCAGGTCGGTGATCTCGTCCGACAATATGTTCTGCCAGCGGACGTTCTGCCGCCGCAGCTCCTCGGTACGCCGTTGTGCCTGGTGCAGCAGGGTGACCTGGTCGACCCCGCTGTCCTGCGAGAAGGCGTCGAGCCGTGTCTGCAGCGTCTCGACCAGTTCGACCGCCGCCGCGCGGACGCTCACCGCGGCGGCGAGCGCCCGGGTGCGTTCGATCGGGCGCGCGGCCTGTTCCCCCACCCAGTTCAGGAGTTCCGGGTAACCGGACCGTCCATTGAGGTCGGTGTCACCGGCCTTGGCGGCGGCTTGGCGCACTGTCGCGGACACGGGGAACACGTCGGCGACGACGCCGGTCTGTGAAAGCGCGGCGCGGTTGCGGGCGGCGAGTTCCCGCCAGTCGGGGCTGACGTCGATCTTGGTCAGCGCCAGCACCAATGCCGGGCACCAGGTCCGGATGTGCCGGGCCAGCGCGAGTTCGGCGGGCTGGAGTTCCTGTGTCGCGTCGGAGACGAGGATCACCGCGTGCGCGTCGGCGAGGACGTCGAGGGTGGCCGCCGTCCTCGGCGAGCGGGGGTCCCCGATCGCCGGGGTGTCCACCAGCACCAGTCCCGTGCCGAGCAGTTCGCGCGGCAGGCCGACCTCGACCCGGCGCAGCGAACCGGGCGGCCGGACCCCGAGTTCCTTGGCGAGGTCACCGACCGGCACGCGTTCACGGGCGTGCCCGACCAGGGTGGCGGCGGGATCGTGGGCGTACCCGATCTCGGTGGGGACGGCGGGTGTGCTCGCGTCCCCGACCGCGCAGACCGGGGCGTTCAGCAGCGCGTTGAGCAGGTACCCCTTGCCCTGCTTGGGAAAACCGACCACCGCGATCCGGGTGCCCGGCACCTGCCGGTCCCGTCTGCGCCGGAGGCGTTCGGCCAGGTCGGCGCGACCGTGGGCGGCACAGGCGTCCAAGGTCTCGTTGAGCAAGTCGAGCCAGGCGGGGGCTGTCACGGGGATGCAGTGTTCCCTTAACCAAGCGTGGAATCAATGTGGCATGAGCCAACACGGGCGTGCGGGCCCCGCGACCTGGTGTGGTCGCGGGGCCCGGGCACGAAAATGAAAAATATTCGGCTCAGCCGATGTGAATGTCGTTGCCCGAGGCGATGTCGCCGGCACCGATGTTGATGTCGCCGATGTTGTGGCCGATGTTGCCGACCCCGGAGACCACGTCGTGGACGTCGGAGACACCAGCGTGGTTCGCGACGTTGGCGACGTCGTTGGCGACGTTGCCCGCGATGTTGCCGGTCACGTCGCCGTGGTTGTTGGCGATGTCGCCTGTGTAGTTGTTCGCGACGTCGTGCACCTTGGTGGTGACGTCGGCGACGCCGACCTTGCCGATGACGCTGGTCAGGTCGCCGACCTGGGACAGGACGGCCGGGGAACCGCCCACGACACCATCGACGCCGGGCAGGGCGGTGTTCAGGTCACCGACGGCCGGAACCGCGTCGACGGCCGGAACTCCGGCGGCGTCCACGATCGAGACGTCGTGGACGAGGTCGGTCGCGGTGCCGATGGCACCGTTGGCGATGGCACCGTTGGCGATGGCGCCGTTGGCGACACCGGCGGCCTGGCCGAGGGAAGCGGCGTCGAGGCCGAGCGCGAGGTCGTCGGTCAGCCCGAAGCTGCCGACGGTGTTCTGCGCGAGGGCGGTCACGCCGGCGGCGGCGTTCGACACGTCGGTCACGTCGGACACGACCGGGACGGCGGGCAGGCCCACCTCGGGCAGGCCCGGCACGGACGGGAGACCCGGGAGACCGGCCTCGGGCAGGCCCGGCAGGGTGCCGACGCCGGGAACGTCGACCGGCAGGCCGGCGGTCAGCGCGGTGAGCTGCTCGATCGCG
Source organism: Amycolatopsis sp. cmx-11-32 (assembly GCF_047608695.1). Lineage (NCBI taxonomy): Bacteria > Bacillati > Actinomycetota > Actinomycetes > Pseudonocardiales > Pseudonocardiaceae > Amycolatopsis > Amycolatopsis sp. cmx-11-32. The sequence goes on along the minus strand of NZ_JADNQN010000008.1, from coordinate 166,595 downwards.
CCCTGGACACCGTCGGCGCACTCGCCGTCGGTGCCGTTGACGACGTTCGCGACGCCGCCGAAGCCCGCCAGGTTGTCGGTGGCGGTGTCGACCGGGACGAAGTCGAGCACCAGCGGGACGACCTCGTGCACGTCGGCGGCGTTGATGTCGCCGAGGCCAGCCTCGGCGAGGACCTGCTGCGGGTCGTTGGCGAACGCCACGCGGGCGGCGGTGTCGTTCAGCAGGTTCAGCGTGAAGTCGTGCAGGGTCTGGACGGAACCCATGGAAGGACTCTCCTGGTGGTCTAGGTCGGTGGGCAAGCGCAGCGCGCCGACGGCACGGCTGGTCGCAGTAACCGAAGCTAGTGCGGGGGTACCTCTCAGCACATCGGGGATCACTCCTGGTCGTCACTCACTCAGCCGATAGGGGATCGGTATGACATCGTTAGGGCGTTAGGGGCTTAAGCGAGACGCACCCGGTTGGGTTTAATGCCAACACTCACCCGAATGGGTAAAGCCGTTCGGGTGATTGGCCCTAGTTGGCCCTCAGGGGCTGGTCAAGCGAAGGAGGATGCGCGTTGCCCTACGTCCTCGGCATCGATATCGCCTCGACCCGCACCACCGCCGCCACCTGTGTGAACCAGGGCGACGGCTGGGGCGTGCCCGAACCGTCGTGGCTCGGCGGGCGCCGCCCGTCGGCGGCGTCCGCGGTGTTCCTCGACGACGACGGCTACCTGCTCACCGGGGACGCCGCCGTCGACGAGGGTCGGTCGGCCCCCGCTCGGCTGCTGACCGGGTTCCACGAGCGGATCGGCGACGACGTCCCGGTGATCGTCGGCCGCGAACGGTTCCCCGCCGAATCCCTCAGCGCCGTCCTCGTGGACGCGGCGGTGGATCAGGCGGCCGAGCGCTTCGGTGAGAAACCGCGGCACATCGTGCTCACGCACCCCGTCGGCTGGGGCTCGTTCCGCCGCGACCTGCTGCACCGGGCACTGACCGAAGCCGGATACCCCCACGCCACGCTGGTACCGGCGCCCATCGCCGCACTCCACGCGTACCTCGCCCCGCAAGGCGAGGTCACCGCCGGGATCTGCGAGTTCGGCCCGGACGGCGCGGTGGTCACGATCGCCGCCGCCGGGATCAACGGCTGGCAGCCGGTCAAGACGGTGGAAGGCGTCGACCCCGGCGAGGCCGTCGGCAAGGTCTTCGAACTCGCGCACGGCGCCGGGATCCAGCCGACGGCGTTGGCGGGCATCGTGTTCTGCGGCGAGGCCCCGCCGGTTCCCGGCCGGACGCCATGCCCCGTCTTCGCCTCCAGCGATCCCGTGCTGACGGTGGCGACCGGCGCGGCCAACATCGCCGCACGACGTGACGTTCCCCAACCCGGCGGTTCGCACTCGATCGCCTCGGCCTCGGTGGCAACCGCGGAGACCACCCTGCTCCCCCGGGTCGACGCGCCAGGAGAGCTCACCGAGCGGCCCGAACGGCCGCCGGTCGACATCACCCCGTTTCCGTTGCCAGAACGCACCGGGGCGGCGAAACTGCTCAGCCGTCGCAAGCCCCTCGTCGCCGCAGCCGCGGTCGCGGTGCTGGCCGCGACCGCCCTGCTGCTCACCTTGACCACTCGAGAAGCCACCGCGGACAAGGGTCCCGAAGCTCCTCCCACCACTTCGAGTTCCTGCGCACCGCCCACCCCCGGTGCCGCCACCTCACCCGAAGGTCGCTGTTGAACGCACTGCTAGACAAACCCGGCATCATCCATCCGGGTGCCCGGCGCCTGCTCGACGAGGTGACCGCCGCCCCGGAATTACCGGTGCGGGTCACCGTCGTCGCCCCCGGCGGGCACGGGAAGACCCATCTGCTCGGTCTCCTCGGGCGCCACTACGCGGGTGCCGGGGTCGAGGCTCTTCTGGTCGACGACGCCGACCAGCTCGGCGACGACGAGATCGCGAAGATCAGGGCACTGGCGGAAGAAACGACCACGCCCGTCGTACTGGCCTTCCGCCCGACGGCGCGGACCACCACCTTGCGCGCACTCGCCGACTCCTTCGGCAGATCGGTGTCCTTGGGCGCGCTCGGCGTCGATGACGTCCGACGGCTCGTCGAGTACGCCGGCGGTGACGCGGCCACGGCCGAAGAGGTTCACGCCAGAACCGGTGGTGTGCCGGGACTCGTGCTTCGCGCCGTCACCGGCAGGCTCGCGGACTTCCGCGGCGAGCTGGAACAACTGGACGACGACGTGCACCGCTACCTCATCGCGGCCGAAGCCGGTGCCAGCCGGAATCTCGATCTGCTGGCGGCGCTGCTCAACCGCGATCGCGAGGGCCTGCCCGAGATCTTCGACGGCGCCAGGGCGACCGGACTCCTCGGCGAGGGCGACGTCCTGCTGCCGATCGCCGCCGAAGCCGTCCGCGTCTGGGGTTCGCCGGGGCGTCGGCTGACGGTGCTGCAGCGGCTGGTGGAACTCCAGTTGCGTGACGGGCTTCCGGTACTGGACCTCGCTCGTTCCCTGCTGGGAACGGGAAGTTCGGGTGCGAGCGCGGCGGCGGCGTTCGAGGCGGCCGCGCGTGAGGCGATGCCCGACGACACGAAACTCGCGGCGCGGTTCTACGAAGCCGCGTCCGAGGCCGGTGGGCGCGGCGCGGCGCTCACCGTCGGCTGGGCGCACGCCGCGGCGCTGGCCGGTGATCTCGACACCGCGCTCCGGCTGGGTGACGGCATGCTCGGCAGTACGTCGGATACGGACGCCAGGGCCGCGGGCGCCGAAGTGGCCGCGACCGTGCTGGCGCATCGCGGCGAACTGGCGCACAGCGCGGAGCTCTATCAATGGTCCGGCCGGGCCGGGTCGAAGGCGTTCGCCGCGATCGCCTTGCTGGGCACCGGAAAACTCGAAGCCGCCCGTGGCGTGCTGGAGACCCCCGAAGTCCCGACCCTGTTCGCGGGCGCCGCCTCACGCACCGCGCGCGCCGTCACCGATTCGGTGTCCGGCTGCGGCTCCGAAACCCTGTCGGCCCTGCTCGGCGCGGCGTCGATGTTGGAGTCGGCGGGGGCGCCGGCACCCCTGCCGGACAGCCCGGCGGCCCTCGCGGCGTTGGTGGGCCTGCATTCCGGCGAACTCGCGCTGGCCGAGTCGGTGCTGAGCCGCGCGGTGAGCGGGCGGATCGGCGGCGACCTGCTCGCGAAACGGCACCGGCTGCTGCTCGGCTGGGTCGCGATGACCGCGGGCGACCTCAAGACGGCCGCCGAGGCCTTGATGCCACCGGAGGGTCTCGAAGCCCGCGACGAACTCTTCGCCGCCACCCTCCAACTGGGCCTGGCGCGACGGGCGAGCGACCTTCCCTGGCTGCAACGGTCCTGGGACCGGGCGTACCAGGCTTCGATGCGACAGCAGCCGAACCTGTATTCGTTGCTGCCGCTGGGAGAACTCGCGATCGCGGCCGCGCGGGGCGGCGCGAGCGCCAAACTGGCCGGGCAGCTGGAGCGGGCGCATACGGTGCTCGACGCGCTCGGCAACCCTCCACTGTGGACAGCGACGTTGCGCTGGCACGAACTGCACGCCGCCATCACCGTCGAGAATCACGCGTCGGCCGGTGAACATCTGGCCGCGCTGAACGACTTCGCTTCCTGCGGACGGTATCCGGCGGCACTCGCCTCCGCCGCGACCGGCTGGCTCGCGGTCCTGACCGGGACCTTCGACCCCGAAACGATCACCGCGTCCGCGTCGGAACTGCACGAACTCGGGCTCTGCTGGGACGCTTCCCGGCTGGCCGGGCAGGCGGCGATCCGGACCTCGGACCGCAAGGCGATGGTCCAGTTGCTCGAAGCGGCCAGGCAGTTCCAGGGCCGCGCTCCGGAACCCGTCGCGGCTACCGGGCTGAACGCTTTGAGCGAACGGGAACTGGAGGTCGCGCGGCTCGTCGTCGACGGGCTGACGTACAAACAGGCCGGGAGCAAGCTGTTCATCTCGGGGAAGACCGTGGAGCACCACATGGCCCGGATCCGGGGGAAACTCGGGGCCGGGGACCGGCGGGAGCTGCTGGCGATGTTGCGGGAGATGCTTCCGGAAAGTTCTTGAAAGAAGCCCGAGACGAGTTGTCGGATCGGGGTGGTGGCGTTCGTAGCAAGGGTGAGGCCGCCTGCGAAGGGGCGGCGCCCAGGCAAGGAAACCGCGGTCAGGCAGCGCGCCGAGGCTTTCCTGTTCGGCCGACGGACTCGAAGGACGTGACGATCCGGGTCCACCGGCCGGCCGGGCGCCCGCGGTACGCGACGGCCTGAACGACCACGCTGTCCAGACGCCACAGGAGATGATCTTCCGATGAAGTACCTGGTTTCCGTGATCGACGACAAGAGCAACCCCGGCAGCACCGACCGGGAGCCTGCCATCAGCGAGTTCAACGAACGACTGATCGCCGAGGGCCACTGGGTTTTCGCGGGCGGGCTCGCGGACACCGACACGGCCACGGTCATCGACAACCGGGGCGAGCGGCCGGTGTTCAGCGACGGGCCGTTCGTGGAGTCGAAGGAGTACCTCGCCGGCGTCTGGGTGTGGGAGGCCCCCGATCTGGACGTGGCGCTCAAGCTCGCCACCGAGGCGTCGAAGGTCTGCGATCGCAAGATCGAGGTGCGGCCGTTCCGGTGAGCGACGTCGAGAAGGCGATCACCAGGGTCCACCACGAGGAGTGGGCCCGGGTGGTCGCCGCCCTGGCCAGGCGCTTCGGTGACCTCGACATCGCCGAGGAGGCGGCCGCCGAGGCGTTCGCGACCGCCGTCGAGCGGTGGCCGTCCGACGGCGTACCCCCTAACCCCGGCGCCTGGCTGACCACCACCGCCAACCGCAAGGCCATCGACCGGATCCGGCGTGAGAACAAACGCGACGACAAGCAGAAGGAGGCTCGGACGGTGTACGACGACGACCCGCACGAGTCTCTCGGCGCCATCGACGACGACCGGCTCCGGCTGATCTTCACCTGCTGTCACCCGGCGCTGGCGACGCAAGCCCGCGTGGCGCTGACCCTGCGCCTGCTCGGGGGGCTGACCGTTCCCGAGATCGCCCGCGCCTTCCTGGTCCGGGAAACCACCTTGGAGCAGCGGATCACCCGCGCGAAAGCCAAGATCAAGGCGACCCGCATCCCCTATCGCGTGCCGACCGCGGAGGATCTGCCGTCGCGCGTCTCCGGCGTACTCGCCGTCCTCTTCCTCGTCTTCAACGAGGGCTACCTGGCGACCGGCCCCGACACCGATCCGGTCCGTCACGACCTGACCGCCGAGGCGATCCGGCTCACCCGCCTGATCCGTGCCCTCATGCCGCGGGACGGTGAGGTGGCCGGGCTGCTGGCGCTGATGCTGCTCATCGAGGCCCGTCGCACCGCCCGGGTCTCGGCAGGCGGCGAACTGGTCATTCTCGACGAGCAGGACCGCGGGGCCTGGGACACGGCACTGATCGCCGAGGGCCACCGGCTGGTGCGCGAGCGCCTCGCCGCCGCCTCCGCAGGGGTCGCTCCGGGCTGCTACCAGATCATGGCCGCGGTCAACGCCGTGCACACCTCCGCCCGCGACGTCCGCGACACCGACTGGTCGCAGATCGTCGCCCTCTACGACCAGCTCGTCCACCTCGATCCCTCGCCGATCGTCGCCCTCAACCGGGCCATCGCGGTCGCCGAACTCGACGGACCGGAGGTGGCACTGGCCATCGTCGACCGTCTTGCCGAACCGTTGGCCGGCTATCACGCCCACCACGCCACCCGCGCCGACCTGCTGCGCCGGCTTGGCCGCAGTCAGCAGTCGCGCGCGGCGTACGACAAAGCCATCGAGCTGGCGGGCAACACCGCCGAGACCGCCTACCTGACCCGCCGCCGCGACCAACTGTCGCCAGGGTGATGTCGTCAGTCCGGCAGGATCGGGAGTCTCGTCAGGCGGCGAAGACGGTGCGGACGACGGACTCGTCGCCGTCGATCTCGACCAGCCCGAGGGCGCGGGCGTCGCTGAGGGTGAGAGCCCCGGCGGCCAAGGCGAGGACATGGGCGGGGTCGGCGCGGACGGTCGCGTCGAGGTCGCGGCCGTCCTGCGGACCGACTTCGAAGCCGGAGTGCGTCGCGTGGAGCTGGAGGGGCGGGTCGCCGATCTCGAGGCCGACCGTCGCCGGGGCGCGGACCTTGACCCTGGCGTCGAGCAGAGCCGGGACGGCGAGGGCGAGCCACTCGGGGCGGAAGGAGTCGCCGCCGGGGCCGCGGACCATCAACGGGGTGGACCAGCGGATCAGGCTCTCGATCGGCTGCCTCAGCTCGGCACCCCACGGCGTGAGGGCGTACTCGACCACGCTGCCCTCCCCGGACAGTCGCCGCTCGACCACGCCCGAGGCTTCGAGGTCGCGGAGGCGGTCCGCGAGCAGGTTGGTCGCGATGCCGGGAAGGCCGTCGATCAGGTCCCGGTAGCGGGCGGGGGCGATGAGGAGCTGGCGGACGATGAGCAGGTTCCACCGGTCGCCGACGACCTCGAGGGACCGGGCGAGCCCGCAGTACTGACCATAGCTACGCATCGGATCCCTCGCTTGATTAACTCAAGTGCGCGTGACAAGCTCAAGTCTAGCGTGAAACCGAGCGGAGAGGGCTGTCATGGTCGATACCTCCAGGAGCGTGCGGCCCTCCTGGGTCGACGACGACCTGTTCCCGTTCAAGAGCCGTTTCGTCGCTATCGACGGGCACACCGTGCACTACGTCGACGAGGGGTCAGGCCCCACATTGCTGCTCCTGCACGGCAACCCGACTGGTCTTTCCTCTGGCGCGACGTGATCCGCGCGTTGCGCGACGACTTCCGGTGCATCGCCCTCGACTACCCGGGCTTCGGGCTGTCGACGGCGAAGCCCGGCTATCGCTACTGGCCCGAGGAACACGCGGACGTGGTCACCGCGTTCGTCGACGCGCTCGGCCTGAATGAGGTCACTCTGGTCGGACAGGACTGGGGTGGCCTGATCGGCCTGGCCGCCGCGCAGCGACGGCCAGGCGTCTTCGACCGGTTGGTGCTCGCCGACACCTGGGCATGGCCGGTCAACGGCGTCTTCCACTTCGAGTACTTTTCACGCGTCTTCGGCGGCCCTGCAGGCCGCTTCCTGGCCCGGCGGCTGAACTTCGTCGTCAACGTGTTCGTCCCCCTCGGTCACCGGCGGCGGAAGCCGACCGCACCCGAGATGACCCACTACCGGCGGGCCATGGCCACCCCCGAGCGACGCCAGGCCTCCGCTGTATTCCCCCGCCGGGTCCTCAGCAGCCGGGCCTTCTTCGCCGAGGTCGAAGCCGGTCTCGCCGACGTCGCCCAACTCCCCACACTGATCCTGTGGGGTGACAAAGACATCGCCTTCCGTCGACAAGAACGCGAGCGCCTGGAAGCGACCTTCACCGACCACAAGACCGTGATCGTCGAGGGCGCCGGCACCTACGTGGAATCCGACGCACCAGAGGAGTTCGTCGCCGCGATCCGCGGCTGGACCGCGACACAGCGCGGGGAAACGAGCCGCGCGTAGGACATGTAAGCCACTTTCACGGCATGGATCGGACCGACGCCCAGATCTCGTGTCGGTCAACGCCGGTGGAGAGCGGCCCGCCGGTCGAGCTGTCGTCTGTCAAGTCGCCTGGGGGTTCTGTGTCACCTTGCTCAGACCCGCGGACTCGTCCTCGATCACGCCGACCTGCTCCAGGTCCTCCGGCGCGGGCATGTGACGGATGCTGTCGCTGCCCTTGTGGTCGTGGGCGCGGCTGTACTGGGAATCCAGCACCCGCAGCAGTTTGCTCGCCGCCCCGGCGTACGCGTCGTCCACGGTAGCCGCGTGGTGGGTGACCGCGACCGGTTGTTTACCACCGGGCCGCGCCTCGATCACGCACTTCTTGTCCTCCGGCTTGCCGCCTCCGTCCTCGCTGAGGTGTACCTCGACCCGGGTCAGCCATCCAGCGAACCGGGACAGGCTGTTCTCCAGATCGGTGGTCACATAAGCGGCCAATCCTTCGCCACCGTGGATTTTGTGATCGGTGTTGACTTGGATCTGCACGAGCACCCTCCAAAACGGGACAGCCTTGATCTCCGTCAATACCACGAGGACGGCCGGCTCAAACCCCGGCGACATGGAGATGGGCGGTCAAGTCTCGGCAACCGGCTGCTTCCTCCCCCATCCACCGCCTGCCGCGCTCATCCTTTTCGCGGGTAGACGCCCGATGCCAGGGCGCGTAGGAACGAAGGATGGCTCAGGAGAGGTCCAGACGAGTGTTCCTGTCCACGTCGGCCGCGCTGTCCGCGGTCGCCCTCACCGGCGTGCCGGCCGGTGCCGAGCAGCTCGGCGATCGAGGGCCCGGCGGATCCGTTCCACCGCAACGGCCCGACGCGGAACTCCGAGCGATCCTGCGAGAGATCGACGAGCACCGCATCGAGGCCACCGTGCGCAGGCTCGCCGCCTTCGGGACGCGGCACACGTTGTCCTCGCAGACCGATCCGGTCCGGGGAATCGGCGCCGCCCGCGACTGGATCCTCGCGGAGATGCGGAAGTCCGCGGAAAAGTCGGGCGGCCGGATGAAGGTCGAGTCGCAGTCGTACGTGCAGCCGCCCACCCCGCCCCGGATCCCTGTCGCCACCACCATCACCAACATCGTCGCCACGCTGCGCGGATCGACCACGCCAGAACGGGTCTACGTCGTGTCGGGCCACTACGACTCGCGGTGTTCGGATCCGCTCGACGCGACGAAGGACGCGCCCGGCGCCGACGACGACGCCTCCGGAGTGGCCGTCGCGATGGAACTCGCCCGGGTGCTCGCCACTCGCCGCCCGGCCGCGACCATCGTGTTCGCGGCGGTCGCGGGCGAAGAACAGGGCCTGTTCGGCGCGCGGCACCTGGCCACGCTCTACAAGGCGGCGGGCACGAACGTGCAGGGGATGTTCACCAACGACATCGTCGGTTCGAGCCGCGCGGACGACGGGACGCGGGATCCGCGCACGATCCGGTTGTTCGCCGAGGGCGTGCCGACGTCGGAAACCCCGGCGCAGGCCGAAATCCGGCGCTCCGTCGGCGGCGAGAACGATTCACCCTCCCGTCAGCTGGCACGGTTCGTACGGTCGGTCGCGGAGAACGAAGCGACCGGCATGTCCGTGCGGGTGATCTACCGGCGCGACCGCTACCTCCGGGGTGGTGACCACATCCCGTTCCTGGAGCAGGGGTATCCGGCGGCGCGGTTCACCGAGCCACACGAGGACTTCGCGCATCAGCACCAGGACGTCCGGGTGGAGAACGGCGAGCAGTTCGGCGACCTGCCGGAGTTCTGCGATTTCCCGTTCATCGCCAGGGTCGCGCGGGTGAACGCGGCCACGATGTGGTCGCTGGCGACCGCGCCCGGCACCCCCGAGGAGGTCCGGATCCGGACGAACCGGCTGACGAACGACACGGATCTGGTGTGGCGGCGCGGAACCGACCCGGATCTCGCCGGCTACGAGGTCGTCTGGCGGGAGACGACGGCGGCCGAATGGACGCACTCCATCAGGGTCGGTGACAAGACCGAGGCTAAGGTGGAGCTGTCGAAGGACAACGTGTTCTTCGGCGTTCGGGCGGTCGGGAAGAACGGCCGCCGTTCTCCGGTCGCGTTTCCGACGCCCTTGAGCTGATGCCCCGATGACGATCACGCCCGACGATCTCGACGCGGCGGTGACCAGTGTGGTGAGCGGCCTGCGAAAGGCGTCGACCCACGACTGGTCGTCGGCGCCGGGCACTGGCGAACTGAACGCCTGGCGGACGGCCGAGCACCTCGGCGACTGTCTCATCTCCTACGCCGGATTGCTGATCGCCCGACCGTCGACGCCGCGTTTCGTGTGCTTCGAGTCCGTCGCCGACCAGTCGGCGACGCCGGCGCAGATGCTGGAGTTCATCACCGTCGGCGGCGGCATCCTGAGCGCCACCCTGCGCACGGTGACCCCGGACGTCCGCGCTTACCACCCGAGCGGTTACGCCGACATCGAGGGCTTCGCCGGAATGGGCTGCGTCGAGGCCCTGGTTCACGGCGAAGACATGGCAAGGGGACTCGAAGTCGCCCTCGATCCGCCTCGCGACATCTGTTCACGCGTCCTCACGCGGATGTTCCCGGACATCGACACCATCGACATCGATCCCTGGACCGCGTTGCTGTGGGCGACGGACCGGACGGAACTTCCCGGGCGCCCCTCCCGTGCCGGCTGGCAGTGGCGGGGCGCACCCCTGGGCGACTAACCCCGAGCAACCGCCGGATGTGCGCGGTGGCAAGTCCGTCGGCGTCGCGGTCCAGGATTAGGCCATCGCACAGTCACTGGCGGCCTACGAGGAGTAGGTGGGTACGGCCGATCGGCGCAACTTGGCCGCTGAAACGTTTGTCATCGCCCGATCGGGGAACTTTTCAGCCATGTCCAGATGGCGAACCACCAGTAGGAGCAACACCGCCGTACGCGTCATCACCGCTGTCGGCGCGCTGTTCGCTTTCATCGAGCTGCTGTACATGGTCATGGTGCTCGCGGGAGCCAACGCGGGCAACGGCTTCTTCATCTTCATCCAGGCGCTGGCGAAGCCGCTGGCGTTGTTCTGGCCGGGACTCTTCCCGGTGAGTGACCCGAATCTCGCGGTTATCCTCGACTACGGTCTAGCCGCGGCGTTCTGGGTGATCCTGGCGGGCGTCATCGCCCGTTTCGCGGCCCGCTGACCCCCCTGCGGCGGCAATCGGCGTCCCGTTCGGCGACACTGGTCGGATGAGCGAAGGCAGATGGTTCGAGCTGAACCCCCTTCCCGAGCTGTTCGGCCTGGCCGCCGCCGGGCGGGCGCTGTTGCCGAACGTGCCGGTGACCCCCGCCGCACTGCTGAAGACCGTGACCGAACAGCTGGTCGGGCAACGGCTCACAGCCAAGGTGGACGGGCACGACGTCGGGCTCACCCTGACCGGGCTCGACTACCAGGCCGACAGCCTCAGTCTGGCCGCCACCGGCCGGATCGGCGACGTCCGCATCGTCGTGGAGGACGTCGACTGGCCGGAAACCCCGCTGAGGCGCATTACCGTGCTGGCGTCGAACGTCCGGCTCCGTTCACTCCCATCCCCGGCCGCCATCCCCGAACAGGTGAAGATGGCGATCCGGTTGGCCCCCGAAATCCTGCAGGCACGCGTGGCCGAGGTCCGGCCAGGTATCATCGTGACCCCCGGCGAGGACGGCCATTTCCACGTCCGCTGGGAAAAGCGGCCCCGCTGGGGACATCTCGCCTTGGAGTCCACTGTGGACGGCGAATCGGTCGTCCTGCGGCCGATGGCCGTCCACATCGGACGGCGCCGGTTCGGCCCGCCGTCCCGCCTCAAACCGATCGTGCTTCCCCTGCCGGAACTCCCGCGAGCGGTCCGGCTCACCGCGGTGGAGGCACACGACGGCCACCTCGTTCTGCACGCGCTGGCCGAGGAATGGCCGGAAAAGCTGTCCACCGTCCCGCTTGGCGACCTGCTGGGCTGGGTGACGACGGCGGTGACCACGCTGACCCTGCCGAAGCTCGGCGGCCGATGACCCTCGCCACCGCAGGGGCGGCGAGGGTCATCGACGGCATTCAGTGGATCAGCTGTGCAGCGGTCCCTCCGCGACACGCAACGCGGGCGCGGACGGCGTCGCGGCGGTCGCGGCGCTTTCGGCCTGCGTTCCGGCCGAGGAGCGCACAAGCCCAGCGGACTTCCCGCAGACCTTCTTCTTCTCGTCCGAGGTCATCTTCTTGCCGACCGTCCTGGTCTGGCCCACAACGCCGGGAGCGGGGCCCTCACCGCTGAAGTTCCAGACATACCACTGGTGGTGCCCCCATTTGCGGTTGTTGTACCACATGTCGTACGAGCCGCTGGCCACCCGCATCACCGGCGAACGGTCCAGGCCCGCCCAGTAACCGGGGTTGACCTCGATCCGGGTCTCGACGCTCTCGCTGGTCTCCCAGCCCCATTCCTGGCCCCACGTCCGCTTGTACGCGACCGACCAGTCGACGAGGAACTCGAAGCCCGCGGTCACGCTGATCTCGTTCGAGACCGTGTTCTTCCCGCTGCGAGTGTCGCGTTTGCCGATCACCTGGGTGATCTTGTTGGCACTGCAGTTGTACACCGTGTCCACGCGACCCCAGTTGCCGTAGAAGTCCTGGCCGCGCTGGTCGACGTGGGCGTTGCAGTCCCGGGTGGCGCGGCCGCAGTCCTTGAGCAGTTCGGCGCGGGAGGGTCCGCGCGAATACACCACCGAGCTGCCGAGGTCGTTCATGTTCGACCCGTAGTTGCCGCTGTCGTTGGCGTACCACTCCTGGCTGGCGCCCTGGTATTCGGCGTCCGAGTACATCGTGATGTAGCAGTTGTAAAAGGTCTGGAACGAGGAGATCTTGTCGTTCCAGCCGCCGAGGAAGCCGATGGTCTGGTTGGTCCCCTCGACGCATGGCGACCCGGTGACGGCGACGCTCGCGCCACCGAAGTTCGCGTGTTCGTACAGCACGCTGATCACCGTGGCGGAGACGCCCACCTTGCCCGCCGAGGCCGCGGCGAGCGATTCACCGACGCTGCCGAAGCACCGGAACGCGCCGCTCGCCGTGTCGGCGACGCAGTGGTCGTCGCGCTGCTCGGCGTTCGCCGGGACACCACCGGCCAGGCATACCATCACCGCGGCCAGCACGGCCGCCCCAAGTCTGTACTTACGCACGTCTGAGCTCCCTAGGAGAGACGGAATCCGACCACGACCGGATCGGCGTCGCCCAGTCCAGCGCAGGGAACCCCGGCTTGCCCATGCAGAACAACCGGCAGACTGGTTCCCGCTTACCGATGATCGGGACCCCGTCTCAGGCCTCGCCCCGCTCCCGCAGGTATCGCGTGTGGTCGGCCTGCTGATTGACGTCACCGGCGTAGAACCGCTCCGCGACCCGGTGCGCTTCGGTCTCCAGCAGTTCCAGCTGCGCGAGGAGTTCGTCGGACGCGCTCGGCTCGCCACTCGCCCGCCGTTTGGCGGCGAACCACCACGGCAGATTGAGGTAGGTCTGCACGGAAAGCGGCAGATCCGTCCGCACCAGCCTGGTGACGGAGTGCTGGACGTCCGGGTTGGCGGACAACCGATCCGGCCGCGAGAGAAGGTCTTCGAGCACCTCGGCGATCCGCCGCACGTCGTCCACAGAGGACTCCGGCATCCGCTGCTCGTGCGCGGTCACCTTGCCGACCAGCGAAACGAGGTCCGCGCGCAACTGCCCGGCCTCGGCGACGGCGTCCACCGGCACCAGCCGGACCCGTTCGGGCGGCGCGAGCAGGGCGAACACCCCGTACAGCCCGGCGACGACCACGGGCCACAGCCCGCCGACGATGCCGGTCAGGTACAGCGCGAGCCCGATCAGCCCGCCGACGCAACCGGCGAGGTTCTTCGTGGAGCCGAGGTACCGGATCATTGGTACCCGCGGATTTCCTGGAACACCTTGGGCAGCACGTCACCTCGCGCGTCGAACACGTTGCCACCGGTGCGTTTCGCGACCTCGCCGAGTTCGGCCGAGTCGCCCTCGCCGAAGATCACGGTGAACACCGGGATTTGCCGCATCGCCTCCGGCAGCGCCGGGAACTTCCGCTGGAAGTCCTCGAACGTGGACCCGCTCGCGTTCTCCCCGTCGGTCATCAGCACGATCGAGGTGAACCGGTCGGGATCGCGCGCGACCAGCGGGCCCATGACGCTGTACGCGCGCTCGAGGCTGTCGTAGATCGCCGTGCCGCCGTTCGCGTCGAGGCCTTCCGCGAAGTGCTTGATCTTGTCCAACGCGGGCCGGGGATCGCCATCCGGGACGGCGAACGTCTGCGGGCTGCCGGGAACCGTGTCGAACGGCAGCATCGTGACCTCTTCGCGGCTGCGGAACCGGCGGTACCGTCCGGTCAGCGAACCGTCGGCGCCGGTCAGTCCGATCAGCGCGGCGCGCAGGGAATCGATCCGGTCACCCGCCATCGAACCGGAGGTGTCGAGCACGTACAGCGTCCGCGAAGGACGGCGGATCTTGTCGAAGTAGGCGCCCAGCAACGCGTCGACGGCCTGCTGGGTCGCGGGGAACGGCAGCTCCAAAAGGTCTTTCTGCGTGAACTGCTGTCCTGACCCGACTCCAGGGACAACGGGGCGGCGCCGCGTCGTCTCCATGATCTTCCGCTGCGTGTCCGGCGTCCGGAGCCGCTCGGCGAGCTTGCGGTGCGCGTCCCGCGCATCGGAGTTCGCGCTCTGCACCAACGTCAGCGGATAGTCGGCGGTGACGACACCATCGGAGGGATACACCAGAGTCAGTGGTTCGGGGAGCTTGCCGCTCGCGTTCATCGACAACAGGACGGACTCGTAGTTGATCAGGCCGTCGACCTTCTTGCCGGGATCCTGCCCGCTCGCCCGGCGTTGGTAGGCCTCGGAAAGCCAGCCGGACGAACCCGCCGACATCGCCTGCGCGCTGAAGAACTCGGTCAGTTTCGGGGTGACGGAAGCGATCTGCCGCGCGTCGATCGCGTTCCCGGCGCCCGCGAGCGCCGACGCCACCCCGACGAGTGCCGAGAAGCCGGAGTTCGACGCCGACGGATCGGTCATGCCGTAAGTGAAGGCTTTCTTCCCGGCCTGCTCGGCGATCTCACCCCAGCTCACCGGTCTTCCGGCCCAGCCGAGCCGCTGCGCCGCCGACGCGGAAAGCCCGAGCACCACCGGCGAGCTCATGATCTTCACCTGCTCACCCAACCGCTTCGCCGCTTCGGGAACCGCTGCGGGGTAACGGTTCGACGAGAACCAGACGGCGTCGTACTGACCGTCCACCGTCCCGTTCGCCAGCGATTCGGTGCCTTCCAGCGTCCCGGTGAACTGGAACTTGACCTTGACCCCGGTCGCCGCCGCTTCCTGTTCCAGCAACGGCTGCAGGTCCGCGAGTTCGCTGCCCGCCAGCACCCGCAGCGTGCCCGGCTCGGCCTCCCCGAGGTTCCGCGTGTCGCCTTCGCCCGAATCACAGGAAGCGAGTGACAGCGCGCAGATCGCGACCAGTGTGACTACCGCCCAGCGTTTCATGAGGCCCCCTCGGCCGTCGCCGTCTCGTGAGACCGGCGGAGATGGTCTTCGGCCCGCCGGATCTCACCGGACAACGCCTCCACGGTCGCCGCCATCGTCGAGACGGCCCCCGCCTTGAACTCGTCGATCGCGTCGATGCTGCGGTAGATCCGCTCGAACGACTCGCGGATCGTCGCCACCGCGACCGCCGGATCACTGCCCGCGCGCTGGATCTCGGCGCTGCGCAGCTCCAGCATCTCGGCGTTGCCCCGGATCAGCCCGTCGGTGGTGGCCTGTACGGCCTGGACCTCGTCGAGGACGTCGCGCTGCCCGGCGAGCGCGCCGCTCACCAGCAGCGCGACCCGCAGCGCCGCGACCGTGGTCGACACCGCCCGCTCAATCCCCCGGATCAGCTCGTCGTTGTTGCGCCGCACCAGATCCAGCGCCAGGTAGCCCTGCGCGCTGACCGCGAGCTGGGTCAGCAGGTCCTGGTGCCGCTGCCGGATCGGGTGCAGCGCGTCTGCCCGCAACGACTTGGCCCGCGCGGGATCGGTGAAGTCGAAGACGCCCGCCTGTCGGTCGATCGCCGTATCGACGGCCTCGGCGAACGCGGCCGCTTCCGACAGCTTGCCCAGCGTCCCCCACAACCGTTCCCGTTCGCCTTTGAGCGCGGCGTTGTCGCGGCGCAAGACGTCCTGACGCGCACGCAGATCCAGTACCAGCGCGTTCACCGGTTCGTTGGCCGCGCGATAGCGGTCAAGCGCCTTCTTCGCACTGCCCGCGACCGGGATCAGACCCATCAGCTTGCGGCCGGTGATCGGCAGTTTCGCCGGGTCGATCCCCGCCACCGCCCGCCGCAATCCGGCCAGGCTCACCGTCGCCTGTTGTTGCGGTGACGCGATTTCCCCGCGAGTCCCGGCCAGCGCCCGCGTCGACCGGTCGAGCAGTGCCCCCGCGACCGACGCCGCCGCGCGCATGTCGGACTCGCCGACCGCGAGCAGTTCGTCCAGGACGCGGGTGAACTCCGGCGATCGGACGTCGAGCGCTTCGAGCCGCTGGGCGAAACTCTCGGCACGCCTCGCGACCTCGGCGTGCACCTCCGGGCCCAGGGTGATCAGGCCGGCGGCCCGCTCGGCCGGGATCGCCCCCACCGGTTCGGGTGGAGTGAGCGTGAAATCGTCCATCAGTACTGCTTCTTCACGGCGTCGAGCAGGCGCTCCAGGGTTTCGTACGACGGCGGTTCGACGGCGTCCACCAGGTCGGCGGGCACCGGCGCCTTGGCCGCGGCGACGACGTCGGCGAACAACCGCGGGTCGCCGGTGCGGAAACCCAAGGTGGCGGCGAGTTTCCCCAGCTCCGGGTCGGTCGCCAGCAGCCTGCCCACCTGATCGCCGCCTTCTTTCAACGGCACGAGCGTGTGCTTCGAGTACACCGTCGGCGCCATGTAGAGCAGGCGCATGCCGGGCCGGATCGAGCCGTCCGCGCGCACCAGTCTGTCGACGAACTGCGATTCGTAGATCAGCGCCATCGGTGTCTTGCCCATCCCCGCGGCGAGGTAGTCCTCGAACGGGCCTTCGGTGCTGTTCTGCGTGTAGCCCTGGTCGATGAACAGCTTCGACACCCCGGGCAGCACCTTCGCCTCGGCTTCGGGCGTGCTGACCACATTGTTCCCGTTGGCGACGAAGGACACGATCGACAGGTACATCGCCGCCGAGTTCGATTCACGCGGGTCCGTGGTCGTGACCAGCACGTTCTTGCGCGCCGGGAAGGCGGTGTTACCGGGAAGCTGGTCCCAGCGCGTGCCTTTCCGCGTGAGTTCGAGGTACTTCGCGACGTCGAGCACCTGGTAGTCCCCGGCGCCCTTGCGCACGATCCCGTTGGCGGTCAGGAGGTTCACGATCGGCTCGAACGTCGCGATCGCCATCGGCGAGTGGAACGGCGTGTGCACGCCGGTCACCTTGTGGTCGCGCTGGATCCGCTGCGCGGCGGGCGACGAGGACGGGAACGCGAACTCGTACTTGCCGAGGTCCATGCTCGCGATCTGCCGCGACCCCGCGGTGTCGACCTCGACCTTCAGCCCGTGTTTGGCGAAGGCGTCCAACACCCGCTTGTCGGAGAAGAACGCGAGCTTCTCCGAACCGATGACCCCGCGCACCGTGGTCAGGTCGGTACCTCGCGCGGTGTTCTCGTCACCGCCCCGGCCCCAGACGATCACGGCCACCACGGCCAGCAGCAGCACCACGGCCAAGCCGATCGACAGACGGCGTTTCACCGACCCCACCCCCTCGTTCACAGGCCTGATCCTTCAGCCCGTTCACCTCTTTTGACGCGCGGGCGAGCCATTTCGAAGTGAACGGTCAATGAACGGCAGACGTCGTCAGATCCTGACGAAATGGTGGGATAGAAGGAAAACGGTGCGGGCGGCGTCGCGGTCCAGTGGCTCGCGAGTGACCCGGTGGCTGACGATGGAGGAATCGGGACGTTCAGTGTCCCGATTCCTCCATCGGCGAAGTCGGTTTCGGACCTGCTCAGCAATGGAACAGGGGTAAGGCAACGGTGGCGTCGGAAGGGGGTGTGGATTTGGGTCAGCTAACGCCAAAACCCACACGGTGAGGGACACGGGCCGACATCAGGACCGGACACCGGCACCACGCCCCCGTCAGATCACGGACTGCTCCGAGACCGGCAGGCATACGGTGAACCGCGTGGCACCGGGTGCCGAGTCGACCCGGAGATCACCCTGGTGCCGCTCGACGACGATGCGCCAGGAGATGTCCAGCCCCAGCCCGGTCCCCTGCCCCACCGGTTTCGTGGTGAAGAAAGGTTCGAAGATCCGCTGCCGGATTTCCGCCGGGATCCCCTGGCCGGTGTCGCCGATCTCTACATGCACGTGATCGTCCACTTTGGACGTCCGCAGGGTCAGGGTGCCGTCGGCGCCCATGGCACCGACCGCGTTGTCGATGATGTTCGTCCAGACCTGGTTCAGTTCGCCCGCGTACGCCGGGATCCGCGGCACCGTGTGGTCGTACTCCTTCACGACGCGGATGCCCCGCGTGATCTTCCCGGCCAGCATGACGAGCGTGGAGTCGAGCCCTTCGTGGACGTCGATCCACTGGTGCGGCGCGCGGTCCATTTGGGAGTACTGCTTGGCTTTGCCGACCAGTACCGAGATCCGCGTCGTCGAATCCTCGATCTCGCCCATCAACATCTCGGTCTCGAGCGCGTACGCCAGCCAGCGGACGGCGCCGTCGAGGAAGGTCTCCCCGACCGAATCGAGCAGCCTGCCGAGATCGGGCACGGTCAGCCCGGCGCGGACGTAGATGTCGGCGAGGTCCCAGCCCTGGTCGATGCCATGGCCGTCGAACCAGTCGCCGATCTCGTCTTCGCGGTCGGCCTGCTGCATCGCGGTCAGCTTCGGCGCCGAGGCGACCTGCTTGACCAGCTGCTCCTGGATCTCGAGCAACTGCTCCAGCAGCGTGGGGTCGACGTTCTTCTTCGCCAGCATCGCGAGTTTGTGCCGCATCCCGGCGACTCGCTCTCGCAACGAGGCCGTCGCCCGCACGGCGGCCGCGGCCGGGTTGTTGAGTTCGTGGGTCAGCCCGGCGGAAAGCTCCCCGAGCGCGAGCAGCCGCCGTCGCGAGCCGATCACGGTGTCGCTGTTGCGCCAGCCGAGATACATGCCCTCCAGCAGATGCGTCGCCATCGGGAACCAGCGGCGGAACTCGGTGGCGAACTCGGCCGCGGGCAAGGTCAGGAAGGTGAGGTCGCTGACCGCGTGCACCGAAGCGCCGTAGGTGTGTTCGGTCTCCTGGTGCACGAAGAACTGGGTCGCGCCGCAATACGCGCCGCGCTGGTCGGACCGGATCGTCTCGACCTCGGTACCGCCGACGAGCCGCGTCATCCTCAGCGCGCCGGACAGCAGGAGATAGAAACAGGTGGCCGGATCACCCTCACGCATGATCGTGGTGCCACCGGTGTACTGCTCCAGTACGGCGTGTTCGTCGATCCAGTCGAGCTGTTCCTCGCTGAGGTGCTCGAAGAGGAAGAGCCCGCGCAGTTCCTCCCTTGGCAGAACGCTCATTGCTCCTCCAGATACCGATGCACCAAGGTGACCGCCATGGCGCCTTCGCCGACGGCCGAAGCGACGCGCTTCACCGACGCCGCGCGGACGTCGCCCGCCACGAACACCCCGGGGACGGACGATTCGAGGTAGTGCGGGTCGCGATCGAGCGGCCAGCCCGGCGGGTGGGCGCCGTCGGTCAGCAGATCGGGCCCCGTCCGCACGAAACCGCGGTCGTCGCGCTGGATTTCCGTGCCCAGCCAGTCGGTGCGCGGCGCCGCGCCGATGAAGATGAACAGGTGGCCGGTGGGTACGGTCTCGGTCGCGTCGCCGTTCTCGCACAGGGTCAGCTGTTCGAGGTGGTCTTCGCCATGCGCCTCGATCACCGTGGTCCGGGTGCGGACGTGGATGTTGCCGATCGCGGCGATCTGCTCGATCAGGTAGTGCGACATCGACGCTTCGAGCGACTGGCCGCGGACGAGGATGGTGACCTCGGCGGCGTGCTTGGAGAAGAAGACGGCCGCCTGGCCCGCCGAGTTCGCGCCGCCGACGATGTAGACGTGCTCACCCTTGCACTCGGGCGCCTCGGTGGCGGCGGAGCCGTAGTAGACGCCGCGACCGGCGAGGTCGGCGATGCCCTTGGCCTCCAAGGCGCGGTAGGTGACACCGCTGGCCAGCACCACGGAATGCGCGGCGATCTCAGTCCCGTCGCCGAACAGCACGACCCGCGCCGAACCGCGCACCTCCAGGCCCACGACGTCGCGGGTGGTGAGCACTTCGGCGCCGAACTTCACTGCCTGCCGCCGCGCGCGGTCGGTGAGCTGCGCGCCGGAGACGCCGTCCGGGAAGCCGAGGTAGTTCTCGATACGCGAACTGGTGCCCGCCTGCCCGCCGGTGGCCTTGCGCTCGACGATGACCGTCCGCAGCCCCTCCGACGCGCCGTACACGGCCGCCCCGAGCCCGGCGGGCCCGCCGCCGATGACGATCAGGTCGTAGAACTCCTGCGCGGGCCGCGTGGACAGGCCGACGGCGTCGGCGAGTTCCGGTCCGGACGGCTGGCGCAGCACCGTGCCGTCCGGCGTGACCAGCACCGGGATATCGTGCGGCGCGGCTTCCGCGGCCTCCAGGATCCGGCGGCCCTCGTCGTCGTCGACGGAGTACCAGCGGTACGGCACGGCGTTGCGCGCGAGGAAGTCGCGCAGGTGGAACGACGGCGACGAGTACCGGTGGCCGATGAGCTTGATCTCGTCGACCGGCCGCTCCCCCACCGCGCGCCAGGTCTCCACCAGCGCGTCGATGACCGGGTAGAGCTTCTCCTCCGGCGGGTTCCACGGCTTGAGCAGGTAGTGGTCGACGTCGACCACGTTGATCGCCTGGATCGCGGCGTCGGTGTCGGCGTAGGCGGTCAGCAGCGCGCGGCGGGCGTTCGGGAACAGGTCCATCGCCTTCTCGAGGAAGGCGATTCCGTCCATCTGCGGCATCCGGTAGTCGGCGAGGATGGCGGCCACGGCGTCGCCGCGCAGCTTGATCTCGCGCAGCGCGTCGAGCGCGTCGGCGCCGGAATCGGCCCGGATGATCCGGTAGTCCTTCCCGTACCGTTTGCGCAGGTCGCGGGCGACCGAACGGGATACGGCGGGATCGTCGTCGACGGTCAACAGGATCGGCTGGCTCACCGGATCAGCCTAAGCGATCCGGCGTAGCGTCGGTCGATGCTCACGGCACCTTCCAAGCCTGGCGAGAAGACGGCCTGCCGGTGCTCGTCCACTTGCGACAGGCTTTCAGGCTCGGGTGAGTTTCCGCAGCCGGAAGGCCAGCACGAGCAGCATCACGCCGTGTAGCAGGGCGTAGATCCCGACCAGCAACGCGATCCCGAACGCGCCGGCCAGCGGGTTGACCACGATCACGATGCCCGCGACGAGCGACAGCGCGCCGGCGGCGATGAGGAAGGCCTCGCCCTCGATCTGTTTGCGCAGCCGGATCGCGGCGACGATCTCCATGATGCCGGTGAAGATCGCCCAGAAACCGACGAGCAGGGCCAGCACGAGCACCGTGATGTCCGGCCAGATCAGGACCAGCACCCCGGTGATGATGCCGAACGCGCCGAGGACTCCGTAAGCGGCGCGATGCGCGGCGTCGCCCGGCCGGAAGGCCTGCATCAGGCCGCCGATGCCGTCGAAGATCGCGTAAATGCCGTAGATGATCGCCAGGGCGAGGACGGTCGCTCCCGGCCAGATCAGCGCGAGCACGCCGAACAGGATGGCGAAAACCCCGCGGACGGCGGCGAGCGGCCAGGCCAGGCGGGGTTCGACGACGGTGAGACCGACGAGAGGCATGCGCCGAGTATCGAAGCGTTGACGGGAGAGCGCTCGGCACACCACCCGTTGGGGTGAGGGCCGGTGCGCGCCGCGACCGCCATCACGGCGCGCACCGGGGCTTTGTCAGGGATACGCGACCAGGTTCGCCACGTTCGTATCCGAATTGGCCGGTCCGCCGCGGTCGTTGACGACCCGGCCGATGGTCCCGTTCCCGCCGAGGGAGACGCCGACCATGCTGCGGAACCGGACGTTCGGGTTGTTCGGAGCTTCGATGGCGCGATCCGCGACCACGCTCGGATTCACGGTGAAGTAGCAGTAACTTCCGAGCCCGTACGCCTCGTGGTCCGTCACCGAGTCCGCGACCTTGTAGGCCGCGTAACCCCGCGTCGATCCGTTCATCCAGGCGGCCTGATTCGGTGGGTCGTATGGCATTTCGTTCTGGTAGGAGTACGTCCGGCCGCGGTTGCCGTTCCAGATCGTCTGGTACTTCTGGTAGTGCTCGACGAACAGGCCGTACATCGTGACGTCGTCGCCGTTCACGATCAGGCCGGTGTCGGCGGGGTTGGTGTTCCACCCGACCCCACTGCCGTGGTCGGCACGCCAGATCCACAGGTGGTCGCCGATGACGTCGTCGCTGTTGACCATCAGGCTGTTCGTGGTCTTGCCTGCCCCCGCACCGCCGACGCGGAAGAACACGTCGTGCAGCGACGTCGGGTTGGCCGCGTGGTCCCGCGTGGCGTTGGCCGGACCGACCTCCATCAGCGTGGTCGAATTCTTCGTGCCCGCGTCGATCAGCACGCCCGCCACCTTGACGCCGTCGACGTCGGCCACCGTCATGGCGGTGATGCCGTTGTCCGGGATCAGCATCGCCAAGCCGAGGCCGAGTACGACGGTGTCCGGCCTGGTCACGCGCAGCGTCTCGGTCAGGTGGTAGACGCCCGGCGTGATCAGGAGGTCCTTGCCCTCGGCGAGGGCCGCGTTGATCTGCGACGCCGTCGTGCCGGGCTTCGCCATGAAGAACCGGCTGATCGGCAGCGACGACCCCGGCTGATCGGCGCCCCACGTGATGCCCGAAGCATTGGTTCGTTTGGAAGGCACGAAGACCTGGTACGCCCCGGCGTTGTCGACGTAGAGGAACGGCTTCTCCCGCACGACCGGCGTCGTGTTCACCGTGGTGTACGGCGGATTCGGGAAACTGGTCGACGGCGCCGTTGACCCCGGCGAACACCATGTTCCAGTTGGAGCCGCTCCAGCCGCCGAACTGCGAGTTGCGTGAGATCCACTGCTGCTGCGAGCCGGACCGGACCTGGCCGTCGACCTTGACGTCGGACATCCAGCCACCGCTGGACCAGCCGCCGTCGTCGAGCTGCAGATTGCCGCGGACATGCATGCGGCGATAAGGAGCGGCCTGCGAAACGGCCCAGCGATCGGTGCCGCCGTTGGGGTTGACCGAGAGGTTTTCCGCGCCCCGCCAGAAGTTCTGCGTCGCGTTGCCCTGGAACCAGTCGGCCTCCGCGTGCACCGCGCCGTTGATCGTCACGTTGTCCGGAGAGAGCCCGAGCCCCAGCACCTGCGTGTAGAACCCGACGTTGACGTCGACGTTGTACGAGCCCGGTTTGAACAGCAACGCGGACCGGCTCGTCCCGAACTGGTTGGTTTCCTGGCGCGAGAACACGCTGTTGACCTGGGACTGGATAGCCGACTGCGACATACCGGGGTCGAAGACGAGCACGTTCGGCCCGAGGTCGGGGTTGGCGGTGCCGGTGACCGGCGTGAGCCGGAACGACTGCGCGCCAGAGCCGTGGCACGCGTACTGCTGCAGCTGCACGCTGTCCGCGGTCGAGGCACCGGGGATGTCCAGGCACTTGCCGCTGTTGCGGCTGACGAAGTGGTACGCGCCACCGGTTTCCCCGACCGGCTGCCACTGCTGGTTGTTCCCGCCGCCGTAGGCCCACAGGTGGATCAGCCCACCGTCAGCCGTCGACACGTCGGCGACGTCCCAAACCCGCGCCGGGTTGTTGCGCGTGTCGACCCGGTAGTAGCCGCCCGACGTCGGCTGGAACTGCCACTGCTGGGAGAAGGTCTGGTTGCAGGCGTACTGCTGGACGACCGTCCCGTTCGCCGACCCGGCGGCCCGCGCGTCCACACACTTCCCACTGGTGGCCGTCACGGTGTACCAGGTATCGGGAACGATGGCCGCCTGCGCCGCCGGAGCCACTACGATGAGCGCTCCGACCAGGGAAAACAGGGCTGTCAAGGCTGCTCTCGCCCTCATCAGGACCTCCTCCGCGTCATTCGGGCAGGACGAGCTGAGGCGAAGCCCAGTGGAGACGCGGCGTAGCGGGCGGGGACCTCGGCGTCACGATGGGCGAAAACGTAACTGCGGTCACATGTGAAGTCAATACACGTCTAAAAATAAGGCTAAAAGATGCAGGTCAACATCGCTTTCGGCAAGTAAGACCGCACAGAGTGACCCCCACGCGAACAGCCTATGAGGGCGGTGTAATGTATGGACACACGAGATGCGGAGTACAACTTCGCTTCGGGGCTATGGCGCAGCTGGTAGCGCACCTCACTGGCAGTGAGGGGGTCAGGGGTTCGAGTCCCCTTAGCTCCACAGTGACGAAACACCGCCCACCTGGCAAATAAGCCGAGGTAGGGCGGTTTTTTCGCGTTGCCCCACTTTGAGAATTGACGTGGCTAACTTCAGTTACCGTTCAGTAACTGGAGCAAATCTGGAGCATGTCACCCCCGCCCGCACCAACTGGGGTCACATCATCTGCTCCAGTATGTAAGCCGACCGGGTAGTTTCTTCCGGAGCACCCCAGCGTGCGGACCCGACATGCGGTCTGCCCTACAGCACTTCTGCCGCCACCAGGACCGTTTGAACTTCCGCATGGGCTTCCTGCCCACGTGAGAGTCAGGTTGACATGCGAGAACGAACGGTGCGTAAGGCCTCTACCGCGCCCAACGTACCGGCAGCCACCTCCCTTATCAGCCCCTTGACGTTTCCCTGCTCGGCTAGCAGCTTGGTCAACGCCATGGCTGCGGCAATTCCTCGGTTTTGGCGAGACCTGACAGCCCAGCAGCGATCACCGAGGACGCCGACGGCTGGATCCCACCCAAGTTCGCGTCACGCTGATCTGGACACTCACGCGAGACTGACGTCAGCCAGCCGCGGTAGTCGTCACAGAAGCTCGTTCATCCACCTCGAGCGGCTGGTAGCGACGGACATGGCTTCAACTCTTGCGGCGACAGCACACACGCCGCGGTCACCGATGCCCACCATCGACTCGTATCCGGCGCGTAGAGCCGGCCCCTCTTGGAGAGCCGCTCAGCAGCACGACTCAGCACGATCCCATGGCGAGCTCGTGAGAGCATCACCAACAACACACGAAGCTCTTCACGTTCATCGGCCACAGTCTCTTTCTGACCGCTCGGAATTTGGAACTCTTCGAACCCGGGAATGAACACCCAGTCGAACTGCTGACCCTTACCAGTGTGCGCGTTCAGCAAGTGCACCCCCGGCCCGATCACCGCGCCGGGGTCCCGTATCGACAACTTCCCCAGCGCTTCAGCAGCAGCCCGGCACGTGAAGCGAAGTCGCGTAACTGTCCATCGCCTCGAGCATGTCCTGATAGGTATCGACATCGGCAGTCGGCACACCTGCGAGCGCTTTGGTTCCAAGTCGTTCACCGACGCCGAGGCTGGCAACTCTTTAGCCACTTCCCTGAGTGTGTCTACGATCTGCGGGTTCTCGATCGCCAGATCCCACTGCGTCGAGACGACCTCCGACTCTCTGAACACGGCATCAACGGACTGGCGCCTCCACCCCGCACAAGCAATCACCCCTATCGTGGCTCGGTGATTCCGCTCGAGGATGGCTCGCGCGGTCTGCACGATCCACACGGACTCGGCTTCTTCGGTGGGCAACACCGCCGCCGTCGACGCACCACCTTCAAACCACCGCCCAGGACTCGCAGACTCCAGCGCTGGACTGTCCATAAACTCAGCGACCGGATTCACCACCGCCAGAACCGACTGCGACGATCGGTACGAGGTCGTTAACCTCCTCGGCTCACCGCACAACTGCCGCAGGTCTGGCTCCACCTGTTCCGGCCGCGCGCCCGCCCAGGTAAAGATGCCCTACAGCGGGTCACCGGCAAACGTTCGGTGGTGCGCCACCGTGCGCGGCGCGATATCGAGTTGTTGTGGGAACAAAGTCTTGGAACTCATCAACCAACAGCGTCCCGTAGTGTTGCCGGTACAAGTGTGCAATCGGTTTGATCCGCAGCAGCCGCTGGGCGTGCCGGAGTAGATCGTCGTAGTGCAACTGCCCTCGCTGCTGCCGGTTCCGCTCGATATCCAGAGCGCTCCAGCACAAGACCACGCAGATCATCACGAACGGCGCCGGCGTCCCAGCGGTAGAAGTTCAGCAGCCGCTGCATGCCATCCGGTGTCAGGTCACCAGCCTGCTCGGCAAGCGTCCACGAGTAATTCCGCTCCGCCTTCGACAACAGCCCCAGCACATACATCCGCGCCCGCCGCCGCGAGTCCGCCTGCGCGAAACGCCCCGCGACCAGCGCGAACACATCATCAAACCCCGCCCGCCAACGAGCAAGACGATCACCGGCCACAACGCGGCCACCGCGTCCCCTTCGAGATCCAACACACCTTGAAGTCGATCACGCGGTGGCCGCCTTCATGCCCACGACACACCGCCAGATCACACGCTGCGGCTGCCGTACCAGGTCCGCTCCTGACGCTCGAGTGGCGCTTCGATCTTCGTAGGCGGTAATCTCCAATTGTTCGGAGTTCCGTGAAACCGTTAACACGTCAACGAAGACATATCGACATCAGCTCGCACTCTGGCTGAGGCGCAGGTAGAGAACGGCTCCGCTGGACGAAAGTTCCACGTGGTCGATCCAATATCCCCCAATGTTTTTGGGCTGACGGGACACGGCATCCATCGTGAACGTCATCACCCTCGGGTTCGTCTGCGGCTTCACGTAAGACATCGTCACGATCGCGCGCCCGGCCTGAAGCGCACTGGACACCCATCGGACATCGCTCGTCCCGCAACGAGACGTAGGCGAGGTGGAGATTTTCCCCCTGGACCCCTACCCAACTCCCAAGACGAAGCGCGATCCGGTTACCCAGGCGAGGCGGACCGCACGCGGCGTTCAGGGCCACGATTACCAAACCGAAGAGGATCAACTTCACCGGAAAGCTCGACAACCACGATCTTCGCATGCATCGAAGACGTGGCGGACGTACCGCCGGGTTGCACCTGCGATGTGAGGTTTCTTTGCGGCGCCGTGGCATGTCGAATAACAAGCGATGTCACCGCACCGGCAAGCTCCGGCCCCGCCTTCGACGGCGTCTTGAGCCGGTCGAACTCGCTGCGCCGCGACGTCGGGTCCAGCCACACCAGCCGCGCAAGCCGCCGCCGGTCCGCCGCGTCCAGCCGCGGCGACCATCGCGAACAACGCGGTGTTCGTCTCGGTGCGAGATCGTCGAGACCATCTTGTCCAGCGTGGTGAACCCCGGCAGCTCACACCGCGCCCGGACCAGCTCCTCCAACGCGACGTTTGATCAGATCGGCCGGATTGTCCTTAGTCGTGACCGCCGTGCGGATCGCGTCCTCGGCCACCGCCCGCGCCGTCGCGGGCTGGTAGACCACGCCCATCCTCGTGCGCACGTAGTCGCGGTGGCGCCACGACGTCCGGTCCGACTCGTACGCCGCCGCGACATCCGCGGCCAGCCCCAGCTCTTGAGCGTGGTAGGCGGCGCCGTGTCCTGCAGTCCGACCAGGCCTTTGATCTTGATGATCATCGGGCTTTGCGTCTTGCAGTCCGGTCCGACGTCGAGGACTTTGCCATCAACCTGGGTCTTGCTAAGTCGGATTGTGAGCCGCAAAGTCAGGTCTACGATCACCGAGAAAGTACTTCTTGCCGTCGGGGAATGGGCGCGAAGCTACCTCACCGGCATCCCCAGGGTCCTTCAAAAGAGAACCACCCTGATCTCCTTCAGGGAGCAGCTCCACAGTACTGGTCACGGGCATGAACCCAAATGCTAAAAAAATATGCGTTCGCGGTCTTTGGCAG
Source organism: Amycolatopsis sp. cmx-11-32 (assembly GCF_047608695.1). Taxonomy (NCBI): domain Bacteria; kingdom Bacillati; phylum Actinomycetota; class Actinomycetes; order Pseudonocardiales; family Pseudonocardiaceae; genus Amycolatopsis; species Amycolatopsis sp. cmx-11-32. The sequence goes on along the minus strand of NZ_JADNQN010000008.1, from coordinate 139,114 downwards.
TGTGATCGAGCCCGTCAGGGTTTTGTTCACCATTCAATCGTGCTGTTGTATCGCCCTTCGCCGGTAGCCAGGTTCGAGTGGGGCTTCGCGATGCGCGAAACCGTGTTACGAACATTGTGTGACGCAGTCAGGCCAGCGGACGCGGCGTCCACAGGGTTCGGCGCCGGCGACGCATCAGCATCAGCATCAGGTCCGGTAGGTGCGGCGGATGCAGAGCTCAACGATACAACGCCGAGGGCAAGCATCACAACGACAGCCAGCCAGCGGGAGCCGCGTCGAATCGCCAGAGCCTAACACGATGAGAGAACGAACCGTTGCACGTCGCAACAGGAACCTACTCCGCAGAACTTCCGCTATGCAAGTATCCAGGCGGCCATTATGCCCGCTGCCCCGACTCGCCGCCACAAGCACTATCGCTATTCGGCGATTTACTGTGAGACCTGGCATCCAGATGACAAGTGCTACGCGCGTGACGCTATAGCCGTGTGCGCTGCTTCCGTCTACGCGCGCCCTGGTTGCACGAACGCGGTTCCGCCTCGCTGCGAAATCTCGACATAACGTTCGCAGAGTTCCTGCTGGCCTCATACAATATACAGCTTACTATCGAATGGTACGTCTATTACATGATCAACAAGCTGCGGTGCAATGACGACATCACTTTACGTGATCAGCGTCGGCCGTAGCGGTCTATGGGCCACCTGGCCAGGTGACCCATAGACCGCGCTCAGCAGCGCCGAAGCGAGCTATACTTATTGATTTCGCTGACGTTCCCCCGGGTGCCCGCCTGGAAAGTGCCCGCACCGGCGCTGTTGTCGTAGTTTATGTTGACATACATACAGAACGCGCTCGTATGCCGGTTACGCCAGCTCCGAGTACGGTTGTCGAAGTCCTGCAACGCCAAGTCCGGCGAACCGATTTGGAAGTACGCCATCGCACCTTGGCCGTCCTCCTCCGCGAACAGACACATACGATCCGGAAGGCATCGATCGTACCCCGTGGCGGCGTCTGCCGAAGGCACATTTACGACCACAGTGGACAGCGCGATCGCCACGACCGCCAGGGATCTTTTCAAGAGCGACATGACCGTTTCCTTCTTCTTGGCAAGTTTGACCGTTCGAACGAATCGGCCTGAATCATCGTTGTCTCACCGCTTTCACCAACGGGTCACGAGCCAAGCCCAATGCGATGTTCGTCGCGCAGGTCCAGCGCGGATGCCTCAAGGAAATGAAGGACCCTGCATCCTTCGGAGAAGTTAGCCGCAGGCACCTTCATTTCGGCTTCTTGGCCGACGCCCGTTCACGCCGACACAATCCGATGGGTCTCAACCCATTAAGGCGGTGCGACCAATGTCACTCTGAGTCATCGGAGAGACGGCGCATGAGAACGAACTCGGCGAACTCACAGAGCAGGTTTTAAACGCCGTTCCTCCAGCTCGGATCGGACGCTATCTCCCGGCGGACCGCCTCGCCGTCGAAAGTGTGCTCAAGGGTGTTGAGCAGCATCTCGAGGTCGTCGTCGGAGAACAGTTCGGCGCCGGGCACGAGGCGTGCGACGGCGCCGGGCGCGCCCAGGTCCGGTGCGGCCACGGCCGCACCGGAGCTGGCAGTACCTGCCGCCGATTCAGGTTGGACATGGCTGCGATCCCCTCGTTCCTTCACTCGGCCCGACCCCGGTTTCGCACACCACCTCGCCGGGCAACGTGTCTGGCCCGGTGAGGTCACAGCCGTTCCGATCCCCAGGAGCACGCCTCTGGAGCCTGGCTGGAACGCGCACGACCTCTGACGGAGGTACTCAAACCCCACCATCGACCGGCAGTGTGGCTCCAGTCGTGTTGCCGTTCGCGAAAGAGCCGGGGAAAAGGATGCCAGCCGCGATGTCGTCGGCCGTGCTGACCTTCCCGCTCGCAGCCGTGCCGACCAGCGCCCTGACCCCCGCTTCGCCGAGGAACTGATCGAGCAACGGGCTCCGAATGGCGCCAGGGCTCACCACGTTACCAGGATCCCCTCGTGGCCGAGCTCGACGGCGAGACTGCGGGCGAGCCCGATGAGGGCAGACTTGGCCGCCCCCGACACCGCCTCGTACGGCCGATCACCCGCCCTGCCGTGCTCTCACCCGGTCGAGCTGACCGGGACGATCCGCCCTCCCCCACGCCGTTTCATCACGGGCGCGACCGTCCGCAAGGTGTCAACCGGGTGCCAAGATCATCGAAAAAGTGCCATCAAATCTAAGCGGACCGTCACGGGTTGGGGGCCGCTTCCTTTCTGAAGATCATGGGTCACCATGCCCAAGCGTTACCCGCCCGAGGTTCGGGAGAAGGCTGTCCTGCTGGCTCTGGATCGGCTGGACGAGTACGGATCCGCCTATGCCGCCGCGTACGCCATCGGCCCGATGGCTTATGCGCACCCGGAAGCACTGCGTGTGTGGATCGTCAAAGCTTTCCAGCAGGACACCCCGCCCGCGGGGCGGCCGGCGAACTGGCCGCGACCGAGCGCGAAAACTGGACCGGCCGCGCAGGGAGAACAAGGAACTGAAGCAGGCCAATGACATCTTGAAACTGGCGTCGGCTCTTTCGCGCGGGAACTCGACCCGCGAAGCGGGCCCAACCCGTGACGGTTCACCCTGACAGGGCACCGAGGCGCGACACAAGGTCGCTATCTATGTGACATGCCGATAAAACGGTCCACTACGCTATCACTACTGGACTCGTCTTAGTAGAAACCGGTCGTCCGGAATGATCGAAGCCGGTAATCCAACCTTGCGCCTGAGTGTACGACACTCCTCCTGTGGCGGTGAGGATAGTGAGGTAATCACCCGTAGACGAAGAGCAACTCTTCCCCAGTGGCACCCACTGCCCACCGCCGGGGAAAATAACGTGGAAGTAGTTCACCCCGACGCACACTTTACTCCAGGCCCCACAGTTACGGAATTCACCGTGCACGGTGATATTTTTGCCGTCGCGATACGGATTAGCGATTTTGATCCAGTTCTCGCACGCCACCGTCTGATTTTCGTCAGCAGACGTCGGCGTCATCGGAGACGCGAAAGCCTGCTGACTGGACATACACAAAAAGATGGCCACAAAAGCGATTGCTAATTTAGCCAGGAAGCCGCGAACAAGGCCGACACTCAATACCTTCACCTTTTCATGAGAGCTATGCGATGGACGAAAATCGACAAGAGGTCGAACGAGTGAACACCAACTACCTTGCCGACTAGAGCATCATAAATTCCCGCGGCTTCAATCCCACTTCGTGCCGGCGTCAGCTACGATCATCTGCGGGTAATCAGATCGGCCGATCTCAGTAGCGGTAACAGTGAACGCATAGCGTCACACCGCAGTTCCACGCAGTCGTCCCAAGGGCCACCTGAGCATGAACGCAGGTATCCCGACGGGCAATGACGCCATCCCCGGTCACGCTGATCGGCATGCTCAGCGTCGAGTGCCGCGCCACTGAGATCTACCTTGGCCGCAGGACCCGAAGCGTCCCGCCGATGACCTCGTCCGACGCCCACATTCTGACTGCGTCGGGCCCCTTGATCCGCCGTGTCACTTCGACGACCTCACCCTCTTCGGTGAACGCGGCGACCAAAGGCTCCAAGTCCTTGCCGTTGACGGCCTCGACATAGGCGCGGGCCGGGCCGGCCGTCGTGCTCTCGGGTTTGTCGGCCGGAACGCCTGCACAGCCGGTCAAAACCGCCAGCGCGACGGCGAGCACCGTCAGAATCCTCATGTCCACCTTCTGCTTTCATCGCCGAGCGTGCCTCCGTGGCGGCGAAGTGTCCAGCCGCACGTCATATCGGACCAGATCGTCTGTTTCGGCGCTCACGACGCGTTCTCGAGAGCCTGGTTCACACGGAACGTGGTGAAATGCGCTGGTCTCTTGCCGCCGCGCACGTCTCCGACCCGCGCATATGATCGCGTTTAAAGGCACGGAGAGCATATACACCCCGATATCGACACCGGTCCACTATGCATGGCCAGACCCTTGCGTGCGCTCGTTCACCGCTGCCAGTCTGACTCGACCGCGTATATCCGCCGTATAGTCGTGCGGCCGCGGCACCGTAACTGGGGAATTCATCATGGAGGTTTGCTTCCGCATGCTCACTTTCCGTTCGATGAGGCGCGCCAAGGGGCTCGCCGTCGCCGGAACACTCGCGGCAGGACTCAGCCTGGCGGCGATCCCGTCGGCTGACGCCGCGCCGTCGCTCCCGATCGACACGACCGGCGGGGCGCACTTCGCGGTCCTCGTGCCGAAGGCCGCGCCGTTCGACTTGGCCGAGATGGCGATCATCGCCCACGAGGGTTCCATCGTGCAGCGATGGCCACAGATCGGGGTGATCATCGCACGCTCCAAGCGAGCGGACTTCGCCACCAATGTACGGAAGGAGAATGGTGTCGCCGGAGTCGGCGCTACGAGGAACAAGGCCGAACTGGCACCTCGAATTCAGGCTCCCGCATCCATCGTGCCGAGGCTCGATGAGCACACCCCTGGCGATCAGCGCACCTCGACTGCGGCCGAACCGCTGGCCGCCAACCAGTGGAACATGAAGCTCATCGGCGCGGACCAGGCCAACGAGGTCAACCAGGGTAGCCGGGAGGTGCTCGTCGGCATCCTGGACAGCGGCATCGACTCGTCGCACCCTGACCTGAAGGTCAACATAGACAAGGCCGCATCGGTCAACTGCGCCAACGCCGGAGTGCCCGACAGGACGGAAGCGGCCTGGCAGGACGACGTCGGACACGGTACGCACGTGGCCGGCATCGTGGCGGCGGCCAAGAACGGTATCGGTGTCGCCGGCGTCGCGCCGAATGTCCGTCTCGCTTCGATCAAGGTCGGCGGCCGAGAAGGCTTCATCTACCCCGAATCCGCGATCTGTGGGTATATCTGGGCAGCCGATCACGGCGTCGACATCGCCAACACCTCGCTCGCGATCGACCCGTGGTACCTGTGGTGTAACTCGGATCCCGACCAGGCGGCGGTCACCGAGGCGGTCCGCCGGTCCGTCCGGTATGCCACAGCGCGCTTGGTCACCGCGGTCAGTTCTCTGGGCAACAACAACTGGGACCTCGCCCACGACATCGTCGACTCGAAGAGCCCGACCAATGGCCCCACCGTGACCCGGAACACCGACGCCTCCTGTCTGACGCTTCCCGCCGAACTGCCGGGGGTCGTCGGAGTCTCGTCGGTCGGGGCGGCGAAGTCCCGCTATTACGCCTCGAACTACGGCACGGGACTCGCCTATCTCACCGGTCCTGGTGGTGACAGGAGGTTCCAGATCCCGGCGACCCCGGACGCCAACGGGCAGGTGCTCTCCACGTTGCCCGGCGGGCAGTACGGCTACCTACAAGGCACTTCCATGGCCGCACCCCACGTCACCGGCGTACTGGCGTTGCACTTGAGCCGCGATCCGGCGCTGTTCGGCGACGCCCTCAAGGTAGCAGCTGAAGCTGGGGCGGAGGTCCTGCCTTGCCCCGCAGGTGGTGTCCATGACCCGGGTGGCACCGGTCAGTTCCGCGCTGTCTGCGAAGGTGGGGCCACCGGCGCCGGTTTCTACGGCAAGGGATTGGTCAACGCCCTCAAGGCAGTCCGCTGAGTCCTTGATTTCAGCCTAGGCAAGAGGCGGACGAGAACGACCTGAGCGAAGGACCGTCGGCTGATGGCACCCCTTTCGGGTGCCATCAGCCGATTTCGTTCACGCGGGTAGCGGATTCATTTGACGTCCTTGACTGTCCTCAAGGGACTATCGGAGAGTTAGTCTGGCTGGTCCTCCGAGGCACGAAGGGCTCAACGCTGCCCGTTTGCGCACGGTCGCCACGAACTCCGAGAGTTGCCAAAGCTCACCGCCCGACTCGCCACTGCACAGATCATGGCGGCGCAGTGGCGCTGTCGGAGGAGAACCACTACCGTGCTGCCCTGCTCAGAAGCCGGTCGGATACACCTTCTCGGCTGCTTGCCGGATAGCCATGACGGCGGGACGCTGGCTGCTGTTGACATGCCAGGCCAGCGCTGAAGTACGGGGAGGGATGTCCGTGACGTCGAGGAACACGATGCCCGGCCGCGGAAGAAACGTCTCGCCGCAGGCAGGAAGGCGATGGCTTTGTCCTGCGACACCAAAGAAACCTTTGCCGGCTTCGTCGTACTGCACGGAGAGGAATACTCTTTTAACCTGGACGATGATCGTGGTCGAGCTGGACCCGTCCAGCTCCGTCATCGCCTGGTCTCCCAATCCAATCAGCGGCCAGATCCCACGCAGCGTAGGAGATTTCGCGAAGTAGTAACGCAGTGCCCGGCGGCATCGTCGCACGTCTTTGACGTAATAGCCCGAAATAGTCCGTTCACCACCACCGGACTGGACCGACGACACCGTGGGGTTCGCGGCTCCGGCTTCTTCCAGCAAACTCCCGGAAACCAGGCACTCAGGAGCAATTTGTTGGGGTGTTCGCGCGTCGCCCCTGGCGCGGCGGAGGCTGTCCCGCCAGCCAGTGAAGTAGCCAAGAGCGCCGCAGCCCCTATACCGCCTGCCCGTAGGATCGACGCTCTGTCGAGCGGTGTGCTTCGATTTTCCATAGTCTTTCCTTCCGGAGTGGCCTGCTCCCGGCAAGCGCCGGCACGAATCAGGGTCCAATACCCGCGTTCATACGCCGGGGGCATCGCGGCGACTCCATCCACAGTCGGTCAGGTGACCGCTCGCGGTCGCGCCTGCCATGTGCTCGACCGAAGCCAGCGTGAAGCCGCTGGCGTCGATACTTGGTTCCACGTCGCCCAGCTCCCGGTTCGACGTCGACCCCCTTCTGTCGGTAGCCGCGGCCAAGGCGGCGCCACGCCTTCCCGTTCGGGTCCCCCAGCCGGACACGTGAAGGTAGGGCGCCGCCTCCGACAGAATCCGCCGTTGGCCGCGCAGTTCTGGTCTCCGCGGCCGCCCGGGTCCCAGCGGGAGCTGCGGAGACCAGGACATCTCGGCGATGAGGCGGTACACCCGGCCTCTAGTCCGGTCCGCGGCTCCCTCCTCCGCGATCATGTATCACCCTGCATCGGTCGCGCCCGAAGAATCATCGGCTTCCGCTTGCGGGGCCCGCGCCGACCGATAAGAATCAACTATGACCGCCTCAGATCTACTTAATTTCAGGATCGGCGGAAACTTCTTCGAAAACCGGACGACACAGGAGAAGCTTGTCTTATGCTGGGGGTTGAAGACAGCTCATGCCATGCGCACGGGAAACCAGAACAGGAATTCGAATTCGCGATTCTCGGCTCTTTGAGCGTGAAAAATCGGAATGGGCCGGTCAGGATCAGCAGTCCAAAATTGCGAGTGTTGCTTACGTCTCTTCTCTTGAGGCCCAACAGGCCTGTGACGATCACTCAGCTGACCTGTCGATTGTGGGGCGAGAACCCGCCGGAGTGTCCTCGCCGGGCTGTGCAGCTTTACGTGACTCGACTGCGCGCCGCACTCGGCTCGTCCCGTGACCTGCTGAACACTGTTCCCAGTGGATACCAGCTGACCATCACTCCGCATCAACTCGACCTTCTAGGATTCGAGGAGTTGGTCGCCGCCGCGACGAGCAGCCGTGACGACTCCGAGCGCGCGCGGTTACTGCACGCGGCGCTCGAGCTATGGCGCGGCGAGCCCTGCGAAGACGTCGCTTTCGACTACTCGCCATCAGCCGATTTCCGTCGGCTTACGGAATCGCGCTTGCAGGCCGAAGAAGCCTACATCGACGTCAAGCTGCGTCTTGGCGAGCACCGCGACCTGGTGAGCAGACTCCGCAGGCTGACCACCGAAGCTCCCCTCCGTGAGCGCTTTTGGGTACAGCTCATTAACGTCCTCCACGTCCTTGGCCGTCAGGCCGAAGCCCTGGCTACGTACGCGTCGATCGCCAGCCGACTCGCTGACGAGCTGGGGGTCCATCCCGGCGAAGAACTGCGCGCCGCCCACATGCGGGTCCTGGCCGACGACGTCGATCCAGCGGTGTCCGGCTGCCGGCCGGAATCATGCAGCTGCGCGAGATGGAAACCGCCGGCCTCGTTCACCGGGTGATGTACCGCCAGGTCCCACCCAAGGTGGAGTACTCCCTCCCTGATTTCGGAAAGAGTCTCAACACCGCAATGACACCGCTCGGGGCCTGGGGTGAGGAACATCTCGATCGCATCGAACACATCAAGTGGTGACCGCTCGCAGGTGCTCCACCAGTAGGCGACCGGAGATTCTGTGTCGAAAGTACGAATCGTCGCTCAGGATTCGTTGCAGATCACTTCCGTCGGGCCCCTTTTGGACAAGCGCATAACCGAAGAGCTTCCATCAAGAAGACTGAGTTGACTCTGCGGCGATCGCCTACTTAGCTAATTGGACCGCCATGACGACAAGCGTGGAGGGAGCAAACGCAGGCGTCGAACACATCCCGTCGGCACCGAAGAGCGGCATGACTTGGATACCATGGCCTGCACCAGGTCGATTTCGATTTCGCGTGTATCCGAAGTTGAAACAGGGAATCCTCACCAAGAGAAACGCCTTGAGTCTGCGGCGAGATGAACTTTCGTCGAGGGCGGATCGTATCCTCGACTCGCTGCTGAGCACGGCACAACCCCGTTCCGGTATGCCATCGACCCCAGACTGCAGGCGACGGCAGGCGAGCCGCGGACGAACATCCTCCTCGCCGACCCGGCCACCCCGCGGAACAGGCCGACAGCCTGTGGCGGGCCACCACCTAGACCTACGTGCCGGTCCCAAGCGCACCCATTCCGGTATAGCTGCGTCTCGCCGCTTCAAGCAGGTCCGCCCAGCTGGTCACGTCCGGCCGCCGCCTCAGCAGCGCCCGCCGTTCCCGTTCGGTCATACCTCCCCAGATACCGAAGTTGATCCGGCCACCGAGCGCTTCGGCGAGACATTCCGTCCTGACCGGGAAACCGAAGCTGACCGCCTTGGCCCGGTTGTGTTCCGCCCCCCGGACGGAACAAACCGTCCGGATCGGTGTCGCGGCACGACGCGTTGACCCGCCACCTCGACTGCTTGGTCTCCATACCCCCAGCTCCCTACCCTGGTGTTCGACACACCACGGGAGTGTGTTCAGTTCGATCGAACCGGCGCCTCCCCGGCACCGGCCGCCCGCCCGGCGGAACGATCGGCTCAACAACGTTGAAGAAATGCTCGAGCAGGTCGCGGGCGGCTTGGCCATCTGCATCGGACCGGCGTCGATGGCCGAATATTACGCGCGACCAGACCTCGTCTGGCGGCCGATCACCGACATCGAGCCCCTGCGGATCGCGTTCGCCTTCCTCATCTCGAGCAGAAACCCCCTGGTCGCCGCATTCGCAACGGTGGTCCGGGAATTGACCGGCCACACCGCTGGGTAGCAGGATCACCGACCTCTCGGATCAGGCGTTGTCGTAATACGCGATGGCACCGTTCGGCGGGTGTGTGAAGAAGGGCGCCGCCGGGCCGATCTCGGGCGGTGCGTATTCGGCGTAGATCTCATCGGGTCAGCCGGCGAGCAGATCGGATTGACCTGCACGACGCAGTGGCGCAGAGACCCGCGCTGCCCTTCGGGCTCGACTGCGTGCAGTACGAGATCGACCTTTCAGACGAGAACGCCCAAGCACTGCGGGACGAACTCGAGCGTTACATCGAAGCCGGCACACGTACCGGCGGGCGCAAGCTTCGGGTGGCCGCCGGTCAGCCGACCACCGAGGGCGGCAATCGCGCGAAGATGACAGCCGACCGTGAGCGCGATCAGCAGGTGCGTGCGTGGGCAGCGTCGATCGGTCACGCCATCGCCGAACGCGGACGCATCCCGAACAAGATCTTCGAGGCATTCGACAACGCCGAGGCCGTCAACGGTCAGACCGACGTCAGTGAACCGGAATCGTCGAAAGAAGCTTCCGCGAAGCCGGTGCGCAAGCGGGCTCCACGAAGAAAGAAGGCCGATAGCTGACAGCTCACCGTCAACGTCCGCTCCGCTGGATGGGCGGTGACCAGCTCACTCATCTGTCCCATTCAGGTCACCGGGCTCGCAACTCGGCCCGTCAACCACTTCGAAGCCTGATCAGACTTGGGCGAACATGTTCGCGAGGACACGCGTCGACCGATCGTGCCGACGGATTGGCATGGCTCCTTGATGCGATGGCTGGGACCGCACCGACCAGGAAGGCTGGTGCGGTCCCAGCTCTTTGCACCATTAGCGCGTTGCGTTCGCGCTGTGAGGCACGCGCCCGGTGGACCGTTGTTCGGGCGGGTATCGGAATCTATCCCCGTACGGACCGGGCGACGACGTCTCGCACCGTTAACTGGCGATGAGGCAGTACACAGAAGCCGGCTCCGGTACCGGCAGGGCCGGTTGCAGCGCACGCATCGTCGCCGTCACGCTGGTTGTTCACCAGCGTGAAACCCTTCTCAGACAACGGGTTATCCAAGTTCTGCCAGTTCTCGGTATTGAACCGCACCATGGGACCGCCGGTGGCGACGCCGAGCTGGATACATGCCCAGCCTTCAGGGCATACCGGCGCGGCATTCGCCGGAGCTGTGAGCAGTAACGTGCCACCCACCGCGGCCGCGCCTGCCAGCGTAAATAGCTTCCTCACATCATCCTCCTCTGCTCCCGCCAGGCTCAGGCGGGCGCCTCAACAATCGGATCTTGAAACTGCCGGCTCTCCGAGCGAGCAATGAGCTCACTTTTTCTTTCCAGAGCCGCCCGACTCACATCGCTAGACAGCCACAATCGGGCTCATTTTCGTGGCTACCGGGTTGCCTGCACATACGACACCTCTCCCGATGCCGTGATCCCCGTGAGGAAGTCACTCCGCGACGTGTCGCACTTCGTTCCCAGCTGGACCCATATACCGCCACTGGGACAGATGGTATGAATGTAGTCCAGTTCAACGTATACCTTACTCCACCCTCCACAGTTACGGAAGGCTGCGTTCACGGCCATGTCCCTGCACACACGAATCGAAGCGAAGACGCCGATCCGATCTTCGCAAGCAACGGTTTGCGGTTCGACGTCTGATCGAGAGATCTCAGAATAGGCCAATGACGACTGGGCAGACAAGAAAGAACAGCACCGCGAGAGCAGCAGTCAGCTTGAACAGAAAGAGCAGAGTTTATTTTTCTTCACGAAGTTCCCTAGGACGTCTCGTTCACGACAGAGCTTCCGCGTACGGGAAGTGCCGCGGAAACGCATGCATATACCAAGTGTACGCCCCTCGACTTCATCCCGGCTTCAGTTAGGAGACCCCCACGCGAACAGTCCAGTCGATTCTCTATGACGCGTCCAGCACCCCCGAACCTGTCCCCGGAAACCGATGCCGCCGAGTTCACCGAAGATAGCGGGCACGTTGTCCGCGCCGGTTCGCGGGCCACCGCGCCGAGCCGAGCCGCCCGGCCAATTCGAGCCCTTCACGATGAAGGCGCTCGGCTGTCGCGATGTCCTTGTCGTGCTCGGCGAGGACGGCGCGAGGGTAAATGGTGAGGAGTTCGCCGCCGCGGTCCTCCAGCGCACGAAAGCCGGCGAACGCCTCCTCCGCGGCCGTGGCGGCGGTTTTCCCGTTGTCCCGCAGGATCGCCTGATGGGCGATCAGACTCGCGGAGACGGCGATTTCCCAGTCATGACCGAGCGATCGGAAGCCCGTAGAAGATTGTTCCGCCAGTTCTTCGCTGACATCGAGGTGTCCCACGTGCAGCAGGACGTATCCCAGGAACCATTGCGCCATCGCGAGTCCGAGTGGGTCGTCAGCACCGTCGAAGCTCTCGATCGCGCTTCGGACATGGCTGACCGGCTTGGATTCGACACCGAGCAGGATCGAGATCCCGATCTCCCAGCTTCCCGCCCGCGCGCGCAGTTCCGGCGATACGTCACCTGGGATGGCGAGAGCCCGGCCTGCCCAGCGAGCCGCCTGCCGCACGCTGCCGCGCAGCTGGAGATACCAGGCTAGGGCGTTCACCAGCCGTAACGCGGTTTCCGTGGCCCCTGCTCGGCCGCGTTGTCCAGCGCGCGCTGGAATTGTCGCGTTCGGCGTCGGGCCACAGATCACGAACGAGGCGTTCCACAGGCACCGGTGCGCCTTCATGCACCAGCAACACCGCCAGCAGTGACCGCAGATCAGCAGACGGCAAGGTCACCGGTTCCCCGTCTTCCTGCTATACGATCAGTGGTCCCAACACGCCGAACTACACTAGCCCACAGTACTGCGAAGCGCCTCTGAGCATTGGAAAGCGCACAGAAAGCATCCGGACAGCGAGCGGGGGCAGAGTTCGGGCCAGCCGATCACACGACGAGAGAAGACGTACGAATGGACAAGAAGAACGGGCTGTTCGGAAAGCTGCTACCACTGGCGATCGCCATGTTCGCGGTCGGCACCGACGGCTTTGTCATCGCTGGGCTGCTTCCCCGGATCGCCGACGATCTCGAGGTCGGCATCGCCGCGGCCGGCCAGCTGGTCACCGCCTTCGCGCTGGCGTTCGCCGTCTCCGCGCCGATTCTGGGAGCGATCACCAGCGGGCTGGACAGACGCCGCCTTCCGCAGTCTGTACCTGCTGGTGTGGGTACCACTGCTTCTCCCCGAAGCCCAAAGGATCGAAGCATAAGACACACCGGTAGCACTATTCACAGCCTGAACATACTCGAGATGTGGCCCGTACACCTGCCTATATCCTAGAAAGCCCGGCAGTACGGTCACCGGGATTCGGCGACCGTTCGACTTTGGGCAGTGCCGTACCTGGCCGGACAATCACTACCGACCAACGATAAGGAATGCATAATCGATCGGCCAGAAAAGGCATCGTTGAGCAGCCTGGCGGATCCCCGAACCGGTGCTGCGCCCTCGCCGCTCCGCATGCAGCGAAACGACACGCCTCCGTCACGCCAACGGCTCACTGACAAAGCACCGGATCGGGATTGAGGGTGTGATCGCCTAATGCTGGAGGCTGCGGCGACCGCCACGGACGCGGTCCCGGCGACCGAGCCGGCCGAGTCCTCCGAGCACCTTTCACGTCCGCAGTCGGTCGCTTGAAGACCGGAGGCCCGTCTTGGATGCCAAGATATCGGTCGCCCCGGCATCGTAGTATCGCCGAAGTCCGTCGGTGACCGTCTTATCATCACCGATGATCGCCAGATCTGCCGGGTGATCGACTCCCTCCGCAGCCAAGACCTTCTGGTACGAAAGAATCCGAGAGTAAAAAGCCAGCTGCTCCACGGCGATAGTCCGTAAGGCTTCCGGCTCGTCGGTGACAATGACCGGAACCGCGGCCAGCACCTTGGGCGCTGGTCGACCGGCGGCCTCAGCCGCCTTGGTGAGCACCGGGACGATCTGCTCGGAGAATATTCGCGGACCGGCCAAGAACGGCAATGTCCCATCCGCCAGCTCGCCGGTTACCCTCAACGCCTGTGGTCCCATCGCCGCGACCATGATCGGCACACTCTCACCACCGGCCACAGAGGACACAGCAGGTAGGTGCGCTCAAGGGTCTCGCCCACGTAGGCGACGGCTTCACCGGCGAACACCTGGCGCAAGATAGTCAGGTACTCGCGCAAATGTCGGATCGGCGGCGAGTACTCAACGCCGCATACCGGCTCGTGAAAGTCCTTCGAGCCAAGCCCTAAACCGAGGCTGAATCGGCCGCCGGTTGCCGCCTGCGCTGTCTGCGCTGTCTGCGCTGTCTGCGCTGTCTGCGCTGTCTGCGCTGTCTGCGCTGTCTGCGCGAGGCTCGCCACCGGGAGCGGATGCCTGCTGCATCCCCCTTTTCCCGGGCCCCGGCGGAATGCCGATGCGCCCGGACCACGCTGGAGTCGATACTCACGACCCATTCGACACAGCTACCCGAGGACCGCGGTCAGGTCCAGGTCGGCGAGGCGTTCGCGGTCGGAGAGGATGTCAATGGCGGTGATGCGGCCGCCGGTGACGATGAAGTCGATGACCGAGAACGGGTTGCCATCAAGGGTGTTGACCAGCCCGGCGTGGCCGTTGACGATCGCGGAGTGAGTGGCGCAGGCGGTGGCCATGCGCCGGAAGGTTTCGGCCTGACCGGCTACGGCGGTAGCGCCCCGGATCACGCGCATCGCCTCGCCCACATCAGCGCGCAACACCACGTCGGGGTCGAGCAGGCGGAGCAGGTCGTCGAAATCGCCGCCGCGGGCGGCGGTGAGGAAGGCGTCCACGACGCGGCGTTGCCGAGGTAGGTCCGGGCCGGGGGGCACGGTGGCGGCCTGGACTCGTCGCCGCGCTTGGCTGGCAAGTTTCTTCGCGGTCTGCGGGGTACGGTCCACGATCGGGGCGATCTCGTCATAGGGCATGGCGAACATGTCGTGCAGGACGAAGGCGAGCCGTTCGGCCGGGCTCAGTGAGTCCAGCACCACCAACAGCGCCAAGCCGACCGAGTCGGCAAGCAGTGCCTCGTGTTCGGGGTCGGGTGTGGTCTCGCTGACGATCACTGGATCGGGCAGGTGGGCGGCTTCGAGGGGTTCCTCGTGGCGGGTTTTGCGCGTGCGCAGCATATCCAGGCAGACGCGTCCGACGACGGTGGTCAGCCAGCCGCCGATATTGCCGACATCGGTGGTGTCGGTGCGGGCCAGCCGCAGCCACGACTCCTGAACCGCGTCGTCGGCTTCGGTGAGTGACCCGAGGATCCGGTAGGCGACCGCCCGCAGGTGGGTGCGGTGGGCCTCGAACCAGTCGGCCAGCAACTGCTCATCGTGCACGGAGTCCTCCTCGATGTGTCTTGTACCGATGACGAATCGGAGCGGACAAACGTGACTGTATCCGTTGTGCGTACCCGTATCGCATGGCCGCCGCGGTACCCGAAACTGGAATCAGTGCTCCTGCCAGCGGCTTTCGTTTATGCGGTCACGTTCTGCTCGTGGCATACGTCAGTGCCGCAGAAGCCGATCCGAAAGGAGGCATCACCATGAACGCGATCGAAGTACACGGCACCGTCGCCGACGGATACGAGCGGGTGCGTGCAGAATTCGCCGCCGTCGTCGCCGAAGAGAACGGGGAGTCCGGTGCGCAAGTGGCCGCGTACGTCCGCGGCCGTCAGGTAGTGGACTTGTGGGCGGGTCCGGAGGTTACCGACACCACGCTGACCGGCCTGCACTCGACGAGCAAGGGCGCCGCCGGGCTGGTGATGGCGCTGCTCATCCAGGACGGCGCGCTCGACATCGACCGACCGGTCGCCCACTATTGGCCCCGCTTCGCCGCGGCGGGCAAGGACCAGATCACCGTGCGCGACGTGCTCGTGCACCGATCCGGAATCGTCGGCGCCGATGGCGGTTTCACCGTCGCTGAACTGGCCGACGAACAGGTCATCGCCGAACGCCTGGTCGCGCAGCGGCCCTGGTTCACGCCGGGCACCGTGCACGGCTACGGCGGGTTCGTCATGTACGCGATCCTCGGCGAGGTGGTCCGCGCGGTCGCCGGTAGCACCGTGCAGGAGTTGTTCGAGGAGCGCGTGCGCGCTCCCTACGGCTTGGATGTCTACCTGGGCCTGCCTGAGGAACTCGATCACCGGTACCTGCCGATCACACCGTGGCGGGCCACGCCGGAGATGGAAGCGGCGTTCGCCGCCAACTCTCCGAGCCCGTACGGCGTAGCCGGGATTTCCTACAACCTCAATGCGCGGGGATTCACTCCCGCCGACGTCATGGCGCTGCCCAACGACGCGAAGCTGCGCCGCCTGGGGCAGGGCTCGGCCGGCGGTGTCGGCAGTGCGGGTGGTCTGGCACGGATGTACGCGGCGGCTGTCACCGGCGTCGACGGACGGCCTGCGCTGCTGTCACTGGACACCATGGCCACCATTTCCACGATCCACTCCGTCGGCGCGGACCTTGTGCGCGGCACGCAGGCGCCGTACGCACTGGGTTTCGAAGCCAAGAGCCTGCTGTATCCGTTCCTCGGTGCCCACGCGTTCGGGCACACCGGCTCGGCGGGCTCGGACGGATTCGCCGACCCGCACAGCGGCCTGACCTACGGCTACACCCGCCGTCGCGCCGCCTTCGGGTTCAACGCCCCCGAAAACGCACGACTGGCCGCCGCCGTACACCGCGCCGCGACCGACACCACGCTCACCACGGCCGCCTGACCCGCTACCTACCGACCAACTCATCAGGAGCAACACACTATGTCCACCCGCACCACGTCGATGATCTCCCGCGGCCTGAAACTCGCTCGCTGGGTTCCTGTGACCGCCGTGCTGGCCGAAACCGCCGTCGGAGCCTACTGGGATCTGGCTCGGATCTCGTATGTCCGCGATTCCTTCGACCGCCTCGGCTACCCGATGTACTTCGCGACCATCCTGGGCGTGGCCAAGACCGCCGCGCTCGCCGCGATCCTGACGCCCGGCCACCCTCGCACCAAGGAGTGGGCCTACGCCGGACTGGTTTTCGTCTACGGCGGTGCCGCCGCCTCGCACGTGGCCGTCGGCGACGGCCCCGACAAGTGGGCCATGCCGCTGTCCTTCGCCGCCGCCACCTTCGCCGCGCGGGCCTGGCTGCCCCAGGGCAGCTCCGCCACTGCCTCGCTGCGCGCACTCGGCGCCGCGGGACGCCGGTCCCGGCCCGCCTGACCAGACCGACCCCTGACGGATTCACCTCTACAGAGAAGGAAAACGATGAACGCGAACCTCACGATCCAGCAGCGCAGCGGCTCCCGTCTGCCCAACCCCCAGCAGCTCGTCCCCGAGCTCGGCGAGGTCGGTGCCGCATTATTCAAAGCCACCGGAAACGGCTCGGTCCCGCGGACGACGATCGGGCTGATTCAGCTGCGTGCCGGCCAGCTCGTCGGCAGCACCTACCTGGCCATCCTGCACGCGGGCAACCTGCGCGCCACCGGGGAATCCGAGGAGCGGATCGTGTCGGTGGCGACCTGGCGTGATGCCCCCTATTTCACAGACGCCGAACGCGTCGCGCTCGCCCTGGTCGAAGCCGTCCTGCGGCCCGCATCGCACGGTGAACGGGTGCCCGAGAAGCTCTACGCACTGGCCACCGAACACTACGACAACAAAGCCCTGGCCACGGTGGCGATGGCCATCGGCCAGGTGAACTTCTTCGTTCCGCTCGCCCTCATCGGGCAGCCGCTGCCCGGCCGGTCTCCAGCCGAACAGTGGACCCCCGTGGAGGACTGACCGTCGGACGATCGGTGCTGGGGTGGGACGACCTGCGCCACCCTGGCACCGACCCGGCGCGAGCCATCCTGCGCGCTACGACACCGACGTCGACGATTCGGTTCTTCACCGCAGCGGCGCCCGCGACGGTCCCGGTCTTCTTTAGCTCTGGAGCGTAAGCTGGTCCAGCTGCAGAGCACGCCATCGCCATGTCATGAGTCACCGCGCTCGTCCGGCACGACATGCGCGGGCTTTTTCAGTGGTGCGCTGAGCGGCGACGACCGACGAGCCGACGTAGCGGGCGCTTGTGTCAGCGTGTATTTACGCTGGGTGCGTCTGCCGCTCCCGAACCGGAACTCGCCCTGCGCCGCGACCGGAGCCCACCAGGGTGCGGCCACCGGCGAGGGCCAACAGGAGCCTACTTTCGGCACACTGGAGCAAACGGAGACGAAACGGAGCCCAATCGCGGTGAACGACGAGGTGGACGTGCCGCAGAAGAATCAACATACGTGGCTGTCAAACTCGTCGCGTGCCGAACCACCGGAACGAGAGCGGCTGGGAACGATCCGCGCCCCGAGTTGCCCGACGTCATCGCCGAGCGGGACGGCATCACTTGGGCATCCGTGCTCGTGACCGCCCCGGCGTTGGATCGATACCTGGAGCAAGTGGCGGCGATCCACGTGAACCGCGGGTACCCTGTTCGGCCGTTGGCGCTTGGTCGGCGATTCGGACACGAAGGCCTGGTTCCGCTCTCGCCGCCAAACAGAGGCGCACGAACTTCTTCGTGTCCTCTCTGACAGCAAGGTGCTCCGAGAGGAACTCAGCGAACTTCAGATCCCGAGTCCGTTTCGTCACGAGGTTGGCAGTTTTCAGCGACAGCAAGCCGGATCACGCTGCCTGGACGGCGTCTTGGCCGACGTGATCCTCATCGGCGGCGCATACGAGCGATACCGCGGACCGTCGAGCGACGCGATGGCACTCTCCGGTGCCGCCACCGAGGTGTTGACCCAGAACCGCTTTGAGGACTTTGTCTGGACACCAGCCTCGAAGTGTGGACTCCTTGGTTCGAGGACGTGGCGTGGGATCACACCTATGTCCTGACCGACATCGCCAACGCGGAGATCACCGTTCTCTGCATCACCGACAAAGACTGACAACACCCGCGAAGCGGCACGAGAGGACGTTCGGTGGTACTTGGTCGGCGGGCACCGGGCTCGCTGGGATCGGCCAGTTGCCCGATCCCGGCAAGTCCTCGAAACCTCATTCCGTGTGTGGTCTGCACCGAGGTCGCGGCACCTGCGAGTAGGGTCCCCGGTTAGAGGTCGACGATGAGCTTCAGGACGAGCTCTGAAGCGTTGTGCATGAAGTTGTGTGTGGTATCCCAGGTATGCACAGTGAACTCTTCGTCGGCGCGTGCTTTCGCCGTCATCGCCGCGAGCGGGGATTCGCCGGGCCAGCCTGTCGCTTCGACATAGTGCTTGACGGGTACGTCGCGCCATGCCCCCGTGAGTTTTGCGGCTTGCATCAGGGTGGCCAGCGGGTGCGGGCGTGCACGCTTGTCGAAAAACGGCAAGGGATCAACGAAAGCTCCGGTACGGGCCGACCCGTCGACGTACCAGGCATGCTCCTCGTCGTTGGTCATCGACCAGCTGGAGTCCCCGTTTTCAGGGATCAGGGCGTCCAGATAGACCAGTGCTCGGATTCGGTCGCATTCGGCGTCCGCGACACCGCTGATGATGCTTCCGCCGTAGCTATGGCCGACGAGGACGGCATCGCGCTTGCCGTCCACCTCTGGGGGAACTGCGCGTAGTGCCTGGATGGCCTGGTGCACGTGGTGGTCCAGGGTGATCACCTGTTGTGGCGGGTTCACGTCCGGATCCAGGCCCATGGGAGTGAGCGCGACGACGGTGTGCCCGGCCTCCTTGAGAGCGGGGACTACGGGGTCGTACCACCAGCCGCCGTGCCAGGCGCCGGGTACAAGCAGATAAGTGGTCACGGGTGGATTTCCTTCCGGCATGTGAGTGCATAGCCAGGGCTGGTAGGGCGAAGCCGGATATGAAGACCGTGAATCAGCCGGTGGGGCGTGACTCGATTGCCTGTAGCGACCAGCTGTTGCCGTCCGGATCGCGGAAGTAGACGAAGCTACCCCACGGCTGCACGTCCACCTCGCTCGCGGCGACACCGGCGTCGAGCAACTGCTTGCGCGCCACCTCCGCATGGGCGACCACGACCTGGATCTCCTGCGTGCCAGGCGTCTTGTCCGTGATGCCTTCGCCGATCACGATGGAGCAGGCCGAGCCGGGCGGTGTCAGCTGGACGAACCGCAGGCCTTCATGCACTTTGTGGTCGTGGTCTGCGTTGAAGCCGACCTTCTCGTAAAATGCCTTGGCCCGGTCGACGTCGGTCACCGGAACGGGGATGAGTTCGATCTTCCAGTCCATCGGCCTACCGTAGGACGTGGGTACGACATTCCGCGCTTCGTTCCGTACGGTCTTCCGAGAAGCGCGAGCGGCGGCAGGGCCAACGCGGGTCACTGCCCGTTGGCCGTTCGAACGTGAAAGCCGCACTAGGCACACCGCCCTCCGGGGCCCCGGCCGGACCACCGATCACCTCCTCGGCCAAGCCGTAGGCCATCGCCTCGGGCCCGGCGAACCAGCGGCCCCCGTCGAAGTCGATGGTGATCAGCTCCACCGACTGCCCGGTGTACTCGGCGGTCTAGGCTCGGTCTGTGCGTCACGAGCACCCTGTAATCGGCATGAGCGGATAAAAACAGCAGATACCAGAGCGAGATGTTGAGCGGTCAGTCTTTGAAAGTGTCGCCGACGCGCTGGTGTGGGCGTCCTTTGTCAGAAGGCCGTGGCTCGGAGGTAGGTCAGGACGGCGAGCACCCGCCGGTTGGTGTCCTCGGTCGGTGGCAGGTCGAGCTTGGCCAGGATGTTGCCTACGTGCTTGCCAACGGCTGCTTCGGTGATGACCAGCCTGGCCGCGATCGCGGCGTTCGAGTAGCCCTCGGCGACCAGGGCCAGCACCTCGTGCTCACGGGCCGAGAGCCGGGCCAGGGGGTCACGCCGACGGACCAGTAGCTGGCGGACCACTTGTGGGTCGACTACCGTGCCGCCCGCCATTACTCGGCGCAGTGTCGCGACGAAGTCCTCCACATCGACGATCCGGTCCTTGAGCAGGTACCCGACCCGCGCGCCGTCGCCGGAGTCCAACAGTTCAGCGGCGTAGCTGCGCTCCACGTACTGGCTCAGGGCGACGACAGCCAGTCCCGGCTCGGCCCGGCGCAGCGCCACGGCGGCCCGCAGGCCCTCATCAGTGAACGACGGCGGCATCCGGATGTCCGTGATCACGAGGTCGGGTCGAGTTCGCTCGACTGCCACCACCAGCGCGTCCGCGTCGCTGACCTGCGCGAGCACCTCGAATCCGAACCGTTCCAACAGCCCGGCCAACCCGGCCCGCAGCAGCACGCCGTCCTCCGCGAGCACGACTCGAATCACTGGCACGGCAACTCCACGCGCACTACGGTCGGGCCACCCAGCGGGCTGGACAGCAACATCCGCCCGCCTACCACGGCCGCACGGTCCGCCAGTCCGGTCAACCCGGTACCGCGTGCCGGGTCGGCGCCGCCGACGCCGTTGTCACTGACCTCCAGAACGAGTGTCCCGGCCTGATGGGAAGCGGAGACGCCGGCAGCGGTCGCGTCACCGTGTTTGGCCACGTTGGTCAACGCCTCCGCCACGACGAAGTACCCGATCGACTCGACCGGGGCGGGCAGGCGGTCGGGCACGTCGGTGCGCACGCTCACCGGAATGGGCGCACGGTCGGCCAATTCTCCCAAGGCCGCCGGGATGCCGCGGTCGGTGAGGACCCTGGGATGGATGCCGCGGACCAGCTCCCGCAGCTCGGTCATCAGCTCCTTGGCCTCGTCGTGCGCGGCCGTGACTTCCGCGTACGCGGGTGAATCGGGTGGGAGGTCCATTTTGGCCAATCCCAGCCGGAGGGTGAGGCCGACGAGTCGCTGTTGCGCGCCGTCGTGCAGGTCACGTTCGACGCGGCGGCGTTCTGTCTCGAACAGATCCACCAGCCGGGCTCTTGATCGTGCGACCTCGACCAGCTCGGCGCGCAGCGGTCCGCTGTCGTCGCGGAGGAGGGCACGGGCCACCGCGCCGTTCGCCGACGCCAGCAGGGCCACCGGGTACGGCGACAGCAGGAGGGCTACGCCGGCGGCCACGGCGTAAGGGATCGCCGCTTCCTGTGTGGTGACGGTGGTGAACCCGAGCGTCACTTGCGAAGTGCCGTCCACCAGGTACGGCGACACGATCAGCAAGACAAGGAACAGCAGCAGACCACAGGTGGCGGCCGACAGCAGCGCACCGACGGTGACCAGCAGGACCAGGTACGCGACAGCTCGCCAGGTCGCGGACTCGGCGTACTTGACGGGTCCGCGCGGCGGCTCCCCCAGCGGTCGGCCGTCCACCAGCCGCAGTCGGCGTCGCTCCAGCCGGGCCATCGGAGCCGCCACCCACGGCAACGCCGCGGTGAGCAGCAATCCGCCGACGAGCACGAGCAGCAGCGCCATCGTCCACGGCATCGGCGCCGGACGGCCCACCGCCACCAGCACCCACGGCGCCGCGGGTATCGCCAAAGGCATCAGCGCGACGAACGCGATCGCCGGCGTACCGAGCATGTGGGCGTACGCGCGCCACGGCCAGGCGCTGAAAAGGAAACGCCTGGTGGCAAGCGCTTCGCGCACCGTTCGCGGTTCCGCCTTGATCACCCGGCCAACCGTAATCCATTCGGCGGAGCGCGTCCCGCCCCTTCGCCATAGTCCGGAGGTAGGCCTAGCACTACCTCCGAGTGACCCCTTGCTGTCAGTGACCGCGCCCGTATCCCGGTGATCTTGTTGGCACATGATGGTTCTCAAGACCCGTGTGAGCGGGTTGGCGGTGTTCCTCGGCCTCGCGTTCGGCCTGGCGTGGCTGGGCATGATCGGCGCGTGGGCGCTCGGCTTCTCACTGGTGAACCCGTTGGTGCAGCTGCCGTTCGCGTTCGCGCCGGCGCTGGCCGCCTTCGTCGTGCGGCGGTGGGTGACCGGTGAGGGATTCGCGGACGCGGGCCTGCGGCTGCGGCTGCGCGAGGCGTGGCCGCAGTACCTCGTGGCATGGCTGGGGCCGGCCGCTCTCGTCGCGGCCACCGCCGCCGTGGCCGTGCTGTTCGGTGCGCGCCTGTCCCCGCTGGACGGCCAGGTGGCCGGTCTGCCCGGCTGGGCGCTGATAGCGGTGCTGCTGCTCGTGGTTCCGCTGCTCGCACCGATCTACTGGGGTGAGGAGTTCGGGTGGACCAGCTATCTCCGGCAGCGGGTGTACCAAGGCCGCCCAGTGGCGGCGACGTGCGCGACCGGTCTGATCTGGGCGGTGTGGCACTACCCGCTCGCGTTCGTCGGATACATCGAGTTCGAGAACGTCGCGGTGGGCCTCGCGGTGTGGACGCTGTCGTTCCTGTGCCAGGAGGTTCTGCTGAGCTGGCTGCGGGTGCGCGGCGGCAGTGTGTGGACGGCGAGCCTCGCCCACGCCGGGAACAACATGGTGCTGGGTCTGCTGGCCGGTTTCCTGCTGGCGGATGTGAACGTCACGGCCGTCACGGTGTTCACGACGATTCCGATGGCGGTGCTCGCCGCCTGGGTGCTGGCCACCGGGAGGTTGCGACCGTGAACAGTCACGCGGTAGAGCTACAGCAGGTCAGCCGACTGTACGGATCCTGAGCGAATGGCGTCGCGGCGTTGGACAACGTGAACCTCGCCCCGCCTGGCGGGAACCTGGACCGCGATCATGGGACCGTCCGGCTCCGGCAAGTCCACCCTGCTGCACTGCGCCGCCGGACTGGACAAGGTCACCAGCGGTCGCGTGCTGCTGGCCGGCCAGGACATCACCACCGCACCAGACAACGTGCTTACCCTCATGCGTCGCCGCGTGATCGGCTTCGTGTTCCAGAGCTTCAACCTGAACGGTTCGCTCACCGCCGAACAGAATGTGGCCTTCCCGCTGAAGATGGCCGGTGTGCGGGTGTCCAAGGGCGAGGTGCGCCAGGCGCTGGCCGACGTCGGGCTCGGTGACCGGGCCCAAGCCACGGGAACTGTCCGGCGGTCAGCAGCCCGCTCGATCGCGGTCTCCCGGTCCATGCCCAGTTTCTCCAGCAGTTCCGGCGTGACGACATGGTTCTCACCTCGACCGCACGCTGACGAAACTCAGGCGGGTGTGGTGCAGACACCAGAACATCCTCCCTGGTGACCGACGGTCACCTCAGGTGAGTGCCCGGACAACCGGGGGAAGCTCTTCTGTTTCCGGGGTGTGGGCGCGATCGAGGCCCTGTTGGAATTGCTGGAGCGGGCGCAGTGGCTCGGCCCACAGCATGGAGGCGACCTCAGGGAGTTCCTGCGGAGCGTCATAGTCCGAGTGACTGAAATCGGTCCGTCGTTGTCGGCCGCAGCCACCGGCCCGCGACGACTTGACCGCCGTGGTCGGCGACCGAACCGACCACACGTGCTCGACGACCTCGTACAGACATGCTTTCACCAGCGCGTTTGACCTCAACTTAGGTTGAGCTGATGGGCTGCTCGCCGTCGACCTCAGGACAAGAAAGCGAACAGCTATGGCGAACAGCACGGACAGAACGACCACAAATCCCTCTCCGCATCCGGCTTCGGTGGATCGACCGTCTCCGTTGACACTTCCGGTGGTCCTGGTCGGCGTCGTCCTGGTGGCGATGTCCATCTCGGGGACCGCGGTGGCGCTGCCGAGCATCGGCCGTGATCTCGATACCTCCGGCTCCCCGTTGAACTGGGTCGTGGCCGGTTACAACCTGGCCTTCGCGGCCATGACGCTCATCACGGGATCGGCGGCCGACCGGATCGGCAGGCGACGGGTGTTCGTCGTCTCGGCGCTGGTCTTCGCGGCCGGGTTTCTCGGGACGGCGCTGAGCCCGGCGATCGTCGTCACCGACGTCGCCCGCGTCGTCTCCGGTGTCGGCGGTGCCGGGATCATGGCGGCCGGCGGTGCCATCCTCGCCTCCAGCTACGAAGGGGCGGCCCGCAATCGCGCCTTTGCCCTGATGGGCACCATGGCCGGGGTCGGCATCGCCATCGGCCCCACCCTGTCGGGCCTGCTGATCAGTGCTACCGGCTGGAGGGGGAGCTTTGCGGTCTTCACGGTCATCGGCTTGCTGGTCGCCTTGGGCGGGACCCGTGCCCGCGAGTCCCGCGCGACCGACACCGGCCGGGCGGATTGGGTTGGCAGTGTCCTGTTCGTCGCCGCGCTGGCATTGCTGATGTTCGCGCTCCTGGAGGCGCCGTCGCTCGGCTGGTCCCACCCGGTCATCCTGCTCACCGGGACCGCAGGCCTGGTCGTGCTGGTTGTCTTCGGCGTCGTGCAGCGGCGCAGCGCCGCTCCGGTACTGGCACCCGAACTGGTCGCCAATCGCGGTTTCCTCGGCTGGAGCCTGGCGACCCTGACCACGTCCGTCGGGTTCCTTGGCGTCCTGGTCTTCCTGCCCACCTACTTGCAGGCAGCGGCCGGGCTCTCCCCTGCCGCCTCGGGGGTGACGATGCTGTTGCTGACGGCCCCGGTGCTGATCATGCCCATGGTCGCGGTGGCGCTGGTGAACAAGGGCGTACCGGCCCGGCTGCTGATCATGATCGCCCTGGTGCTGGTCGTGGCCGGGAATCTGTGGCTGGTGACGTTGAACGCCGAGGACGCGGTCGCGGTCGTCGCGGCGCCGCTGGTGATGATCGGGGTGGGCATGGGTGCGTCCTTCGGCATCACCGACGGCCAGGCCATGGCTCTCGTCCCGGCCGACGCCGTCGGCATGGCGGCCGGCTTCCTCAACACCCTGCGGGGAGCGGCCGAGGCTCTCGTGATCGCCGCTTACAGTGCCTCCATCGTCGGCCTCCTCACGGCGAGGCTCGACGACCCGGCCCACGCCGCCAAGGTCGGCGCCGGACGCCTCACCGAGGGAACCGAGGCGGTGGAACTGGACGCCTTCACCTGGTCATGGCAGCTGACCCAGCTCGGTGTCGGCCTGCTCTGCCTGGTCCTGTCGATCGTCGTGGCCGTCCTGATCCACCGCCGCGCCGCGACGTCCCGTCGCCGCACCTGACCACCGGCGTCCCGAACGAGCGAGGAGCGGACAAGTGCGCGCCAGTCCCGAGGACCATCTCACGATCGGTGAGGTCATCCACCGGACCGGCGTGCCCGCCTCCGCCTTGCACTTCTACGAACGCAAGGGCCTGATCTTCAGCGAACGCACCGGCAACAATCAGCGGATCTTCTCGCGGCACATGCTCCGCCGGATTTCCTTGATCCTGGTGGCGAAGCGCCTCCGCATTCCGCTGACGGACGTCGCCGAGGTCTTCGTCGGCCTCCCCGCCGATCGCGCCCCCACCCACCAGGACTGGCAGCGGGTCTCCCGGCGCTGGAAGCGACAACTGGAGGAACGCCGCCGCGCCCTCGAGTCCCTCGAACACGAACTCACCGGTTGCATCGGCTGCGGCTGCCTGTCGATGAAGGCGTGCCTGCTCCTCAACCCCGACGACGCCCTCCAGGGCCGTGGCCCCGGACCGGTGCGGCTCCAGCAGCCCAGCGCCCCCTTTACCAGCGACCTCGCGGCCCATCCGCACGATGAGCACAAGAACTGACGTATGAAGCCAGCGACAGCACGGACGACAGACCGTCATTGACGGGGCGAAAGTGAGCCCCCTGGTGACCGATATCTCTCACATTCGGTGACCGAATCACGCGACGGGAATCCAGCTGCCGTGCAACCCCAGTGGGACGCGTGCGGGCAGGTGGACCCTGGCGAGGGGTTCGCCCGCGAAGTCTTGGGCGGCCAGGATCACCAGGTCCGCCGCGCCCCGATCGGGGTTGTGGACGTAGGCCAAGTTGTAGCCGTCGTCCTCCGCTCTCGTCCGGCCCGCGGGGACGAACACGGTCTCGCCCGCGCTCGCGTCACGGCCGAACTCGTGTGTTTCGGTGGCACCGGTCAGGAGGTCGTGTTTGAGGAGAGCGCTGCTGAAGCCCTCGTCAGGGCGGTCCGGCTCGGTGGTGCTCGGTGTGGCATAGAGTTCGGCCGCCGCCGAATAGCCGAAGCGGTAGGGCTTGCCGCTGAAACGGCCGTTCAGGCGCGGGAAGTCCTGCGGGCGGTCGTGCAGCAGCGTTCGCGTGACCCGGCCGAGCGTGAGGTCGGCGGTCCAGCGTTCGAGCACGGGCTTCGAGGCACCGATGTCGGCGAAGTCCAGCGGCCGGGGATGCACGACCACATCCACCACCATTTTGCCGTTCTCCTCGAAGGCGTTCAGGGTGTGGCCGACCATGACCGGTGCGGTTTCCAGCCAGCGCACCGTCCCGCCCGCTCTCGGCAGCAGACCCAGCCGTGAGGGCAGGTCCCGGTTCCAGTGGAACGGCACCCCGGTCGCCAGGCGCTCGGGGTCGAAGACCATCGGGGATTCGTAGAGCACCACGTAGTGCTCGGTGAGCGCGAAGTCGTGCATGTACGGCAGGGTCGGCGCCGGGATGTCGGTGACGCTCCGGTTCTCCCCGTCGGGCCCGATCACGATGTGCTGCACGAAATCCGCACCGTAACGAAAGGCCAGTGAGTGCAGTTCGCCGGTCGCGTGGTCGTACTTGCTGTGCGCGTTGGCCGAGAAGCCCTGTGCCGTGGCACCGAGGGGGGCGGGTCCGACGGTGTCGAGTTCACCGGTCAGCTCGTACGGGGCCAAACCCCCTTCGATCAGCGCGTAGAGACGGCCACCGTGGCCCGCGACCTGGACGTTCGGCGCGAAGTCCATCCGCTCGTCGGCGACCTGCCCGCGGCGCGGTTCTCCGAGCCGGTCGGCCACGGAAGCCGACCGGACCCAGCGGTTGCGGTACCACTCGGCGCGGCCGTCGCGCAGGCGCACGCCGTGGACCATGCCTTCCCCGAGGGTCCAAATGTGCGCCGCCGCGTCTTCTAGACCAAGCGGGTTCGGGCCGATGCGCAGGTAGCGGCCATCGAGGTCGTCCGGGATTTTCCCGGTGACGGGCAGGTCGAAGGCGGTGATCTCTTCGGCGACCGGGGCGAAGTTGCCAAGGATGTAGCGGTTGGGGTTCATCGTCTTCCCTTGTGCGAGGCCAGCTTGTTCCGGCACCGCCGACCATACAAGCGTCTTGTACACTTGTATAAGACGAACGTATAAGACGCTTGTCACAGTCTCCCACTAGGATCGGGGCATGGGACAACGAGAGGACCTCCTCGACGGAGCCAAGCGCTGCCTGGTCGAACGCGGCTACGCGCACACCACCGCGCGCGACATCACCGCCGCCTCAGGTGCGAACCTCGGCTCCATCGGGTACCACTTCGGCTCCAAAGAGGCCCTCATGAACGAGGCCATGATCGAACTCTCGGCCGAGGCGGTCGAGCGGCTGCGTGAACCGGCCGGAACGTCGCTGACCGCCATCTGGCAAGGCCTCATCGGCTCCTTCACCGAGCAGCGCGACACGTGGACCGCCGTCCTCGAAAGCGCCACCCAGGCCGTCCGCTTCCCGGACCTCCGCGAACGACTAGCCGACGCGCAGGACGAAGCCCGGAAGGTCCTCGGCGAACGCCTGTCGCGCACCGACGCCGACGCGGCCGGCGCCGTTCAGTTCGCCCTCATCGCCGGCGTGATGATGCAGCACCTCGTCGCTCCCGAGCGGGCTCCCAGCGCCGAAACGGTCATTCGCGGCCTGAAGGCCCTCGCCGGTGACCCCTCGCCGGAGTGACCCGCTCCCACGCCGGGTTCCGATCCCCGCTCGTGTCCAGCCGCGATCGCTACGTCGTTGTCCCGGTGGTCACCCACGTACATCGTCTCGCCTGGCCCGTCGGGCACCATCTCTGCGACGCGGGCGAAGGACTCGGACGAAGGCTTGGCGACACCCCACTCGCCCGAGGTCGCGACCTGGTCCACGGCAGACCCAGCGCACGCAATTAGCTCGGCCGCGGGCGGTCTGGTTCCCGGCTACCCCCACCCACAAGCCGGGCTCCCGCATCCGCGCCAAGCCGGGCCGGACGTCGGGATAGCGTCGCCGTGCTCGATACCAGGTCGCGATCCGGTAGCTGCTGCGGTAACCGGACAACACAGGCAGCCGATGCAGCTCAAGATTCAGGTCCCGCAACGGCCCATCGGGCAACTCCGGTTGGCGCCAGACCCCCACGGCGTCTTCCCTGACGTGGCCCAGTTCACAATATGCTGGCAGCCACTATAAACCGCTGTAAAACCCCGCCTCGGAGAGAGGGCTTCACCCCAGCCGCCCCACCTCGAAAATTCGGTCAAAACCTCTTTAATCCGGCGTCAGCCTATGTAAAGCAGCAGCACGATGCGATCTGACCTGCGTAAACGTTGGGCAGTCCCAGCCGATTCGGCAGGGCTTCCCATCACCCAGTACGCCGGAGGAACGCTGTCACGTGGAGTTGGCTACTGGCCGGCCCTGTCGTCGCCACCGGGATCACCGCGATCGCGCGCTGCGTCCTGGCCAAGATCCGCGCTGAAAGTCAGCGACGCGAACTTGAGATCGCCCTGCACGACGCCACCCGCGCCGAACGCGTCGCGATCCTCCGGGCGCTCCGCAGTCAGGCCGGGCCGCCCGCCGTCCGTCGTCGAACGACTCCTAGTTAGTCCACTGTGAACTCGAACGCGAGGGCTCACCGCTCCTTGGCCGACGACCTGACCGTGTGCGGTGCGGCCGGGCGGGAGACCTCCGGCCCCCGCCCGGCGCACCGCACACGGTGCCGGCTCCGCATCCGTCACTGTTAAAGGGTGCGAGGCTTGTACGAAGGGCGCCGCGCTTCGTACTCCGCGATGCTGGATTCGTGTTCCAAGGTCAGGCTGATGTCGTCCAGCCCCTCCAGCAGACGCCACCGGGCGTTGTCGTCAAGCTCGAAATCAGCCGTGATTCCCTCGGCACGAACCTGGCGGCCGAAGAGGTCCACGGTGACCTCGGCCGCGGGGTCGGCCTCGGTCAGCTCCCAGAGCCGGTCCACGGTCTCTTGTGGCAGCACCACGGTCAGCAGGCCGTTCTTGAGGGAGTTGCCGCGGAAGATGTCGGCGAAGCGGGAGGAGATGACGGCCTTGAAGCCGTAGTTCTGCAGTGCCCAGACGGCGTGCTCGCGCGAGGAGCCGGTCCCGAAGTCCGGCCCGGCCACCAGCACGGTGGCGCCCTGGCGGGCGGGCTGGTTGAGCACGAACTGCGGGTCCTTGCGCCAGGCATCGAAGAGCCCGTCCTCGAAGCCGTCCCGGGTGACCTTCTTCAGCCAGTGGGCAGGGATGATCTGGTCGGTGTCGATGTTGCTGCGGCGCAGCGGGACGACCCGGCCGGTGTGGGTGGTGAATGCTTCCATGAGGTTCAGACTCCGGTGGTGAGGGGCCGTTCGGACAGGTCAGCGGGCGAGGCCAGGTGTCCGAGGACCGCGGTAGTGGCTGCCACCTGCGGAGAGACCAGGTGGGTGCGACCGCCCTTGCCCTGCCTGCCCTCGAAGTTGCGGTTGGACGTGGACGCGGCCCGCTCGCCGGGGGCCAGCTGGTCGGGGTTCATGCCCAGGCACATGGAGCAACCCGCGTGGCGCCACTCGGCTCCGGCGGCGACGAACACCTTGTCCAGCCCCTCCTCGACGGCCTGGAGCGCGACGCGCACCGACCCTGGCACGACCAGCATCCGTAGCCCGTCGGCCACCGAGCGGCCCTGGAGCACGGCGGCCGCGGCGCGCAAGTCCTCGATCCGCCCGTTGGTGCAGGAGCCGAGGAAGACGGTGTCCACCGCGATCTCCCGCAGTGGCTGACCCGCCCTCAGGCCCATGTACTCCAGCGCCTTCTCGGCCGCCAGCCGCTCGCTGGGGTCGGCGAAGTCCGCCGGGTCGGGGACGGAGCCCGACAGCGGAGCACCTTGTCCTGGGTTGGTACCCCACGTGACGAAGGGAGAGAGTGCGGAGGCGTCGATGACGACCTCGCGGTCGAAAGTGGCTTCGTCGGTGCGCAGGGCACGCCAGTCGGCGACGGCGGCGTCCCAGGCGGTGCCCTTGGGCGCGTGCGGGCGGTCCTTGAGATAGGCGAAGGTGGTTTCATCGGGGGCGATCATGCCGGCCCGGGCACCCGCCTCGATCGACATGTTGCACACGGTCATCCGGGCCTCCATCGAGAGTTTCTCGATGGCCGGGCCGCGGTATTCGATGACGTGGCCTTGGCCGCCGCTGGTGCCGATCTCGGTGATCACGGCCAGGATCAGGTCCTTGGCCGTGACACCGGGGGGCAGCTCGCCCTCGACCGTGACGGCCATGGTCCGAAACGGCGCCATCGGCAGCGTCTGGCTGGCCAGCACGTGTTCGACCTGGCTGGTGCCGATGCCAAAGGCGAGGGCGCCGAATGCGCCGTGGGTGGAGGTGTGGCTGTCACCGCAGACGATGGTCATTCCAGGCTGGGTCAAGCCCAGCTGCGGCCCCACCACGTGGACGACGCCCTGCTCGACGTCGCCCAGCGGGTGCAGGCGGACCCCGAACTCCGCGCAGTTCTTCCGCAGCGTCTCCAGCATTGCGCGGGAGACCGGGTCGGCGATCGGCTTGTCGATGTCGATCGTGGGGGTGTTGTGGTCTTCGGTCGCGATGGTGAGATCGGTGCGCCGCACACGCCGTCCGGCCTTGCCGAGCCCGTCGAACGCCTGCGGGCAGGTCACCTCGTGCAGCAGGTGCAGATCGATGTAGAGCAGATCCGGTTCGCCCTCGGCGCGCCGGACGACATGGTCGTCCCAGACCTTCTCCGCCATTGTCTTGGCCATGGACTTCCCTTCGAGCGAATGGATGGAACCGGAGCCGGGCCGGCACCGGATTTCACGCTGTGCTCGTGCGGAATGCCTCGTTTCACGAGACATCGAGGAACTTCTTGAACAGGCACCGCTTTGCTCGAGCAGCGCCCGATGCCAGGTCAGGGCATTGGCAGGCAGAGCGGATCAGCCCGCCAGGCGCGCGGCGAGTGCGTCGCCGATCTGCTCGGTGCCGCGGGGTGCGGCCGTGTCGCGTTCGGCGAGGTCGGCGGTGACGGCGGCCTCGATCCGCCGTGCCTCCTGTTCATAGCCCAGGTGGCGCAGGAGCAGCGCGACCGACAGGACGGTCGCGGTCGGGTCGGCCTTGCCGGTGCCCGCGATATCCGGGGCGGAGCCGTGGACCGGCTCGAACATCGAGGGGTGGGCGCCGGTGGGGTTGATGTTGCCGCTGGCGGCAAGGCCGATGCCGCCGGTGACGGCCGCGGCCAGGTCGGTCAGGATGTCACCGAAGAGGTTGTCGGTGACGATCACGTCGAACCGCTCGGGCCGGGTGACGAAGAAGATCGTGGCGGCGTCGACGTGCAGATAGTCAGTGCTGACGCCGGGGTACTCGGCGGCGACCGCGTCGAAGGTGTGCTGCCACAGGTTGCCGGCGTGCACGAGCACGTTGTTCTTGTGCACCAGCGTCAGGCTCCGGCGCGGCCGGGCGTTGGCGAGCTGGAAGGCGTACCGGATCACCCGCTCCACGCCGTAGGCGGTGTTGACGCTCACCTCGGTGGCCACCTCGGCGGGGGTGCCGACGCGCAGCGCGCCGCCGTTGCCCGTGTACGGACCCTCGGTGCCTTCCCGGACCACGACGAAGTCGACGGGCGGGCGGTCGCCGGTGTTCGGATCGAGTTTGCCGGGGCGCAGGTTCACGTAGTGGTCGAAGGCGAAACGCAGCTTGAGCAGCAGGCCACGTTCCAGAACGCCGGAAGGGACGGTGGGATCGCCGATGGCGCCCAGCAGGATCGCGTCATGGTGCCTGAGCGACTGCAGTTCGGCGTCCGGCAGGATCTCCCCGGCGGCGTGCCACCGCCGCGCGCCGAGATCGTATGGGCTGGTCTCCAGTTTCACGTCCGGCGGAAGCACGGCGGCCAGGACCTTCAGTCCCTCTGCCACCACTTCCGGGCCGATGCCGTCACCGGGGATCACCGCGAGGCGAATGCTACGACTGGTCGGCATTGGCATCTCTCTCCTTCATTCGGGTGGTGGCAGCTGTTCGCGAGGTTTGCTCTTGGGCCCGGAACGGGCCGGTCCCTTGTCGAGAACCGGCCCGATGTGCCCCGGATCGGCGGCAGACCGCTGCCGGCTTCCTTGGTCCGCGCGTGGCCGCGGACTCCAGGGCACTCAGACGGCGGGCTCCGTCGCGGCCGCGGTCGAGGTGACATACGGTGCGGACTGCTTCTCGTCCCAGGCTCGCCGGGCAGTGGCCAGCGCGGCCCTCCGGACCGCTTCCGTCTCCTCCTCGTGAATGCCCACGCCCCACAAGGAATGCCCGTTCAGGGCGGTCTCGCAGAAGGCGGCGTATCCAGGCCGCCCCTGGAGCCGCTCCACGGTGACGCCTTGGACCGCGCCGGGGGTTTCCAGGGCGGAGAACGCCTGGCACACCGAAATCTTCCAGTCGGCGGGTGTCCAGTCGGCGGCGGAAATCTCCACGGCGTCCGTCGTCCCCTCGTCGGACTCCGTGCCCGGTGCCACATACCGCTCCGTGAAAAGCTCCCAAAGCTCGTCCGCGCCCACTTCGCCACCAAGCTGCTCGCAGAACTCCTGCATGACATGGGCGAAGTCGATCTGCAACGGCCGGGGCAGGGTCAGCCCCCGCGTGCTGCGCAGCAGATGGGCGATGCCGCCCTTGCCGGACTGGGTGTTGATGCGGATCAGCGCCTGATAACTGCGCCCGATGTCGCGGGGATCGACGGCGAGGTAGGGCACTTCCCAGACGGCACCGGGATCCCCCGCCTCCTCCCGGGCTTTGAGCCCCTTGGCGATGGCGTCCTGGTGCGTGCCGGCGAAGGAGGTGTAGACAAATTCGCCCACCCAGGGATGGCGAGCGGAGACCGGGAGCTGATTGCACTCCTCGACCACGGAACGGATGCCGTCCAGATCGCTCAGGTCGAGCATGGGGTCGATCCCCTGGGAGAACAGGTTCATCGCCAGGGTGGGCAGGCAGACATTGCCGGTGCGCTCACCGTTTCCGAACAGGCACCCCTCCACCCGGTCGACGCCGGCGAGGAGGGCCAGCTCGGTCGCCGCGACGGCGCTGCCGCGGTCGTTGTGCGGGTGCAGGGTGAGGATGGTCCGGTCGCGATACGCCAGATTCCGGCACGTGTACTCGATACGGTCCGCCAGCTCATGAGGCGGGAAACACTCCACGGTCGCGGGCAGGGCGATGCGGAGGGTGCGGTCGGTCCGCGGAGCGCAGTACTCCTGTACCGCGTTGCAGATCTCCACGCCGAAGTCGGGTTCGGTCTGGCTCCAGGACTCCGGCACGTAGGACAGGTAGAGCTCGGTCTCCGCCAACGTTTCCTGGAGCCGGACGGCGTGCCGGGTGCCCTCGAGGGCCAGCGCCACGGTCTCCTCGCGACTGGCACGGAAGACCACCCGCCGCTGCGCGACGGAAGTCGGGTTGATGTACTGCAGGACCGCCTTGCGGGCTCCGCGTACCGCGTCGACACTCCGGTCTATGGCATCGGTCCGCATGGAGCAGAGGACCTGGATGATGACGTCGTCAGGGATGGAGCCCGTCTCGATCAGATGCCGCACGAAGTCGTAGTCGTCCTGGGACGAGGCGGGGTAGCCGACCTCGATCTCCTTGAACCCCATGGACACCAGAAGGTCGAACATGACGCGCTTGCGGGCGACATCCATCGGCTCCAGCAGGGCCTGGTTGCCGTCACGCAGGTCCACGCTGCCCCACAGGGGCGCGCGGGTGATGTGACGGCTGGGCCAGGTGCGGTCTTCCAGCCCGATCGGCTGATAAGGAGCGTACTTGTGCACGGGCATTCCGCTGGCTGTCTGCGCACCCATGTCCTGGGCGCGGAAGGCGCGGTGCCGATGTGGTGAAGGGCTCATCTCTTCCTCTCTCCTGGATTTCCGTGGCGCCATACCCCGCCGCTGCGGGCGAAGTTCCGGCACGAGAACGCGAAATGGTTCCGGGCGGGAGCGCGGTCGGCGACCCAGCCGGAAGACCCGCCGCCGTCGAGGAAGATGTCCTCCAGCGCGTGGTATCCCTCTCGGGCCGCGTACCCGGACGTGCTCGAGCCGTCGAGGGCTTCACCGTGAAGGCAGGAACGCGGGCGTCACCTGCCGACGAGTTCCTACTGCTTCATGGCAGGGCGGCCGCCGCGGTGCCTGCCGAGCCGCACGATGGGGAGCAGACCCTGCACGTACTGGTCGCGGATGGCCCGCTTGTCGTACTTGCCCACCGAGGTCTTGGGCACGGCCGGCAGGACCGCCCAGCGTTCGGGCACCATCCACGCGTCGATACGTTCGGCCAGGAAATCACGCAGTTCCGCCGGGTCGATGCCGTTGTGGCGCAGTGACACGGTGGCCAGCGGACGTTCGCCCCATCGGTCGTCGGGCACCGCTATGACGGCCGCCTCGATCACCGCGGAGTGTTCCATCAGCGTGTTCTCCAATCCCACGCTGGAAATGAACTCACCGCCGGACTTGATGACGTCCTTCACCCGGTCGGTCAACCTCAGATAGCCGTTCGCGGTGATCGCGCCGACGTCGCCGGTCCTCAGCCAGCCGTCCGCGGTGAAGTTCTCCGCCGGCCGCGCCCACGCAGCCTCGTCACCGCCGTGATAGGCACACGTCACGTCGGGGCCGCGCAGCTGAAGTTCCCCGGTGGCCACACCATCGCAGGGCAACAGTGCGCCGTCCGGGCCCACGAGCCGGAACTCCACCGACGGCGGGAACCGCCCCTGGCTGACACGGTAGGCCCATTCCTCGTCGGAGTCCGCCCCTCGGGGCGGCACCGCCGCGCTCACCAGCCCCATGGTCTCGGTCATCCCCCAGCCGTGCAGAAGCTCGATGGAATGCCGGTCCCGGTATGCGGCCATCAAAGTCGGCGGGCAAGCGGAACCGCCTACATACGCCCGCCTCAGGCTTTCGGTGTTGTAGGTGCGGGTGTCCAGTTCCTCCAAAAGAGAAGACCAGACGGTGGGGACGGCGGCGCTGAAGGTGGGCCGCCCCTTGTCGATCATGCGGGCGAGCGATTCGGCGTGGGTGAACCGGTCAGGCAGCAACAGATCAGCGCCCGTGAAGAAGGCTGTGTGCGGGATGCCCCATCCGATCACGTGGAACATGGACGCTATCGGGAAAAGGGTGTCGTGCGAGCTGATGTTGTAATGACTCGGCGACAGCACCTGGAAGCAGTGCAGGAATATCGAACGGTGGCTGTAGACCACTCCCTTGGGCTTGCCGGTGGTTCCGGTGGTGTAGCAGATCGTCGCGGCGGCACGCTCGTCCAACCGCTCCTCCCAGGGGTAATCGCCGGGATGGTCGCTGATCAGCTCCTCGTAGTCATGTACTTCACCGGTGAATTTGGACAGCGCCTCACGGCCGCCACGACCGGCGACGATGATGTGCCGCACGGTTTCCGGCAACCGCGCGAGCACGGGGGCGAGCGATTCTGTCAGGCCCGCGTCCACGATGATGACCTCGTCCCCGGCGTGGCCGATGGTGTAGACCAGCTGGTCCGCGGGCATCCGCCAGTTCAGGGTGTGCAGCACGGCACCCATCGCGGGAACCGCGACGAAGAGTTCGAGATGACGAGCGTTGTTCCACATGAGGGTGCCGACGACGCCCTGTTCGCTCCCCGCCCGGGTACCGGGGCGCACCCCCAGCCGGTCACGGAGCGCACGCGCCAGCCGGGCGGCCCGCTCGGCGACTTCCGCGTAACTCCTTCTGTCGAACCCCGTTCCGTTCCAGGTGGACACGTGGGAGGAAGCGTGAACCGTAGCGCCGTACCGCAGGATGCGGGCAATGGTCAGTGGAGTGTCCGGCATCGTGCTGTGCATAGCGTGCCTCCGGAATTGGGTGCCTGCATCGGGCGGCGGTTCGCCGAGCGGCGCGATCCGTTGACAGGAAACATATTCCGGTGTTCTCATCACCGGCAACCCTGCGCGGTTGTCTTGCGTGGCCACTGGCCGAGGTCCCAGAACCGGTTGCCGGCAGGTGTTCCAGCGCCCTTCCCCAGCAGTTCAGTGCCTTCTCCGGCGACTACGTCCGGCACTCCGCAATCGTTGTCAGCACACGGAAAAGTACGGCGAGAGAGAACCGGGGCTCGGGGTCGCACCAGGTGAACCCGGCTTTCTCCCGCTTCCACATGAGACGAGATCCGCTTGTCGCATTGGAGGCGCGCGGGAGTGACGCGAAGCGACAGCTCGCTTTCGCTGTGTGCCGAGTACCTCCCGCGCGCCAAAAGGGCACCCTGGCAACGAATGCGCCTACCGGCGAGCAGGACATACGCCTACATTCATTTGAGGCGATCAAAGGTGGCTTGTCCGTGAGCTTCCGGTGAGCGCGCCCGCGCGGTGGTCGTGAGTGGCGAATCGTGTTCTATCGAGGGGTAACGCAAAGGTGTCGGGTCGCGGGGATTCGCTCGCGGCTGTGGGGCGACGGTGTCGCGAAAGCCACTTTCGGGACATCAGGCGTCGCGAAAGTGGCTTTCGCGACGCATCTCGACCATGGGTTCAGCGAGGGCCACGGCACCGGCGTAGCGAAGGCCCCCTCTTCGCTACCACACCCTGCCCCCGACGTTGCGAAAGTGGCTTCCGCAGCGGTGAAGGTTGCGAAAGTGGCTTTCGCAACCTGCCACCTGTGCCCCACCCCTCAATAAGTACGTGAAGGCCCCCTTCACGACAGAAACCTGCTCTGACCTGCGCGAAGCCACCTCAGGCGCCCTTCGCGGTACGCGCAGGGTACGAGCGGGTGCGTCCAGCGAACGCGCGGTCAAGGACTCCGGTGGCCTGTTCGTGTGCCCGCTCGAACAGGCCGCCGTACACGTCCATGGTGGTGCTCATGTGCTTGTGGCCGACGTACTGCTGAATGGCCTTCGGGTTGGTGCGGGCGTCGATCAGGAGAGACACGTAGTAGTGCCGTAGCAGGTGCTGACCGGTCTCGTCGTCGGCTGCTGGGTCCAGTCCGGCCGCCTTGATCGCGGGGTGCCAGAGCGTCCGGTTGAACTTGGTGTAGTTGAGCAGTTCGCCGGACTCGGTGACGAACAGCAGGTGGTTGATCCGGTTGCAGCACTCGCACCGGACAGCGGTGGTGCGGTAGCGCTCGATGTGCGCGGCCAGGGCGTCTCCTGTGGGGGTCGGGAGCGGCACCGTGCGCACGGACCCGCGCTTCGGGGGTACTAGCTTTAACTCCCCGTCGATCACCTGCACCTGGTGCCGGATTTCGATCTTGCGTCGGAGGAAGTCCAGGTCCTCGACGGCGACGGCGAACGATTCGCCCTGTCGGTGCCCGCAGGTGGCCGACACGAGCGGAATCCCGTGGTAGCGGTCCGGGAACGCGTCGAGGATGCCGTCTACGGTCTCGTCCTCCAGTAATCGCATGTGGCCCCGGCGTGGTTCGTCCACCCGTTCCACCCCCTCGAACGGGTGGACCGCGATCACGCCGTCGATCTTCGCGGACCGGAAGATTCCGCCGAGATGGATCCAGCACGCGAGGATCGTCGCGTCCGAGAGCTTCCCGCCGCCGCGCTTCGCGGTCTTGGTGCGCATGGTCGTCTTCCAGCCGTTCACCGTGGACGGGCGGCAGTCGTACATGCGCTTGTCGCCGAAGTGCGGGTAGATGTGGTTCTTGAGGCGTGACCGGATGGTGCGCAGGGAGTTGGGCGTGCCGGGGTGGTTGGGGAGCCAGTGCTTTTCGCAGTACTCCCGGAACGGGATGCGCCCCTTGGTGACGTCGAACGGCATCATGCCTTTCAGCAGGTCCGCCTTGACGGACGTGTCGTAGTCCTCCGCGTCCGATTTCTTCTCGAACGAACGCACCGGGGTTCCGGAATTCCGGACACGCCAGCGTTTACCGCGTCCGTAGTCCTTGGTGCGCTTCCGCGTTCCCTTGTGGTGCCAACGGTCTTCAACAGCCATCGTTACGCCTTTCGCTTGCCGGGGGTGGTTGCGGGGAGGTAGCCCTTGGCGCGTGCCCGTTCGACCCACCGGGCAGCGGTTCGGTACTCGACGCCGTACTTCTCCTCGACGGCCTTGGTGGGACTGCCGTCGACATTGGCGCGGTAGGTTTCGGCCACCTCCCGCAGGAAGTCATCCGTGATGCGCGCCCGCGTGCCCTTCCGGGCCGCGCGGATGGTCGCGAGGGCGGCGTCAAAGTTCTCTCTCGTCGCGCCCTGGTTGTCGCCAAGGACCAGGCCGTCCGGCCCCGCCGAAATGATCTTGCTGGACACGGCGGTCACGATCAGCTCTATGAGGTCCTGGAGCTGAACCGCGCGAAGGTCCGTCGTGCGCACCTCTCGCCCGTCCTCCTTCGCCTGGATCGTGACCTCGGTGCACACCGGCACCTCCTTGCGCATTTCGATCTTCATCGTGAGCGAGGGCAGGTCGGGCGCGCTGGGCATCACCACCGTGATCTCCGGGGGGATGAGCTGATCGCGCACGCGCACCCACGAGGGGTTCACGTCATCGAACTCGGCCCACCCCTGGGGGAACCTGATCCGTCGTCGTGCTGGTTTCTCCACCTTGACACCAATCTGTCGGGCTTGACCAAGGACACCATGACACAACCATGTACATCATGGCAACCGTCAACAGTTGATCACCAGGAAGGGCAAGAGCTGATGACGGTCAGCAAGCACTTGACGATCAAGGAATTCGCCGAACGGGTAGGGGTGCCCCAGGCGACCGTCTACCAATGGAACTCGCGCGGCGACGGCCCGCGCTACCTCAAGATCGGGAAGTACGTCCGGTACCGGCTGGCCGACGTCGAACAGTGGGAGAGGGCTCACGAGGCCGAAGGGGGCCGCGTCGCGTGAACGGCCCCCCGGCAGAAGAAAGCCGCCCGGCACGCGCGAACCGGGCGGCCCCACTTGACAAGATCGACACTGAGGACTGTTCGACCACTGTGGACACTACCGCACTCCGCGCTGCACTGGCGTGCGCGCGGCACGGATGGCCAGTGTTCCCCTGCAAGCCCGGCGCGAAGCAACCGGCGACGCTGCACGGGTTCAAGGACGCCAGCACCGACCCCGGAGTGATCACGCGGTGGTGGAGCCGGATGCCCGGCGCCAACGTCGCGGTAGCGACCGGGGCGCCCGCGTTCGATGTGCTCGACGTCGACGTGAAAGCCGACGTCGACGGATTGGCCACAATGGACCGGCTTAAGGCCGCCGGGCTACTCGCCGGGGCACTCGGTATCGTGCGGACGCCTTCCGGCGGGCTACACGTCTACTTCCGAGGCACCCGGCAAGGAAACGGAAGCCTGCCCGGTCACGGAATCGATTTTCGCGGGCTCGGCGGGTATGTGCTCATCCCGCCGTCCACAGTGGATGACGCAGCGTACGAGGTTGTCGACTGGCGAACCGACGCGCGAGGCCGGGCACTCGACTGGCAGGCGTGCAAGCGGCTGGTGATGCCGCCACGCACGACCCGGTTGCCACACAAGGGAAGTCGAAGTGAGGCCGTCCAGAATCTTGCTCGATGGCTTGCGCTACGCCAGAAAGGCAATCGGAACAACGCCCTCTACTGGGCGGCAAACCGGGCGGTCGAGGCCGGCGGCCAGGGCGAAGTTGATCTACTTGTTGACGCTGCCATCCAAACAGGACTAAGTCGCCGGGAGGCCGAGTCCACAGTGAACTCCGCTCTTCGCCGGGCCGGTGGTGCGTCGTGAACCTCGATGACCTCGCCCCGCCGAAGCCGTACGCGGTCACGGAGCGGCTGGCGGACGTGAAGCCGGAGCCGGTGACTTGGTTGTGGTCAGACCGACTCCCAGCGGGAAAACTCGTGATGCTCGACGGTGACCCGTCGCTCGGCAAGTCCACTTTGGCGCTCACCTTCGCCGCTCACGTGTCGACCGGTCGCGACTGGCCGGACGGACGTCCCTGCCCACAGGGCGACGTTGTGATCATGTCCGCCGAAGACGGTCTCGCCGACACCATCCGGCCCCGACTCGATGCCGCCGAAGGTGATCCCGACCGGGTGCACGCCCTCACCGAAGTGTCCTATGTGGATGACGGAGGTGAGGCCCGCCGACGCCCTCCGACCCTCGCCGACACCGACGTGATCGCCGACACCGTCCGCGACGTCGGTGCCCGACTGCTCATTGTGGACGTGCTCATGGCCTACCTACCGGGCAAAGTGGACTCTCACCGAGACCAGGACGTCCGTGTCATCCTCTCGCGTCTCGCGAAGATCGGCGAGGAGACCGGGTGCACTGTCCTTTTGCTACGGCACCTGAACAAGACGTCCGGCGGAAACGCTGTCTACCGGGGTGGCGGGTCCATCGGCATCATCGGCGCCGCCCGTGCCGGATACGTCGTAGCCCTCGATCCCAGCGACGACACCGAATCCACGCGCGTACTCGCCTGCACGAAGAACAACCTCGCTCCCACGCCGCCCAGCCTGACCTACCGCCTGGAGTCCACACCGGACAGCCACGTCGCCCGCGTCGTCTGGGGCGGAGAGTCCACGCACCGCGCGGGCGAACTGCTGAACCTCACCACCGAGGAAGCCGTCGAACGCAACGACGCGCTCGACTTCCTCGACAAGTACCTGTTGGACAACGGCGGAACAGCGAAGGCCAGCGACGTACAGAAGGAAGCCAGCAAAGCAGGCTTCTCCAAGACCACGCTGCACCGTGCCGCCCGCAAACTGGGCGTACAGAAGCAGAAGGACAGCATGGGCGGCCCGTGGTGGTGGCGGCACCCGATCGACCAGCCGCCCGAAGGTTCCGAAGAGTCCACACCCTGAAACCTGGAATCTTCGGAACCTTCCTGGTGCCTTCAACATTCCACAGTAGATCCCCAGGAACCTTCGAAGATTCCACGATGGACACGTTCACCCCCGAAGGTTCCTCGAAGGTTCCGAAGATTCCACGTTCCAAGGCCCTGGCACCTTCGGAACCTTCGGGCGGCCGAACGAGGGTAGGGCGTCGAAATCACGGGAGCTTGACGGCACCTAGACCGCCTCGGTGGCGGCGTGCGCAGCATCCCGGAAAACCCGATGTTGGAAGGTGGAGAAATGGTGAAGTGCTGCAAGTGCGGCCGGAAGCTCGCCGAACGCACTGGACCGGGCCGCAAGCCCGCGTACTGCTCGCCAGGGTGCCGCCGGGCCGCCGAGTACGAGCTACGGCGCATTCAGCGCGCATTGGAGGCGCTGGAGGAAGAGCACCGCGATATCCGGCTGAACTGGCCGGAGGTGTTCGCGGACCGCCTGCCGCTGATCGAAGCCGAGCGGGACCGGCTGGAGACCCGGTTGCGGGAACTGTTGAACGATGACACGGAGGAACGCTCGTGAAGACCTTGAATTGCAGCCCTGAGACGGCCGAGGACGGCCTAATGGCCATGTCCCGGCACATTCCCCTGACTGTCGAGATTGGACGGCCCACGGTGGCATGCGTGGACAACGATGGTGTCTTTCAGGTGATGACGTCCGACGGCGCGAACTGGTGGGCATATCCGGACAGGGCGGTTCGGCTGGTGCCGCTCCGCGACGGTCTGGCCGAAGCCGCCGAGTGGTGCGCGGGGTTCGAGATCTCGCGCTACATCGGTCGCGTCGGGTAAGGTGATCTTGTCGGGGGTGACGGTCCGCCGTGGTACGCCACGGCCAGTCGGACACCCGCCGAATCGGCCAGCACGCCACTGCGACCGTGCCCGCGCATGTTCCGCGCCCCGCACGCGCCCCGCGAAGTCCGCCGATCAGTGACCACACCTGATCTCAAGGACCCATTTCGATGATGACCAAAGCTGATCGTCTTCGCGCGCAAATGCGCGAAAACCTGCTGGCAGCAAAGGACATTGCAGCGAAGGCGGAGAACGAGCGCCGCGACTTCACCGGCGAGGAACGGAACGCCGTCGAGCACTTCATGGACGAGGCGAAGCGAATCCAACCACTGCTCGCCGAAGCCAAAGCCGAGGAACAGAAGGCGAACGATCGCAAAGTCTCGAACTGGATCAAGGAATTCGCCGACGCGACAGACGGACCAGCGGGCACCGTCGGAGCCTCTCAGGGGAACCCCCGCTTGAAGTCCCTGGGCGGCAGCACGTGGGGCAGCGAAATTGTTCGCCAGCACAGCGACCATTTTGGACGGCTCAAGGCCCTATCGCCATCCGGCACCGTGATGGTGTCGGTGCCGCTCGCCACCCAGCCGGTACGCGAGTCCGAACCCGTGCTCGCCCTGCGACAGCTCATTCCGTCCGAAAAGGACACGGTTGGAGTCTGGGCGTACATGCGGCAAATTCTCCGGGACAACAACGCGAAGGTCGTTCCGCGGGGAGCCAAGAAGCCGACCAGCCGGTACACACTGGAGCGTCGAGAAGGCAGGTCCGGAACCGTCGCGCACCTGACGGAACCCATTGCACGCCAAGATCTCGCCGACGCTCCCATGCTTACGACCTTTGTGGACACCGAGCTTCGCCTTGGGCTCGAAGAGGCGCTGGAGGACGAGGTCGTGAACGGCACCGGAATCGGCGATCGGCCGACCGGATTGAACTTCACGTCCGGCACCCAGAGTCAGGCATGGGCGACAGACTTGCTGACTACCACTCGGCAAGCCGTGACTAAGCTGGAAGTGTTGTCCCTCAACGGTTCTGGGTGGCTTCTGCATCCCGTTGACTGGCAGAACATCGAGCTTGCCGCTAACGCCAACGGCTACCTGCTCACCCAAGCAGGGCAGGCTCTACCGGTGGATCGCGCGGCCCGCCGGTTGTGG
The DNA here is from genome assembly GCF_047608695.1 of Amycolatopsis sp. cmx-11-32. Lineage (NCBI taxonomy): Bacteria > Bacillati > Actinomycetota > Actinomycetes > Pseudonocardiales > Pseudonocardiaceae > Amycolatopsis > Amycolatopsis sp. cmx-11-32. Next base: position 96,275 of record NZ_JADNQN010000008.1, on the reverse strand, counting down.
TCGCTGCCGGTTACTTTGTCCACTTCGGTCGCAGTGGGGACGGGATGGTTGGCGGACTTCGCCGGTTCCACCGTGCTCAAGGTGCGCGAGGATGCGTCGATCACATGGTCGGAGAACACCCACGAGAAGGACCTGTTCGGCGAAGGCGAGGACGGAAACCTGTTTGAGGCCAACATGATCCGCTTCCGCTGCGAAGGGCGGTTCGGCTTCGCGGTGACACGCCCGGCTGGAATCGTCAAGCTGGACTTGTCTGCCTAGCCCGTAAGATCCCCATCGCTAAAATCAAATATCTACTATGGACACGGTCCCCCGCGCCCGCCCGGCTGGAAACCGGGCTCGCGCGGGGGACCGTGCTTTACCATCACCCGCCATCCCTCGGGAGACACGAGGGATGTCAAGCCCGGCAGGGGCAGTCGAGGGGCACATATTGCGTCGAGACGACCCCCGCCGGACACCTTTTAGTCGACGGCTCCGTACTTGGCCGCCGCCGGTTCCAGTAAGGCCGGTACCCGCTTGGCGCACGCCCCGAATATCAGGCAGTACGCCAGTTCGACCGTCGCCGTAGCGGTCGCTCGTTCCTCGATTTTCTTCACGAGCCTGTCGACCGAGCAGACCTTGCGCATCTCGACCCTGAACGAGGTACTGTCATGCTTGCGGCAACCGCCCGGAGCACCGGAGGTGATGATCCTGATCCGAAGCCCGCGACGGGTCCGCGTGAAGTGACATTCCGCCACCTGCAATAAAGCGATTCCGAGCGTCATATTCGTTCCGAGCGTCATCTTCTCTGCGTGGTCCAGCGCGCCGTGCAAACTCTCCGGGAACACGTACCTCACGGTGTTGTCGTGCGAGGATTCGCACAGCCTCCAGCCCCGGTACTTCATGTAGAAGTCGTTGACCTGTAGGAATTCTTCCCACCCCATGGATTCGACAGCTTGCGTCATGCCATGTCCTTCACTACGCCCATGGTGTGCACCAGGTCCTTGTATTCCAGCTCCAAGCTGGACATGAGCCGTTCCCGCCCTGCCGGGGTGGACAGGTGCAGCACAACGGCATTTCCTTGCCGCTTCACAAACGTGTGTTTCGCCGTGAACCGCTTGCGATGCAGTGATGTAAGAATCCCGTACACGTCGCGATCCTCCAGTTGGACAAGGTTCGCGATCTCGCGGAAGGTCATCCCGAAGGTCGTCTTGTGGGCAAGGGTTTGCAGTACAACCCGTTCGCCGCCTGAGAGCGTCGCGCGACGGTCCATGTTCGATGCGATTCCGTTCATAGTCCTTGTGCTACTCGGAACCATCGGGCCATCCGCCCCTGTCCACGTTGCGCTTCTCCATATCGTCCACAAGGGACAGTCGTTCCGAGACGCGCGCCAAGTGTTCGATCATCCGCCCATAGAGTGCGGACAGGTGGGGCGGTGGGATACTCTCCGGCCCCCACAGGTCGATCCACCCGGTAAGCCACACGTCCGCGTCTCGCAACAGAAGGCCAGCGGCAGATGAACGCCGCACGTGGCCGCGCGCAGTCTTGACAGTCGCCCGTACAGTCAAGATGTCCCGATGTGCGTCTTCGGTGTATTCACGCGGAAACCACGTGACAACGGGAAGACTGATCAGTGCGGTCCGTGCATTGTGGACAGCCGCGTTTCGCCGTGCCCGGCGACGGCTGAAATAGCCCATCACGGAGTCCAGAGCGTCGGTGCCGTACCCCGCACCAAACGAGGCGCGAGCGGATGACTCGGCGCGGGCAACGCGAGAAGCGCGCCCACCACGTCGGCCACAGTCCCATCACGCTGCCAGAGCAAACCGCCCGTGTGATCCATCCGAAGCGCGCCCGCGTCCGTCTGCGACCCGACGTGCAGCGCGTCCGCGACACCTTCCGGCCACGGGCGCAACCCAGTCACCTTGATCACGTCACCGTTGGCGTCACACGTCGGCATGAACAGCCAGCCCGCGTCACGCAGATCCGCCAGACGCCGCAACTCCGGGTACTGGTTGAACGCGTCCACGCCACTCGTCGTCACACGTCGGACACTAAAAGCAATCGCGCGTTACGCGTTCACAATCTGTTAACTAACCTGAAGGCGTGACTTGAGACTGTCCAGCTCCCATGCCCGCCGATGCGCCCGCGCGTCCAACTCGGCAACCACTTCGCGGGCGATCGGGTCATGCCGGATTCGCAGCGGTGCCACTCGATCGGCGATATCGAGGTGACGGATTGCCTCACCGTCGCGCGCACCTTCGGCCTGCACGAAGGCCCGAGCAAGGTCAAAGTGCAGCGCGGCGCGGCGTTCAGCCGAGGTCAGACCGGCGTCGTAGTCGGTGTGCCGCGTGATCTGCTCGGCGCGTTCGGGACCAGTGCCTAGCTCAACCGCAAGGGACAGGCTCCACGCCTGGACGTTCGCCGGGCCGAAGTCGTAGTGCAGCGTGCTGCATTCCCCAGTACGCGCGGCTAGCTCGGCGGCAGCACCTAGGTGGGTCTCGGCGGTGTCCGCGTCGCGGTCTTTCGCGGCGAGTTGAGCCGACGCCAAATGCAGCATTCCGGCGGCTTCGGCTGGCGCGGTGTCGGTTGCTTGGGGGTCTGCGGCCTTCACTGCGTCGAGAGCCATGCTCGTGACCTGTTGAGCACGATGGCGGGCACCCATGCGACCGAGAACCACAGAGGCGGACATCGCTGCGAAGCCACCTAGGGCGGCGTCCTCAAGGCGTGCGGCGGCGTCCTGGGCGCGGCGCGCTGCCATAGCGGCTAGGTCGTTGTTCCCGAGGGTTCGCGCGGCGCCGATGGCGACGATGCACGCTTCGGTCAGTGCGCGCAGTGCGGTCCGTCGAGTGTCTGTGTCCCCCGTGACGGCGTGAACATGCAACTCTGTGAGCAACGCGCCAAGGTCGTTTCCGGCGAGTGCGTACCGGGAGTCTGCGGACGCTGCGTTCGCCCGAGTGGCCAGGCGCGCAAGTTCGCCGACGGGCCGCACTCGAATGTCGCTGGGCACGTCGTCAAGCGTCGAGTCGAACAGGGCTAGAGATATCGGCGGCAGGGACGCGAGAGCTTCGGCGCTTACGCGGTCACCCGGCAAGTACGGCTGCCCAGTCAGATCCGACACGGCGCAGCCGACCGCCGCAGCAAGATCTTCGAGCAGGCCACGCCGCTCAAACCGGCGCTTGCCATTCTCCAGCATCGACCAGTACGCCTTGCTGATGCCAGCGAGGCCAGCGGCCGTATCGATGCTCATACCCCGGCGACGGCGAATCCTCGCAAGCCGTTCACCGATCTCGGCATGATCCATCTAGACCCACCCTCTCGCGGAGTCAACCCCTCCGCGTGCTCCGGGCCCGTCGACCAGGGGCGTTCCTCCGCGAAGAGGCACCTTCCAGGGTAGCCGCTGCCCGATCGGGTGACCTAGTACGAGCCCCGGCGAGGCCGGACAAGGCAGCGACCCCGTACCCGGCGAACGGGTACGGGGTCGCTGGTCTTCTCTGGGCGGTTACCGGTACGCGCCGGGTACGCGCGAGGACAACTAGGGACGGAAACCGACCACAACCGATGACAGCTATTTCGCCTGGTCAACCGGGGTATGCCACGATCTTGCGCAGGTCAGAGAGCTATCTGTTGTGAAAGGCCCCTTCATGTAGCTAGGCGCAAGTTCATGTACTTGGGCTACGCCTCGTCTCGGGCCAGAGAGGCGTGCACTGGGCGGGAGACCCGATCGGACCGATCAGTGGACTGTCACGACCCCAGCGCCGCCTTGGCCACAACCCGCACGAGACAAGTCACCTTTGCCTTACCTCTCAATAGGTTCCTGGGGCATGGTCACTCCAGGACTCACCGGGCCTGCTGAGCGCAAGAACTCCGTGCGCACTGTCCGGGTAGGCCGAGACGGCGGCTCGAAGCCGTGCAATCAATGCCCTGCCGCGCAACGGTTGTCGTCCTGAGTGATCGGGTGCCGGGCGGGAAGGCCGCCGCCCGTCCGGGTCGGCACGTATCGGCCTGCTGCGTCGCGAAATTCCCGAAGAAGGCTCACGAAGCACCGCAACCGGACGACGCGGTGATCAACGCAGCCCATCGACGTCAGGGGGACGATCCCTCGGAGCCACGAAACGGCCGTTCGCCGCCACCGGGACTGTGTTTTGCGCGCCCAGTGGCACGGTGACGGAAGCCGCCCGGCCGACGCATTGGTCTGGGAAGCCGGGTCAAGTGACGGTGATCTTCGCGGCGGGAATGGTCAGGCGGGCGTGGTTGAGGTCGGTGTTGACCACGGTCACGTCGGTGAAGGTGAGGCTGGGCAACACCAGCGGCGGAGGACGGTCCGGGGTGAAATCGACCGGGAGGCCGATGAGCCCGAGCACGCTCAGGGTCCCCTTCAGCCGCAGGGTGAGCAGCTCGATGGGGTGGCCGGTCGCGGTCGAGACGCTTCCGGGTGGTGCGGTGATCCTGCCAAGGTGGCCGTCGACCAGTTCGCTCGTCTGGACCAGGCTGGTGATGTCGATGCGGCTGGCGGTGAATCTGAGCACTTCGACCGGCACGCCGCCCACCCTGGTGGTGCCGACACCGTGGTACCGCAGGCCGTTCAACTGCAGGACGGAGGCCGTCAGCACCCACACCCGGCCTGCCGGAGCAGCGGTGGTGCGGGCCGAGGGGGCAGCCGCCGGGGCGACGACCAGTGCGGCGACGAGGAGGACCGTGATCCCCGCGGCCCTGGTCCGTGCTGAGCCCGGCCCGTCTTCCTGGTCGCGATCCCGCTCGCCGGTGGCCGGTGGCGCCCAGGAGAGAGCCAGAGCCCCGCCTATGAGTCCCAGCACGGTGCCCACCAGAAATCCGCCGAGGTTGCTGGTGACCAGCGCGACCAGCGAGACGAGGATCGCGGTCACGCCGGCGGCGACCCGGTACTGCGGCCTGATCCACAGCGACACCGCGCAGATGAGGAGCAGGGCGCCGATCAGCAGCGCCGACACCCCGCCGATGGTTCTGATCGAGAGCACCAGGTCACCCAGCCGGAAGGAGGCGTACGGCGGAAGTCCTATCACGACGGAGGCGGGCAGCAGGAACATCCCGGCACCGAAGGGCCGGTGCCGTCGCCAGCCGCGGAATGCCCGCCATCCGGCCTTGATCCGCCCGAGCGGAGCAAGGCCGATCATCGGTCCGGCCCGCGGCCGTCGGCCAACTCAGAAGCATTCATTCTTGCCACTCCTCAGCGACAACGCGAGGTTCTTCAGCCGCAGCGTCTGCGCATTGGTGCTCCACGCCGTTTGCCGGAGCTGGCCGATGGTCGCGCCGGTGGCCTGCAGCCCGAACGCTCCCGGCCTGCCCTTCGCCGCTTCCGGCCCCTTGGTCAGCTGAGCGGCGTCGATGCCGATCTGGGTGTCGGTCAGGCGGAGATCGCCGGTGAGCGAGGCGATGCCGATGATGATGTCCGTGGACTCCATCCCGCCCGGCCCTCCCGAGAGGAGCACCAGGGTGACGTCCCCGACCACGGGCACCTTCGGCAAGAACACCGACTGGCAGAAGTTGTCCAGCGTGGCCTTGCGAAAAGCGCTCACCGCGACGGCGTGGGCTTGACCGCTGCCCTGGTCGACATCCCCGTACTGGACGAAACCTTCGCCCACCAGCTTGTCCGCGCTGATCTTGAACGAGCCACCGGACACCGCGAACGACGCCGCGAGCGCTCCCTGTGAAAGCCCGGTGAGCAACAGCGCCACCCCCGCCAGCGCCAGTCCGAAGATCCCGGCGAACCGGGCCCACCGCGTTCTTCCTCGCGATTCCGAGCGCTTCATGTTCCCGTCCTTTCCTCGGTCGCCCGGTCGTCGGGCGACCGGGCGACGCCTTGCTTCAGCATGGGGTGATCGTGGGGCGGCTCAGGCCAGCCTTCTGCCGAGTGCGCGCCCGGCGACCCGGCCGGAGAAGATGCAACCGCCGAGGAACGCGCCTTCCAGGGCGTGGTAGCCGTGCATTCCCCCGCCGCCGAACCCGGCCGCCTCACCGGCTGCGTACAAGCCGTCGACGACGGACCCGTCCGGGCGCACCACCTGTGCGTCGAGGGTGGTCTGCACTCCGCCCAAGGTCTTGCGAGTGAACAGGTTCAGGCGGATCCCGTACAGGGGCCCGTGCGCGGGGTCGAGCAACCGGTGCGGGCGGGCGGTGCGCATCAGCCGCTCGACCTTGTACTCGCGCAGGTTGCGCAAGGACATCAGCTGCAGATCCTTGGAGTAGTCGTTCCGCACCTGCAGGTCGCGCGTCGCGGCCTCGTGCTCCACCCCCGCGAGGTCCAGCGGTGTTCCGGGGGTGAGTGCGTTCATCGCCTCCACGAGCGCGGGCAGCGTCCGGCCGACCACGATGTCCTCGCCGCGTTCGAGGAAGTCGCGCACCGGCTTCATCAGGCTCTTCTTCGCCCGCAGCAGCAACAGGGCGCAGTTCTTGCCGGTGATATCGGGGTTTTCCGCCGATCCCAGCAGGTCGAACTCTTTGTCCACCATCGTCTGGGTCATGATGAGCCACGAGTGGGAGTGGCCGTTCAGGGTCAGGTGCCGCAGCGCGTTTCCGGCGGTGTGGCCCGGGAACAGCGGTGGCGGCAGTCGCCGTCCCGCAGGATCCAGCCACAGGGCCGAGGGGCCGGCCAGGAAGTGCACCGCGTGGCGCGACCAGGTCGGGCTGTGGTGCTTGAGCCCCTCGGGGTAGTGCCACATCCGGTCCAGGTTGACTACCGAGCCACCGGCACGTGCGGTGATTTCCAGCATCCGCCCGTCGACGTGCGCCGGTACGCCGATGAGCATCGATTCCGGGTAAGCACCGAAGCGGCCGGTCGGCCAGTTGGCGCGTACCAGGTCGAGGTTGCCGCCGAGACCGCCTGAGGTGACGACCACCGCTTGCGCTCGCAGGTCGAACGTGCCGATCTCTTGCCGCGTGGAGGCCGCGCCGCGCGGCGCGTCCGAGGGTGCCAGCAGCGCACCGCGCACACCGACCGCGGCTCCGCCTTCGACGACGATCTCATCGACCCGGTGCCGGTGCTTGAAGCTCACCGCCCCGCGTGCGGCGGCGTCGAGCACCGGGTCGCGGAAGGCCCGTACGACCTCGGGTCCGGCGCCCCACGTGGCATGGAGCCGGGGCACCGAGTTGCCCGTCCCGGTCGCGGTGCCCGCCCCGCGCTCGACCCAGCCGACGTTGGGCATCAAGGTCAACCCGAGCATGCGCAGGTAGTCGCGCTTGACACCGGCGGCGAAGCCCAAGTACGCCTCGGCCCAGGCGCGAGCCCACTGGTCTTCCCGGTCGCGGTCGAACCCCGCTGAGCCCAGCCAGTCGGACAACGCCAATTCCAGCGAGTCCTTGATGCCCACTCGCCGCTGTTCCGGGCTGTTCACCAGCAGCAGGCCGCCCTGCGCCCAGTGCGCCTGCCCGCCGAGGTTGGCTTCGTTCTCCTGCTCGACCACGAGCACCCGCTGTCCGGCCCTGGACAGCTCGAAGGTCGCGACGAGCCCGGCCAGCCCGGCACCCACGACGATGACGTCCGCCGCATCGCTCATGACAGCAGCTCCCCGTGTACCTGGTCGCCGCCGACGTCGGCGAGGAATCGACGAACCGCGCGGACCAGTTTCTCCGGGGCCTCCGACGGCAGCAGGTGGCTGGCACTCGCGACCAGCACCAGCCGTCCGTGGCGCAGTCTCCGGCGGGCCGCGATGCCTTGCCAGAAAGGCAATTGCCGGTCTTGCACGCCCCAGGCGACCAAGGTCGGCATCGGCAACTCCCGCAATCGGCGCAGAAAGGGGTCGCGCTGTCCGAAGAGCCCGATTGTGGCGCGTTGCAAACGCAGGCTCGTCTCCAGTGCCACCGGGGTGGAGGCCACCAGGGTCTGGCTTGCCCACCAGGCCGCGTGGATGCGCCAGGGCTGGCACGATCCGGCCAGCGCCACCGCCGTGACGAGCAGCAGGGGGCCCAGCGGCAGCACCGGGATCAGCAGCGGGGTCAGATCTCCCAGAGGGGTGACAGATTGCAGGATCATGTACGGATTGACGGCGCGTCCCAGGCCTGCGGAATCGACCAGCACCAGAGCCGACACCCGACTCGGCTGGTCCAGAGCCGCGTGAACCGCCACCGCTCCTCCCAGTGAATGCCCGACGAGCACGAGCCGCTGCAAGCCGATGACACGGGCGAAGCGCCACACGAACGCCGCCAGCGCCGCGACCGAGGCGTCGGCGATCGGCTCGGTGTAGCCGTAGCCCGGGAAATCGACCGCGATGACCCGGTAATGGCCCGCGAGGCCCTGGATCACGTCGTACCACTCCTCGGACACGGACCCTTGCCCCGGGAGCAGCAGGACGACCGGACCGGTGCCGGCTGCCAGGTAGCGGGTGGCCGTGCCGTCCACGTCGATCCAATGCTCCCCGATCTCTCGCGCTTGCTCGGCGACGGAAGTGGTCATGGGGTTCTCCTCGCGTAGGAGTGCGGACACTCCGGACCACACGGTGCGGAGGCTCGACACCTGTACGGGCTCTCCCGCGACAACCTGGGAAAGCCCACGATCAGACCGTAATACGCGCCGCGCGGCGCGGGCAGGCGCACTTGAGGCGCTCGAGGGCGCAGATACCGCGTGGCCGCGCGCCGTTCACGCAGAATCAATCGGCCACCGGCGCCGTCGACCGGTGCGGGATTCTTGACTATGTGTGGCGATCGCGGCCGCTATAAGCCGGGACCGCGTCGAATATGAGTCCGAACGGGTTATTTTCCGCACGTTTAGAGACAAATGGAGACTTTCACTCCAACGGCTTATCTAAGCGGCTCGAAGCTGCGCCTAACATCACTTTCCATGCCTATAACCCATGCCTACAGGGGTGAAAACAGCGCCAGAGCAGGGCTCGCGGACAGTGCGACGTCCACCCCCGCCCTCGGCACGATGTGCGACGAAAAATGTGACATCGCTCTCAATTTCATTCCTTGGCAGTTCTCCGGGCTTTCGCAGTGGCGAAGCCGGATTTGCCGAGTAGGCACCTCGATCATGCGGGTTCGCGACGTTCGATTGCGCTGTTCGGATGCGTGACGACTTTCTCCTACGACCTTCGTAACGTAGCCGGGAAAGAAATCCGCCCCGGCCGTCTCCCGGCCGTCAATCCGGATTCGACATCGGGAGCCCCGACGGCCATCGGACCGTCTGATTTCGCCGCGGCCGTCCGGTGAGAGCACCTCCCGGGTGGTTTATGAAGGGGCTGCTGTGCGGGCAGGGAAGAGGATGATGGCCGTGACGCCGGCACTGCCGCGTTATGGCGTGAGTGACGCCGGAGCCAGCGACGTGAGATCGCACAACCGTTGCGGCGCAAGGCGATCATCGTGCCGGAACCGGGTCGCCACTCGTGGTTCGCCGAGCTGTGGATCACCGGTGTCGCCCCGGTGCCTTGCGGAACGCGGTGCGAGTCGCCGACCACCCTGCTCGACCAGAACCGGAATCTCTTCCGCGGCAAGCAGATGTCGTTGGCGGACACGGGTCTTTCCGCTAGCTCTGCGTCGTGACCCAGCGGACGCGACCTGCCCGGCGTGCTCACCCGCGTCACGCGACCCCTGCCTGCCTTGCCATCGCCGGACGGCGCACCGGGAAAACCGCCTGACCAGCACGCAGCCGCCACCGAATTCACGGTTTCACTCGTCCAGGACACGAAGGAGACAAAGGTCATGAGTAGCCGACCGCCAGCGAGTCGGAAGGCGAACGAGCGACTGCGAGCCGTGATGGAGGAGGCGGGGTGCTCCAACACCGGGCTCGCCCGCCGGGTCAACATGTGCGGCGCAGGGCGGGGGCTGGATCTGCGCTACGACAAGACATCGGTGGCCCGCTGGTTACGGGGCCAGCAACCGCGCGGCCCGGCGCCCGCGGTCATCGCCGATGCGCTCGGGGACAAGTTGGGCCGCCCGGTCACCGTGGACGAGATCGGCATGGCGCCGGACACCAGCACGGCACCCGCCGCGGGGCTGCGGTTCGAGCCCGTCCTGACAGACGCACTTCACCACGTTCGCGCCCTGTGGCACAGCGACGCTCAGCGCAGTGGCCCGCTGACGGGCGAGGTGCTGCCGGCCTCCGTGCTCGTGCAGCCCAGTCGCGACTGGCTGATCGGTGTCCCGGACGACGTCGCCACCGACGACGGGCCCGCCACGGACGACGTCGAGGCGGTGCGCGCGACGACCGCCGCGTTCGCCGATCTCGACCACCGCTATGGCAGCGCCGGCATCCGGCCCGTCGTCGTCCACTACCTCGACAGCGTCGTTGCCCGGCCGCTCGTGGACTTTCACCGCGATTCGGCCGGGCGGCAACTGCTCGGCACCGCCGCCCGTCTCACCGAACTGGCCGGGTACATGGCGGTCGACACCGGTCAGCCAGGCCTCGCACAGCGCTACTACATCCAGGCTCTTCGCCTCGCCCAAGCCGCGGACGACCGGAGCATGGGCGCGTATCTGCTGGCATCGGGAATGAGCCGGATGGCGCTCGCGCTCGGCAGTCCCCACGAGGCCGTCCAACTCGCCCGGGTGGCACAGGAAGGGACGCGAGGCGGGGCAACCCCCGAGGTCGAAGCGGTCTGCCATGTCGCCGAGGCGCGTGGCCACGCCATGCTGAGCGACGCGAAGGCCTGCAAGCGAGCCGCAGGCAGGGCGATCACGGCGCTGGAGCGCGGCGGCCGGGGCTGGGAGCCGGCCTGGGTCGCGCACGTCGATCAGGCCTACCTGGCCGAGGAACTTGCCCGGTGCGCCCGGGACCTCGACCAGCTCGCGACCGTCGTGCGCTGGTCTCGCGAAGCCGTTCAAGGATGTCCCCCCGGTTGGTCACGGCGCCGTGCGCTCAGGCTGATGCTCCTGGCCACGGCACAGTTGCAGATGGGAGACGTCGAGCATGCCTGTCGCACCGCCAAACAGGCGGTCGAGGTGCTCAAAGGGGTGCACTCCGCGCAATGCGCCGTCGACCTCGTCGACTTCAGCGGGCGGCTGGGGGCGCTGGGCCACCCGGAGGAAGCACGCGAGTTCGCCGCCGCGCCGGAGGCGAACTGACCTGCCCGGTGCGCGAGCCGGTCCGGCGACGGGACAGCGCCGGACCGGCTGACACGCGGCGTTGCTCACGGTACCCACTTGGCCTTGTCGGGCCGGTTGGCGGTCATGCGGTGGAACGCCCGTGGCACGTCGACCTTCTTCAGGAACGCTTCGATGAGGACGAGCCGGTCCGTGGTGGCGGCGGCCCGGGTGAGCGCCCTGTCCAGCTCGGCGGGGGTACGGGCGGACAGCACAAGAGGGTTCGGTACGCCGAGCGCGGCCGGGACGTCGGACCAGTGCCAGCGGACCACCTCGTTGTAGACGGCGCTCGCCCCGTGGGTGATCCGCTCGACCGTGTAGCCGTCGTTGTTCACCAGGACCACGATGGGATTGACCTGGTGACGGCCGAGCACGCCCAGCTCCGGCGCGGTGAGCTGAACCGCGCCATCGCCGATGAGCAGCAGTCCGCGCCGGGCCGGTTCGGCGAGTTGCGCGCCGAGCAGCGCGGGGACGGTGAACCCGATGGATGACCACAGCGGCTGGGAAACGAAGCGGGCGCCATCGGGAAACCGCTGCTCCACCACGCCGATGAGCGCCGTGCCGCTGTCGGCGTAGACGATGTGCTCGGGCCGCACGGCCTCGCCCACGGCTTTCCAGAGGTAGGACTGGGTCAGCGGCGTCCAGCGTCCGCACAACGTCCGGAAGAGGGCCGTGGCGGACTTCTTCACCACCGTCGGGAGATTCCCCACCGGCGGGTTCGCCGTCGAAGAAACCTGCCGTCGCGGCCCCGTGACGGACGCGCGGGCCGGCGGGCGCTCCTTGATCAGCGCCGTCAGTGCCGTCAGGGCGGCGGCCAGCGGCACGCCGGGGAACTCGACGCCGTTCACCTGCGCGGTCGCCGGTCCGAGCTCGATGGCCTTCCCGGGATCGAATTCGTGCGTGAACTTGCCGGTGGCGTGATCGGTGAGCAGCACACCCGCCATGATCAGCGGGTCCGCGCGGTCGATGGTGGCGCGAACGTCCGCCTCGCTCATGGCACCCGCGTACAGCCCGAGGAAGCCGGGGGCCTGCTCGTCCACCACCGTCTTGCCCGCCATCACCGTCGCGTGCGGGAGCGGCCCGGCCGCCAGCAGCTCGGCCAACTCCGCGCGGGCGTCGAACCGGTCCACCAGGAAGTCCGCCAGGACCGCGACGTCGTCCGACTCGGCGAGCCGCGCCCGGGCAGCCGCGCGGAAGTTGTCCAGGCTGCCAGGGTGGGCGACTTTCAGATCCGGCCGATTCAGCGGCGGAAGCCGCGGCGCGGGACCGAGGGCGACGTCGCGCGGTACGCGCAGATACCCCGGCCGGCTCTCCCGCAGGCAGGCGGTCACCACGCGGTCGACCTCGAACAGGGCGTCCTCGGCGCGCAACACCGCGTCCGCGCACACCACCTGCCGGTGCGCTCGGGCGAACCGGTCGAAATCACCGTCCCCCATCGTGTGGTGGACCGCGCTGCCCGCCCCCTCGGTGTCCGTGGTCGGTCCGATCACGATGTGGAGCACCGGGACGCGCTCGGCGTAGCTGCCCGCCACGCCGTTGATCGCGTTCAGCTCACCCACACCGAAGGTGGTCAACAGCGCGCCGAAACCGTTGACCCGTCCGTAACCGTCGGCGGCGTAGGCGGCGCCCAGCTCGTTCGTCGTCCCGACCCACTCCATCCGCGGATGGGCGACCACGCGATCGAGTACCTTCAGGTTGTAGTCCCCCGGCATACCGAACAGGTGCCGTACTCCCAAGGCGCACAAGCGGTCCAGGATCTGGTCGATCACCGTGGCGCTCGTTTCCGGTGGCCTGGTTGTCATCTGCTTTCCTCTCTTGGCGTGGGAATCCGGCGTCGCACCGGTGTTCCGCCGGGACGCGGTGCGCCCGGTTCGTGCGGACCGCGCACCGGGGTGCGGTGGTCGAGCGTGCGTGCCCCGGCTGCGCCTTGTGGCAACCTCTTCCACTGCCCATGCTTTCCGGCATGGGAGAGGAACTGTCCCGGCGATTGGTGCCCGACCGGTTGTGGGCGGTGATCGGGCCGCTGGTACCGGAATTCGGCCCACGGCCGCAAGGAGGCGGGACCACCCCGCTGGAGGGCAGGGACGTCTTCACGGCGATCGTGTTCGTGCTCGTGAGCGGCTGCGCCTGGCGCCGGTTGCCGGACACGTTCCGTGTCTCCCCCGCGACGGCGCACCGTCGCTTCCTCGCTTGGACCGAAGCGGGGGTGTGGGAGTGCCTGCGACGGACGCTGGAGGGGCGCCCCGATCTCGGCGACGACCGGGAATGGGCGGTAGCGATCGTCGACATCGCGCTCACCCGGGCGGAGTGCCGCGGTTGATCCGCATCGTCGTGCCCGCCGACGCCCGCTCGTCGTATGCGCTCCCCGCCGTCACCTTCCTTCGTCGCCCACGCCCGGCCGGCCTTGCCCGTACCTGGCTGTGGGGCCGCACCTCGCGATACGTGCGATGGTGAGCGGCTCGGCGGGCATGCTGCTGTGCATGGGAAATCCTCCAGGCCGATGTCACTTCCGGAATACGGATCCCGGATCTGCGGTCCGTGCCACCGACCGTATGCGGTGACGCGACGTGCGTCGCCTGTCGCGGCCGTCTCGTGTGGTGGGCCCATCGCCACGTGGCGCGCACTCGTTCGCCACCGCCCTATCCGGACAACTTGCCGTCCTGGGTCCCGCGTGCTGCCCTGTGACAGCGAAGCGGCGGAACGGGGGCCACGACGGGTTTCGGCACGTCGCCCCATCGTCCACGTGAGACAGCGCTCTGGTGGCGCACACGGCGTCGTGGTCGGGGCACGGGTCCCACGGCGAGCCACCTCGCTGCGCCTTTCACACCTCTGTGGCTCCCGGCGAAGCCGCGACCCCCCAACGTGCCTGCCGACGCGCACCACGCGGTTCTACGGTCTTGCGGAGAAGTGAATGCCAACGGCTCGTGACCCCGCCACCGCCCTCCAGAGCCGGGCATCCGCCACCACCACAGCGAGGTTCGGTCGACCGCCGGTCCGGTGAGGAGCACGACCAGTGGAAGCGCATGACCCCGAGCAGCACACCCAGGATGAGTCCAAACCTCCGGTGCCACCACCGAATGCCGGAGCACGGCGGTGGTATCGCGAGCTGCTGAAGGCGGTCGAGGCCGGGCCAGACCCCGGTGACGAACGGTTTCGCGACACCGCCTGGAACTCCCCCGGTTACCGGATCCTGCTCCGGGGATACCTGGTGTGGCGCCGGCTGGTGCTGGCGAGCGCCGAGGTCCCGTTCGTCCCGGCGTGGCGTCGGCCGCAGGCACGGCTCCTGGCGGAACTCGTCGCCGAGGCGTCGGCGCCCGCGAACACCTTCATCGGCAACCCCGCAGCGCTTCGCCGCGTCGTGACCACCCGCGGCGCGAGCCTGGTCCGCGGCACGAGCAACTTCCTCGACGACGTGGTGCACCGCGGGGGCCGTCCGGCCAAGATGCCCACAGGTGCCTACCGCCTGGGCACGAACCTGGCCACCACACCCGGCTGGGTCGTGTACCGCGACGACTTGATGGAAGTGCTCCAGTACGAGCCGCGGACCACCGAGGTGCGTCAGGTTCCCCTCCTGCTCATCCCCGCGTGGGTGAACAAGTTCTATATCTTCGATCTGGCCCCGGGCCGGAGCCTCGTCGAGTGGGCGGTCCGGGAAGGGTTCACGGTGTTCGCCGTCAGCCAGCGGAACCCCCTGCCCCACCACGAACAAACGGGGTTGGACGAGTATTTTCAGCGGGTTCCGCTACGCGCTCTGGATGTGGCGCGGGAGATCACCGGCTCCTCGGAAGTCCACTTGACCGGGGTGTGCGCGGGCGGCATGCTCGCGGCGTCCCTCGCCGCCTGGCTCGGCGCGGCCGGTGAGTCGGGTGCGGCGTCGCTGACGCTGCTGGTGTCCGCCCTTGATCACCTCTCGCCTGAGGACGGCGTGAACCGGTGGTCGGACCTGGAGATCAAGCTGCTGACCCGTGTCCTGGCCAACCGCGAGGGCCTGGTCGACGCCGGCCGCATCAGCCTGCTGTTCGACCTGCTGCGCTCGCGGGACACGCTGTGGCAACCGTCGATCTCGGGCTGGCTGATGGGGGACCGGCCGGAGCCCTTCGACATCTGGGCGTGGAGCGAGGACGGGGTGTCCGTGCCCCGCGTCCTCTTCGAGCAGACGCTGCGGTTGTCGATCGACAACACATTGGCCCGCGGCCGGCTGCGGCTCGCGGGCCGGCCAGTCGACCTTGCCGCTGCCACTCAGGACGCTTTTGTGGTCGCCGGTGTCCGGGACCACATCGTCCCTTGGCAGACGGTGTGCCGCGGCGCCGGGCTGCTCGGCGGTGACGTCGCGTTCCACTTGGTGCCCTCTGGGCACGTGGGCAGCATCATCAGCCCGCCGCGCCCCAAAGCCGCCTACCGGACAGGACCAACTCCTCTACCGGACGACCCCTCGGAGTGGTGGGCCGACTCGGTGCCACAGCAGGAGTCCTGGTGGCAGGCATGGACCCGGTGGCTCGCGCCCCGTTCGGGACCGTTTGTGCCCGCCCGTGCCGCAGGGAGCGCCCGGCATCCCGCCGGCGGTCCCGCGCCAGGTCAGCACGTGCGATCGCGCTGACCGGGCGCCCGATGCTCATCACAACAACAGACCAAGTCGTCAACCCGAGGAGGAAGAGCGTGAGCACCTTCACTCCTCGCCGGGTGACGGAAGGTGTCAGCGGTCAGCTGGAGTCCCCCTCCCCCGGGCGGCCACACGAGGACGGCCATCGTGGTTCCCGACTAACGGCCAGTTGCACGCTCGGTAGCGCCTCCACGAGCTACCGGTCAACGCCGAGATGCCCGGTCCGAGCGCCGGGCGCGAACATCACTCCCCGAACGTCCGGCCCCCGACCTGGGTTATGGAGCATCGCCGAAGCGAAGCACGCGGACGCCACTCCGGTCGTTTCGGATTCAGTCCTGCCTCGGCACGCATCCGCGACTACGCAACGCGCCCCTCGCTGACGGCCGGATAGCTCCCCGATAACAGGCCGCCAGTGGGGAGAAGGAACTGGCCACTGACAAGAAGGCTCCGCAAAGCACAGAGACCTGTCCGCCGCCCTCCGGTCGTCGGGCACAACGACACCAAGGAGTCAATTCATGATTCTTGACCGGTTTCGCCTGGACGGCAAGGTCGCTGTGGTGACCGGCGCCGGTCGCGGCATCGGCGCGGCGAGTGCCATCGCGCTCGCCGAAGTAGGAGCGGATGTCGTCCTCGCCGCGCGCACGCGGTCACAACTGCTCGCGGTGGCAAAGGCGGTGCGGGGGAAGGGTCGCCGAGCGCACGTGGTGCAAAGCGACTTGTCCGACCCGGATGCCGGCGCGGCGCTGGCCGGTAATGCCGAGGCCGAATTCGGCCGACTCGACGTGGTGGTCAACAACGTCGGCGGGGGTCGACCCGGTCCGCTGGGGCGCAGTTCAACAGAATCTCTCGAAAAAGCCTTCCGCTTCAACGTGTCTACCGCGGACGCGCTGACGCGTGCCGCGGCTGAAGTGATGCTGCGCGGTGACGGTGGCGCGATCGTCAACATCTCGTCTGTGATCGGACGCGTCGCCGGTCGCGGGTTCCTCGCTTACGGGACGGCCAAGGCGGCGTTGACGCACTACACCCGCCTCTCTGCCGCAGATCTGTCGCCCCGGGTCCGGGTCAACGCCGTGGCACCGGGCACCGTGCTCACGCTGGCGTTGCAGAAGCTGGTCGGCGAGGGGCCGACGCGCGAACGCGCCGAGGCGTCGACGCCGCTAAGGCGTATCGGCGATCCGCAGGACGTCGCAGCCGCCGTCCTCTACCTCGCTACGGACGCGAGCGCCTACTTGACCGGGAAGGTGATCGAGGTTGACGGCGGGTTGCACGCGCTCAACGTCGACCTGGACCTTCCCGACCTGTGAGCCCCCACAGCGCCAAACGACTTCTTTCACGTTGCCGTAGCCCATTCTGCTCAGAGCTTGCCTCATGTGGTGAGTTTGCGGAGTTTCTTGGAGGGGGTGAGGCGGCGGTATCCGGTGAACCAGGCCATGGTTCGTTCGATCACCCAGCGGTGCTGCCGAATTTGTCTTTGGATTGGATGTCTTTGCGGGCGATACGGACTTCGATGCCGCGGTACCGGACCCAGCCCCGAAGGTCGGCGTGGTGGTAGGCCTTGTCGGCGTGCAGTTTGGCGGGCTTGCGGCGCCGTGGGCCGCGGCGGGACTTGATTGCCGGGATCGCCATGACCAGTGGCTTGAGCGCGTAGGAGTCGTTGGTGTTCGCGGCGGAGACGGCGACCGAGAGTGTCAGTCCACCGGGCCGTGTCATGACAACCGTGTAAGCCGCGGATGGACCAGGATCGGGTCGCTGACGGCGACCCGGAAAGGCTCCATCTGTGACTGAGAAACACATCTGATCGGGCTGCGGGTTCCGCGGCCGGCGAGGCGCTCGCCCGCGTGTTGTCACCGGAAACGTTTGATTCGTTGGTGAAAGACACGTATGCGAATGGCGGGGCGCTGGGTGCGCGCGAATTGCTGAACGAGATGACCAGGACGGGTGCCTGCGCGGGCGCTGGACGCCGAAATGATCCATCATCTCGGGTATGAGAAAGGAGACCCTGCCGGGAACGGGTCCGGGAATTCTCGGAACGGCAGGTCCCGAAAACCGTTTTCCACCTAGAATGGCCCGGTTGAACTGGTTGCGCCGCGACCGGAATGGTTCGTTCGAACCGGCAGTCCACATCAGCAAAGTCGATCGTCTTCCGAACACGTCGACCCTGGATCCACCGGTGTGTTTGGGTGTTGATCTCGCCAGTGTTATTGATCTTGTTTTTTGTTGGTGGTCAGGGTGGAGTGCCGGACGTCTCATCCGGTGTGTCCACTGTGGTCTGTTGTAACAGAGGCGGTGTCCGTCGCGACAGATACCGGTATCGCGGCGTGCGGCCGTGCCGACAAGATAGGGACTCCTTATGAGCATGCGCCGTCCGTCGCCCTCGGCGGTTCCGCTTGGTGATCCGGACGTGCTGACGCTTGCCCGCGAGATCGTCGGCACGCACTATCCGCCGGAGCTCGACCTGTTCGACGCCGTCGTGGACGAGTATCGGCGTGACCCGGACCGTCTGCTGAATCCGGAGACCCTACGTGCGCCGGTGGGTATCGGTGTAGATCTGGTGCTGATGACGCCTTACGTTCTCGCGGCGGCGGCCTATCTGGGGAACATGCTCGTGGAGAAGGCCGCCGACAAGACGCTGGACGCGGTACGCGACCGGCTCACCGAGGCGTGGGCCGCGCGCAAAGCACGCCGAGCCGACGACGACGTCGTTCGCCCGGTGACGAGTGCCGACGCCGACCTCACCATGGTCATCACGATCCATCTGACCGGCACGGGAGCCAGCCCCGAGGTGGCACGCGAAATCGCGGGCAAGGTCAGCGACGCGCTACTGCCCGGAAGACCTCCCAGTGACAACGACTGATCAGCGACCGCCCGGCGTCACTGCGGAAACCGTACTCGTACCGTCCGCGGGGCGCGGGCGGTACGCACTGCTCATCGTGGTGCTGCTGCTCGCCGGAGTACTCGTCGGAAGCCTTCTCCACGGCCAGTTCCTGGGATTGGCGTGGAGGGATGCCTTCCTGGCTTGCCGGGCGGCGACACCTCCAGTCACTGCCGGAGACACACCAGCCCAAAGCGTGGAGAAGTCACAGCAATTCCTGCAGTGCCTGGCACCCGCCGAACGACGCAGGGGACTGATATCGCTCAGCGGTGCGGTCCTGGTTCTTCTGCTCGGTCTCGCGCTGACGCAGTTGTTGCCGTGGCGGCTTTTTCGCCGCGCGGGTCCGGTCAGGGCCGCGTCGCAGGTGTGGCAGGAACGCGCGGAGCGAGCGGTGCGCTCGATGCACCGCCGCGCGGCACCCCCGCAGGTCGTCTTCGGCTCGCTGGCGTTGCGGGAGGCGTTCACCATCCGTTTCCTGCGCCGGACCCGGATGGTGCTCCCACCCGGAATCGTGACCGCGCCCGCTGAGCAGGCCGAGGCGATCGTGCGGCACGAAAGCGCCCATGTCGCGGCAGGCGATGTCGGCCTGGTGTGGCTCACCCGAGGTGTGTGGTGGGCGCTACCGCCCGTCCTCCTGCTGCCCATGGTCACCACCGAGATCCGGGTATTGCTGAGCGGTGACACGGCGTCCCCGCACACGCTGTGGGCACCGTTCTGGGCCGAATACGCCGCTCGCGCGGCCCTGGTGCTCACGCTGACCGCGCTGGTCTCCACCAGCGTGCTGCGTTCACGCGAGCACGAAGCCGACCTCCGCGCTGTCCACGGGATCCCGTCGGCACCGCTGCGCGCGTTGCTCAGCCGCACCACCACCAGGCGGATGCCTTGGTGGCACCGGGCCAGGGCCATCCATCCTCCACCCGCGCGGCGCATCGCCGTGCTCGACGCAGGCGATCTTCCCGGGCAGACCCGGGTGCTCGACGGTGTCATCTACGGTGCGCTCGCCGCGATGGCCGCCCAGACGGCGACCCTGGTGGCGCTCCCCACGCTCCTCGGCACGGGAGAGGATTCCCAGACCTACGCGGTACCGCTGTCGTGCTTGCTGGCCGGTGCGCTGACCGCGGCGGGCTGGGGCACCGCGCTCTGGCGAACCCCCCAGCGCTCCGCTCTCACCCTGGCCGGTGTCACCCTCAGCCTGCCGCTAGGTGTGGCCTTGGGCTTCCTGACCGACTTCTCCCGCACCGGCACCACCGACCTGAGCCCCTTCGGCGACTGGCCACAACTCGTCGCGGTCTCACTCGCCATGGCCGGAGCCGCCTGCCTGAGCCTCGCCCTCGCCGCACTCTGGGCCGCCCACTCCGGCACCGTCCCCCCGCCACGCCGGATCTGGTTCCTCGCCGCTGTACTCAACACCGCGTTGTTCACCGGCGCCTGGTGGATCGGGATGACCTCGGGCACCCTGATCACCGCCGCCAAGAACTGGTTCTACGGGATAGCGCTCGCGGGCATGACCGCGGCGTGGCAGGAACCGGCCGCGATCGGCTTGATCGTCGTCGCCGGGCTCGCCTGGTACTGGAACCGCCAACGGCTCTCACTGCTCGCGGTCAGTTTCGCCGCTACGGCAGCGGCACTCGCCGGACGCTGGGCGCTGCCCGTCAACGTCAATCACACCGACCCGCTCGCCCTGGACCGGCTCGACTGGTGGGTCGCCGTCAGCGCGGCAACGGCATGCGTGCTCACCCTCGCCGCACTCCACGGCCGCATCGGGCTCGCGAACTCACTCGCCGCGGCCCCGCTGGCCGCTCTCCTCACCATCACTGGATGCCTCCTGACACGAGACCCCCAGCACGACCTCATCCCCTACCTCATCTCGACCATGTCCCTAACCACCCTGGCGATTCTCTGCCTCGCACTGCCCATCACCCTGCTCCCCAGCCGATGGCTCCGCACCCACACCTGGCACCGACCAGCACTCGCACTCGTCACGGCGGCGGGCACCACCACGATCGTCATGCACCTAGGCAATGTTCTTACTTGAGCCGCGCAGATCCCCGCTCGTCAGTGCTCAGCCCGTCCGTGCGGACCCCCGCGGCCCGCGCGATCCACTGCCACACGGCGGTCTCGGTCAGGTCGAAGTCCTTCACGACCTGACCGATCGAGCGATCCCCGCGCTGGCACAGCTCGACGATCTCAGCCTGAAATCGCGCATGACGAACGTCACCTTCGGCACTGCGTCCAGGACGAGGAATTCCTCCCTCCAGGACCGAGAGCACCTTCGAGTCGTCGTCAGCTAGTGCTGTGACCGCATAGGTTTGCGGGGTTGCTGTTGTTATGAAGTGCTCGATGACCTCTCACGAATACGCGGAGAGACACCGAAAACCCCTTCGTCTCGCCGTGGACTCCAACAGACCCGTGATCCGCCCTATCGAAGTCACCGGCCTCGACGTCGTGCTCCGGCTCTACCACACCGTCGACGAAGCCCTCGACGCCACAAGTCGGCAAATGCACTAGTGTCGCGTGATCCTGCTTGCTTGATGTTGGGTTTCGTTCCTCGGACGGCGATCTCGCGTGATCAGACGGCGGTTACGCGTGATTGGACGGCGATCTCCGGAGATCGCCGTCTGATCACGGGTAAGACCTGCAGGATCACGCGACACTAGCAGCCGTCGATTGTCAATGCGGCGAGACTGCCTCGCGGGGCGCAAGAATCACGCCCTCGACTCAAGAAGGTGAACAGCCTGGCATGACGGGCAGTTTTCGGGCTGAAGCCTTTCTCGAATCAGCCGCGGACCTCCGCAGTGTGGTACTCAAAGCCCGCCCGCGTCAGGACCGTAACTGTTCGCGGATCAGGGTATCGAGCCGACGCCATGTCGGCGACGAGGCGTTGACGGCACCCTGGATCAGTGCTGGGACCTCGGTGTCGATGTCGTGTCCAGGCAAGTCATCAGTTCCGTATCGCGCATGGGTAGCGGCGACGATCCGGCGGGCAAGGTCATCGATACGACGGTCCCGAGGATCGAGATCGTACGCGCGGTCGTAATCGAGAAACATCTGGCGCAACGCCGGGTCAGCCAGGATCTGTGCCTGGTCGCGGAACAGGGCGACCGACGTAACGGGGTGCACGGTGAACACGAGGATCCACAAGTCGGTCTGAAGCGTCACCCATCTTTCGCTGAACCCCCAGCGAGGTAACTCCTCGAGATGGCTTCTGACCTCGCCCGGTATCGCAAGCAGACGTCCGTCAGCGAACTGCCGAAGACGCTCTTGGGACGCCTGCAAGCCACGGATACGTGCAGAGAGGTCCGTGTCGATCTGCCGAAGGGCTTGCCGGAACTCGCCGTCGCTGGCTGACCGGAGGTCACGGATGCGGGCCAAGGGGACCCCGGCCTCGGCCAGTGTCCGGATCTTGATCAGGTCGATCGCATGACCGGCATCGTACCGCCGGTACCCGGAGGCGTCGCGGACCGGTTCGGGCAGCAGTCCCTTCTCGTGGTAGACGCGAATCGTCTTGATCGACACCCCGACATACTTGGCGAGCCGTCCGATGGTGATCACCTGACCATGATCGCACTTGACCTTGCCCCAAGGGCAAGGTTGCAGGATGTCGTCATGGTGAATGCGAACCTCGATCAGGAGACACTGCGAGCACTGGCCGACGAGGGCAACCAAGTCGCCCTGGACCGGCTGGCCGACCTCGCCGACGCTCGCAAGGACATCGAGGAACTCAGCGGGTTGCTGGACGAGGGATGCATGCGCGCCGGACACTTGCTCACCCACCACGCGGTCGCGGCAGGGGACCTGCGTGAACTGCAGCGCATCGCGGACGCTGGATACGACGAGGCCGACCGGGAACTGAACCGGCTACTCCAGACTCCGAGCCGCGAGCAGCGGGATTGACGAGCCCATCCAGCACCCCCCGGGCCCCGACGCAGTACTCGAAGCCCGGACCATCGGTTCCCGGTATCGACGATCGCCCCGCGAAAGCAGGCGATCCAGGCGCCCGTGACATCGGAATGGCAGCTAGCCGACGTGGATTCCGGGGCGGAGCGCCGGATCGCGTTCGCTGGTGCGGATGATCTCGCGGACCACTGGGGCGGTGTCGCCGCGGCCGAGGATCAGGTAGCGGAACAGATGCCCGAGCGGGTTGCCCTCGCTCCACTCGAAATGGCACTGCGGCCGCACGCCGGTGGCGTCGCGCAGCGCGAGCAGGACAGCCGCGATGGCGTTCGGTGCGGCGGGGCTTTCCACGCGCAGGACACGGAAACCCTCGATCTCGAACCCGCGGACCTTCAGCACGTCACTGAACCCGGACGGGTCGATCACGTCGATTTCGAGGAACAGGACGTCAGCGGCACCCGGCACCGGATTCAGACCGCGCTGCTCGGCCTCCTTCGCCCGGTATTCCTCGGCGTCCCCGGCCTGGCGCCGGTTCGCGATGATGGTGAGCGCGCCGTCGTGGGCGATCGACTCGGTGACGAACCGGCGCGCGGGCTCGTCGAACTTGATGTGCTCCACCCGCAGCTCCGTGGTGCGCGTGACCCGCGAGACCAGCGACACGACGATGATCCCGAGGATGAAGAACGCGGAGATGGTGAGGCCGTCGGGCTTCTCGATGACGTTCTCCACCAAGGCATAGATCAGGATCAAGCTCAGCACGGCAAACGCGATCGCGGCCTTGCGCTGCCGCTTCTTCGCCGCGGAGATGGCCACCGCGATCGACGCGGACACCATCATCGCGAGGATCCCGGTGGCATAGGCCCCGGCCTGGGCGTTGACGTCGGCGTTGAAGATGATCGTCACCAGGACGCAGATCGCGGTGTAGACCAGCACCACCGGACGCACGGCACGGGCCCAGTCCGGGGCCATCCCGTAGGCGGGCAGGTACCGCGGCACGATGTTGATCAACCCTGCCATCGCCGACGCCCCGGCGAACCACAGGATCAGGATGCTGCTGATGTCATACGCGGTGCCGACCCATTCGCCCAGCAATTCGTGCGCCAGGTACGCCAGCGCGCGGCCGTTCGCCTCACCACCCGGTTTGAACGCATCGGCCGGGATCAAGACCGTGGTGACGAAACTGGTCGCGATCAAGTACACCGACATGATCAGCGCGGCGGCGGTCAGCAGTTTGCGCGTGTTGCGGATCCGGTTCGCCAGCCGCTGCTCGGCGTTCTCACCCTTCGCCGCCACCAGCGGCATCATGCTCACACCGGTCTCGAAACCGGACAAACCGAGCACCAGCAACGGGAACGCCAGGATCGCCGGGCCGATGACCCCACCGAAGCCGCCTCCCCCGGAGGTGAGCGCGTCCACCCAGCGGTCGAACGCGGCGGGATCGGCGAGCACCTCGCCGACCCCGGCGACCACGACCACCGCGTTCAGGATCAAGAAGATCGCCACCAGCGGGATCGCGACACCGACCGCCTCACTGAACCCGAGCAGGAACACCCCGCCCAGAATGAGCAGCAGGACCACCGTGATCAGTACCTCGTGCCCGTGCAGGAACGACGGCGCGATCGGGTTCTCCAACGCGTGCACGGTGGCGTCCGCCGACGACAGCGTGATGGTGATGATCCACGACGTCGCGACGAAACCCAGCAACACCAAGACGAAAATCTTGCCGCGCCAGAACGGCAACAGATTCTCCAGCATCGCGACCGAACCCTGACCGTGCGGGCTCTCCTTCGCCACCCGCCGGTACATCGGCAGCATGCCCAGCAACGTCAGCGCCACGATCAGCAACGTCGCCAGCGGCGACAGCGCGCCCGCCGCCAGCGCCGCGATCCCGGGAAGATACGACAACGTGGAGAAGTAGTCCACGCCGGTGAGACACATGACCTTCCACCACGACTGCGGCGTGGCGTGCTCCTCATGGCTCTCCGGCCCGACCGGCTGAACCCGGTGCTCCATCAGCCACCGGCCGACCTTGCCCGTCGGCGCCGCCTGCCGGACCGGGCTGTCCACCCGCTCCGGAACAGCGGATTCGGCTTCTTCGGTCATACCCCTGTCCTCCCCAGATTCCCGTGGGCCGCACCTGCCCCGCCATCTCCACCTCGACGTGACGGCCGCGCACCGACGCGGACACTAACGATCCGGCGCCAAAAATCACCGAGCCGGCCGTAAAGAAAACATCAATGTCGCGCGACAAGCAGACGTTCCGTTTGTAGTGACGGCGGCCAGGAGGCGGTGACCACGGTCCCGCAAGGTCGTCAGCCGTACCAGCGCAACCACCTTGCGACCACGAACTCCGCTTTGACGGTAAGCCAGCCATCCACCGGGCTGCTCGCTGAATGGACACCGGCCGACCGAGTTCGAGGTAGCGTGTGTGCCGGACGAGCTGAAGGGATTCCGGGCACTGTGACTCGACGACTGCCAGCCGGCGACCGCCCCGGAGTCAAAGGACTACTCGGTCCTGTCTGTCTCGTACTCAGCTTGCTCGGCTGGCTGCTCCCCTATGGCGAGGTGGTCTCGGCACTGGCCGTGGCCGCCGGAGCGATATCGATGCTGACGGACCGCCGGTATCGACTGGACGGCCTTGTCATCGCAGGCGTCTGCATCGCCGCACTCCAGCTGTTCTTCGGGCTGCTGCTGTTCACAATGGATCTGACCGGCCACTGAAGACATCGACACCAGACGGCACTTCCGTCTCACGACAACGGCTTCACGAGTCGGTTGCGAACCCGGGGTCCGCCACCTGGCCAGTCGGCGCGGATGACGGTCACCTGCTGTCAGCTGAGGCCAGGTACCCGCTCGGGTGAAGGGCTCGTCATGGACGAGTGAGGGAGATTCCCGAACAGAACAGGACCACCGGACGGGGCCGAGGTCGCGGACGCGGTGGGTGCGCATGGCAGCCGGACTTTCACGATGACGCGGAGGCTGTCCGACGTGCCTCCACCCCAGCGGCGAACGCAACCGGATTCACGTGGCTACTTCCCCGCCGTGCCGGGTTGCCAGGTGAAGGACTCCTGATAGAGGTCCGCGTAGGTGGGCGAGTCCTTGATCAGATCGTCGCAGAAGGCGGCCGCGCCCGGCAACTGGAGCCGATAGCAGAGTTCGCAGGTAGCGATCGGCAGATACAGCGTGGCTCCAGCTCTGATTGCGACCCGTGATGTCGAGGGGGTGACCGTGGAGACACCGCGCATGCCGCGCGGCGGACGGAATGGATAGCCGTCGTCCGACGAGCTGGGCACGGGCTGAGCAGGCACAACCCGCAGTATGCATTCTATCGAACCTCAGTTCGGTCGAGGGATATTCGGTGCCGAACACTTCCTGGCAGCTTGCACTGACGACAGGTGATAGTTGGCATCGCGGACGTGTGCGACCTGGTGATCGCCTCGAACGACAGATGATGGTTGGCACCAAAACAGGCGCTGGTTGGCATGCGACGACTCGGTTCCGGGTTCGCGGAACTTCCCGATCTGCTGAATAGCGGACGTCATCTGGCTCTCGACGGTCCGCCGGTAAGCGAGTTCGTGGTGGGTGATGAGGGTGTCGGGGTGATCAGCCCCAGGACCCGCGGCCGGTGGCGAGAACTCGAGGTGCCGAGACCGCGTGAACTCGTATTCGCCCGCGAGCGGATACGAGGTACATGGTCCACTCATCGAGCGAGAGGCAATTGATGAATCGAGCGAGCAAGCATTTCCGGCGAACTGCTCTACTGAGTACGGCGCTGGTGTCGGGGCTGCTGGCGGTATCGGGCGTACAGGCGGTGGCGGCACCGGTCTACCAGCTGACGCTGCGCATGATCGACCGCAACGGCGCCGTGGCGACCGCGAACTCTCGCGCGACGTTCGACGTGATCAGCCTCAGCGGGGGCGGCCGTGAAAGCGACGTGCCCGCCGGGAGCACCCTGCGGCTGCCCGCTGACCGTTACGCGCTGGTGGGCAGCCTGATCACCCCGCGCCCCGGGCTGGACCCCTCGATGGCCGCGATGGCCCACCCGGAGCTCAACCTGACGCGCAACACCACCGTCACCCTGGACACCCGCCAGGCCGCGAAGGTCACCGCGAACGTCGACCAGCCGGAGGTGACCGGGGGCAGTTCGGCGGTCGAGATGGGAGTGCGCCTGGGCGCCGACCAGACGCAGTCGATGGTGTTCCCGTTCGATCAGCGTTTCCAGGAGATGTTCGCCGGCACCCTGCCGGGCACCTCGTCGGCCGCCTTCTACTTCGGCGCCAGCCACCGCCTGGAACAACCACGGCTGGAACTGTTCGGCGAACAGCCGAAGCGCTTCCCGGTCCTCACCGCGACGATCGGCGCACCCCTGCCGGTGGGGTCGCGGACGCCCGCACTGGCGTTCGGCGGCGCGGGTCGCCCGCAAGACTTGGCCGGAGTCGAGGTGCGCGACCGGCTGGTGGTACTCGAACTGCCCTGGGACACCACCCCGGAGACACTGGCCGAGCGAGTCACCACGGTGCGCGACCATGGTGGCGCGATGGTGGCCGCATGGCTGTCCACTACCGGCGCGGCGCGCCAGGGCACGGAGCTTGCCGGGCAGCCGGGCAGCCGAATCGCGGCCGCGGCGGCCGCCGCGGAACTGTCCAGCAAACTCACTGGCTCCAAGGCCGCCGGGGCACTGGCACTGCCGACTGTCCAGATCGCCGGCGCGAACGCCGAGCGGTTCGCCGCGCTGGCCCGGACCGGTGACGGCACCGCGGCCATGATCGCCCGCCCGGAAATCCGGGACGCCTACGAACTGTCCTTTCCGGCCACCGGGCGGGTCCCGGCACAACTCGAGCACTCGGTGCGCAAGTCCGAACTCGCGGCGGTGACCATGGCGTTTCACGGCTACTCGGCGGAGTCCCCGTCCCAGGTGCACGCGATCCACCGGGTGGCAGGGGTGCGCCTGGGAATGTCCCGGCTGGGCTATGGAACACCGGGGCTGGTGCAGGCGGAACGCCAGGAGTACTACACCCCGGGCACGTGGGCCTTCCTCAACATCCTGGTGAGCCAAACTCCGAGCGTCGGCGGTGACCTGCGCGGTGAGGAACTCTTCGCGGCGGGCAAAAGCTACCGGCTGGCCTGGAACGGCGCGGTCACCGGCCCCGGCTTCCGTGGCAAGCGCGCCTATCCGGCCGACAGTCCCTGGGCTGCACGCACCGCGCAGGAGATCAACATCAGCATCCCGTTGTTTTCCGACGGTGCCGGGCACACCGCAACCGCGGACCTGGACGCGCCCGGTGACCGCGGCACCACCGCGCTCTACCGTGAAGGCAAGCTTTTCGGTAGTCAGGCGACCCCCGGGCGCGCGGTGTTCGTGGCGCCTACCGAGGAGGCCGGTTACCGGCTGACCACCGAGGCGGAGCGCGACGAACCCTGGGCGCCGTTGTCCACCAAGGTCTCCGCCGAATGGACCTTCCGCAGCGGGCACGTCCAGGGACCGACCCGAGCGCTGCCGCTGCTGGAGGTGCGTTACACCCCGGCAGTGGATCTGGCCAACACCGCCCCGGGCGGCGGCACCTTCACCGTCCCGGTGACCGTGTCCCGGCAGGACGGTCCCGCCGCGATCACCGGCCTGCAGGTCGAAGCGTCCTACGACGGCGGCGTCAACTGGCAGCCCGCGAAGGTGAGCGGGCAGGACGGCCGGTACAACGCCGAACTCAGCCACCCAGCGACCGGATCCGTCTCCCTGCGTGCGAAAGCCGCCGACGCCGACGGGAACACCACGACCCAGAGCATCATCCACGCCTACCGGCTCCGCTGACACCGGATGTCCCGCCCTTGCACAGAATTCAAGAGGTCGAATACAACCGCGAGTCAGGCGAAGGTGGCGTGTTCGAGCGCAGCGCCGTTGTCCGGTCCCTCACCGTGCGGACTTCGGGGCGTTTGATGACTGAAAATCCACACAGTCCCGCACGACAGTCCCAGTGACCACCGGATCCGGAAGGGTGTGTGGAAACAGGGACGTCGAGTGTCCCTGTTTTCATACACCCCCTCATCCGACGCCACCCCTGCCCTCAAATAACGCGTCCAACGCACTCTCGTACCGCAGAGCGTGCATCGTCGAGCCGTTCGTCATCGGGCCAGCGGCAGCGGTCAACTCTCGTGCTCGACTGACGAACTCGGGCGCTCAGTCACAGTCGACGATGGTGCGCGAGCTGGTGTCTTGAAGTCGCGGGAGCTTGCGTACGATGACCGCGCGGCGCGCCCATGGACAGGCGAGCCGGCGGCGGGCCGGTAGTGGTCGGGTTCGGGCTCCGGGCGAACGCCTCCGTGGTCGACGTCTCTTCCGAGAACTGCGCCATGTGTCCGACGATAGGTTCATGTATCCGGAGATCGAGCCCCACGCCTCTGGCCACCTGGACACCGGTGACGGCAACCTCGTGTACTGGGAAGAATGCGGAAACCCCGACGGCAAGCCGGCGGTGTTCCTGCACGGCGGCCCCGGCGGCGGCTGCTCACCGTCGGCTGTTCGACCCGTCCGCCTATCGGATCGTCCTGTTCGACCAGCGTGGGTGCGGGCGGTCGCTGCCGCACGCTTCGGCGTCGGGCGATCTTTCGTTGAACACGACCTGGCATCTCGTCGACGACATCGAACACCTGCGGGAGTCGCCGGGCATCTCGCGGTGACAGGTGTTCGGTGGGTCCTGGGTGTCGACGCTGGCGTTGGCGTACGCCGAGAAGTACCCGGAGCTGGTGCTGCGCGGAGTCTTCACGCTGCGTTCATCCGAAGTGGACTGGTACTACCGGCGCGGCGCGGCGCACGTCTTCCCGGACCTGTGGGAGAAATTCACGGCGCCGATCGCCGGGCTCGACGGCGATCCTGTCGAGTTGTACGCGAAGCTGCTCGCCGACCCCGACCCCGGGGTGCACGGGCCGGCCGCCGTCGCGTGGAGTACCTGGGAGGGCGCGACGGTGACGCTGTAGTTCCGCGCCACGAGCCGGTCCCACAATTCGAAGTTATGCAGTTTCGCCCGGTCGACCTTGCCGATCCTGGACAAGTCCAGACCCTGTACGTAGTGAGTGGCCGCGGTCACGGGATGCCACGGCGGGAGCCCGTGCCTGTTCGGGTCGCCTGCCGAAGCGAACCGTGACCAGTAGTCGATCATCCGGTCCCCCAGTCTTCGTTGAGCCGCCGTCAACGGGCGATCGTCATACGGAAACTCGAACAGGTACTTCAGCTCGGACGCGTGTCCGGCCAGCGGCTGGACACCCACCGGGAACTCGAGAATCGGCGGTGCCGTGCGGTCCAGGAATTCATAGGCGTAGACCGGCACCGTTGCCGAGAACCGTCGTTCACTCGCCTGCTGGGCCCAGGCCCAGTCCAGATCACTCATGACCGCACCGATGGCCTGTGCCGCCGTGCCGTGCGCGGCGACGGGGTACTCGGCGGCCACCGCCGCGGCCTTGTCACCGAAATGGGTGTCCAACGCCTTGCGGTAACCCGCCTCGGTGAGCCCTGGGAACATCGAGGGCGAAAACAGGGTTCCTTCGTCCCTGGTGACGCCGGTCAAGAACGGCACGTGCTGAAAACGTCCGGCGGGCACGGCGACTGCGGGATCCTCCGGAAGCACGGCGTTGCCATAGGCCGGCAGGGGCAGGACCGGCGCGGCCAGCAGATCCGCCACCGACACCTGCCTGAGGCAGTCCAGTGTCGTACAGCCGAATCGGGTCGCCAGGTTCTGCCCATGTCCCTGCTGCCACTCCGGCGGCACGAAGTACGGCACGTCGAGCAACGGTCGGACACCCGCGCCGGCGAAGGCATCCGATACGCACGGTGTGCTCTGTCCGATGGCTCGCTGAAACAGCCCGGCCGACCCTGGGGACGCGAGCAGGCCACAGACCGAATGGGCGCCGCCCGACTCACCCGCGACCGTCACGTTCCCCGGGTCGCCACCGAAGGCGGCGATGTTGCGCTTGACCCACCGCAACGCGGCCTGCTGATCTTCGAGGCCGAACGCACCACCATCGGCGAGACCGGGGAACCCCAGGAACCCGAGGTTCCCCAGCCGGTAGTTCACCGTCACGACGACCAGATCGCCACGTTCCGCGAGCCGGGACGGATCGTAATCGCCACCGGCACCGGACACCAGTCCACCGCCGTGCACCCACACCAGCACCGGCGCCCTCCACACGCGCTTCTTCGCCACCACATTCAGGTACAGGCAGTCCTCGGTGTTACTGGCCGGCCTGTTGGGCAACGCGGCTTGCGGACAGCGATCGGCCGGTCGGGTCGCGTCACGCACACCATCCCACCGCCCCGGTGCGACCGGCGCGTGCCAGCGCAACTCACCGACCGGCGGGGCCGCGTAGGGCACACCTCGATGAATCCGGAGACCACCGGTCACCTCACCCCGCACCGACCCGGACTCGATTCGCACCACACCGCCCGGCGCCGCCACCGCAGGTGCTGTTCCAACCACGAGTCCCAGGACAACGAACAGGGCCCCCAGATATCGCCTCATGCAGTCCACAGTGGCCATCCAGACGCAGCTTGGCATCAACCAATCAGTTGATTTCGAACGCCCGCACCGCGACCATGACACTGCACAACGTCGCGCACCCCGCAGTCAGCACATCGACCTGGCAATCGCCTGGCTCGGCGGGCAGGTCGCCCACGACGCCGCGATTTCCGAAACGTCCCAGCTACTGGAATGCCCGCGTCCCGAAGACACACGAACAGGCCTCTCGTTCGAACCCACCAAGAAATGGCCGCCGCCGTGGTCATAGGGCCTCACCGTTCGCGATATGTCGATCTTGGGTAGCCCGGGCGTTCTCGGCTGTCTCACGGCTTTGTCACCCATGATCAGTCTCAAATCCGTGGCATTTCCTCGCGAGGGCGAGATCAGGCCGCTTGTGCCACGGCGGCGGCTGACCGGACGGCCGGGTGGGGGTCGTCCGGACTGTCGGCGAGGAGGGAGCGCAGGCTGTCTGGGGGCGGTTCGGCCCAGAGCAGTCGCCGTTGGCCCGGACGCGTGGCCTGGGGTCGCGCAGGGCCTCGGGGCAGCAGCGGAGCGTCTTCACGTGGGTAGTCCGCCCGAGTGCCGCGGCGGCGCTGGACCGGACCAACTCGTCCTCGACCGCTGGCCTTCACGTGGTCGAACAGGTGCTGTGGTGTCCGGCGATCGGCGGCCTAGCCCTTCTCGCCCTCAGCTGACAACAGACCCTTCTTCTCGGCTTGGGCCACGACCTTCTTGACGAAGTCGAGGGAACCGCAGTCCTGGTCGAGCAACGCGTTGCGGCGTGTGGCCCAGGTCGTTCCCAGATCCTGCCGCACCTTCTCACTCACGTCGGTGCGTGCCGGGTTGAGAATCGTCTGCTCTTCCTCGCCGATGTGATGCATCAGCGCCTCGGCGAGCTTCTCGACCGCGTCGTCGAACTTCTGCGTATCGGTCCCCTTACATTCCAGCAAGTCCAGCAGTGCCCGGTTGCCCTCGGCGTGCTCTTCCTCACCATGTTCCTGCTCGTGCTTGTCGATCGCGTCCTTACGTCGCAGCGCCGGGTAGACCTCGTCCTCCTCAGCCTCACCGTGCGCGATCAACGCCGCCGACAGCGCAGCCCGGGCAGCACCACGGTCCGCAGTCGCGTCCCGCAGATCACGTAGGAGCTGCTCGAACAACCGGTGATCATCCAAAATCAGGTCTACGACATCACCGGCGACGGGACGCGGGATCTTCACAGCAGTCATCTCCTGATGATTCCCGCACAACGCCCACAGGGCAACACGACTCGCCATGCGGCCGACACTTCTCGCCGCTACGGTAGATCAAGGCACCGCCGCGACGCTGCCACAGAACTGGGCTACTTCCGGCGAAGACGGAGGGCCAGTTCGCGTCGTCGTTGGAATCGTGTGCGGCGGCCGAGCCTGATGGTCCAACAGCGGGTCGGCAGGCCCTCACCTGTCCCGAATGACAGCACCCTTCAGAGGTATCTGGGCAGCCTTCTCGACGCCTCCCGCCCCGACGCGCCCTCGCTGTGCTGACCCATGCCTGTCCGGCACCCTCATCCAGGGTGACCGGCCTGTCCACGAGAGCAATCTTCAACGACGCCGTCGTGACCGCCGACCGTGATGACAACCTGCTTCGTATTTCCCATCATAGTTCCGTTGAAAATTCATAAAACGCCCGAGATACCGGGAAGCAGCTTCGTATCCGCGGAGATGGCCAGCCAACGACGATGGCAGCCGCAACAACCAAAGAGGTATCGCATCATCTTTTTTCGCATCACCGAGCATCTGGTCCCGCCCAATTCACGTGGTTACAGTGAAGTTTCCGGCTTCAGGCCGGAGCATTCACTCGGGGCGCTGGGTTTGCGACCTGAGACTCCTTCGACGAAGGACGTACTCTATGCAACGGTTAACAAGAAACCGAAGGCTCATTGTCAGTGTGGTAACAGGAATCATGACACTGGTGTCAACCTGGTTCGCTTCGGATGCGCACTCGGCGGCCGCCGCCGGCTATACCCTCGTGCAGGAAATAGAGACGCAAGGCCGTCACGTCAAGCTCTGGCGCAACACCGATACCGGCAAACACCATGGCGAAATCACCAACGCGAAATGGCCTGACCAGCTGATGCTCACCGGAAGCGGTTGTCCCGGAGACCCGGTGAACTGTTACGTGACCTATGTGCCGCCGGGTGCGAGCGTCGCCAACACTCCGGAGGTCACCGGCGTGGTCGATGCTTGTGGGTACGCGGGAGGAGCTGGGTGGAAATGCACTTGTGTCGTCTGCCTGCACACCGAGGACCAACAGTCCTCGGCAGTGTCGCGCCTTGACGCGGTCAGCCGAGAAAATCAACCCAAGGAGAATGCGATCTGATCAAAACCGTGCTGATGATCGGCAAGTGAACAGAACTCTCATCGTTGGAAGGAAACCATGTCGAAGTTCTGGGGAAGAGTCGGCGTCGTAGGTCTAACGACAGCCGCGATCGCTCTGTGGGGCGGAACCGCCGCCGCCGCGCCGGAGCCTGCGTCTCCGGCGCTCGCTGCGATCACAGACCTGGGCACGTTGCCAGGAGACTCGTGGAGCGAGGGTCAGAGTGTGAACTCGCAAGGTGTGGTCGTCGGCGCTTCGCACACGAACGGCCGTGTTCGTGCTGTCCGGTGGTCGACCAACGGCACGGCGACCGCCCTTGCAGCGCTGCCCGGTGATTCGAGCAGTTACGGCTGGGCCGTCAATACCGCTGGGACGGCCGCCGGCGCGTCGCTCGATTCACAAGTCAATCCGCGTGCCGTCCGCTGGTCTGCATCCGGTGTCGTCACCGCCCTGTCCGGCATCGGCGGAACAAGCAGTTACGCCTATGGAATCAACGACAGCGGCGCTGCCAGCGGTTACGCGACGACCAGTGCCGGCCAGCGGCACGCGGTGCGCTGGGGCGCCACCGGCGGCGTAACCGACCTAGGGACGCTTCCAGGAGATAGTGCCAGCGAAGCCCGCCGTGTCAATAATCACGGTGTGGTCGTCGGCGTATCCACACTGGCAGCTCAGAGCAGAGCTGTCCGATGGACCGTGAACGGGACCGCCACCGAACTCCCCGGCCTCGGCGGATCGACAACCGTGGCCTGGGGCATCAACGACGACGGCGTCGTCGTCGGCAACTCCACCACGGTGAACGGCCAAACTCACGCCGTCCGCTGGAGCGCCACCGGGGCGGTCACCGACCTCGGAGTCCTGCCCGGTGATTCCGCGAGCTACGCATGGGGCGTAGACGCCAGTGGTAATAGCTCGGGCGCCTCGTTCAGCGGAAGCCAGGCACATGCCGTCACATGGGACGCCGGCGGCGCCGTCACCCCCCTCGGAGCTCTCCCCGGCGGCACCAGCAGCCACGCGGTCTCCATCGCCGCGAAAACCTTCGCCGCGGGAAGCGCCCTGACATCGCAGGGCAACTCCAGAGCCGTGCGGTGGACGTTGTAATCCGGTAGAAGCCGGGCCTGGTCGGCAGCGTTCCCGCGCTGCCGACCAGGCTGGGTGAAATCATCGCTTCACAGCAACGCCCACTCGCTCCGCTCGGTCGAGACCCGGTCACCCTCGGTTCCGCCGGCTGAAAGCCACACCGCAGCGGGGAGTCGACAGGGTGGCGGGCCGGTGTCAGTCGGTCCCCGGTTCCACGTCCAGCACCACCTTGGCGGCGATGCGCCGGGTCCAGCAGTGCTCAGGCGGCCTCGATGAAGCGTTCCCACAAGCCGGGCTAGGCGACCTCCGGGGACAGCTTTCCTGCCGCCACGAAATCCAGCGGGGTGGCCAGCTCCGGCCCGGCCTCGCGGGTGTCGCCGAACGTCCAGCCGATGTTCTGTACGACTCGGACATCGCGTCGAACGTAGGGCTCAACCGTGCCATCGATCTGATCGAACAGGGCGACAGCAGGGTGAGTTTCCTTCAGCAACGGCGAAGCGAGCTATACCGGTTGAATTCGGCGACATTTCCCTTGGTGCCCGGTTGAAACGTACCCGCACCCGCACTGTTGTCATAGTACTTGTTGACATACATACAGAATGAACCCGAGTTCCTGTTGTTCCAACTCCTGGTACGATCATCGAAGTTCTGCGCTGACAAGTCCGGTGAACCGACCTGGAAGAACGCCATAGCGCCTTGGCCGTCATCTCCCGCGAACAGGCACATATGCCCCGCCGGACAACGGTCGTATCCCGTGGCAGCGTCCGCCGCGGTCACGGTTCCGGCCATTGTGGCCAATGTGATCACCGCAACCCCGAGACTTTTCTTGAAAATCGACATCTGCTCCCTTTCTGTTTTAGCTACTTCTTGGTTCGTGCCCAGACTGACGATCATCTCGCCATTCTCGCCAAGTGGTAGCGATGCAAGCAGGAGACGGCGAGCGCCTCCCCGCACGCCAAGCCTGTTCCTCGGCGACAACACCAGCCACGTAGAGCGCTTCAATCAGGCTTGCCGCCGGGGCACCGCGCGGGAACCTTTCGTTCTGGCGGCCGTGGCCACGTGAATTGCCGGAAGAGCGACCGCTCGATCCAAGCACGTCCGCAGGATTCAGCCTTGTCCAGCACCGCGGGAAAGGCAATGATTCCGCGATGCGATGTGCTCACCTTACGATGCGCTATCGGATATCGTCACGGGTCATTCACCTATAAAGGAGCCATGCCTGCCAGCGTACTAACCGGCAGTGTCGGCTGCTCGGCTCTGGCACACCTTGACGCCGCCGCCCTCGCGCCGCCGAGATGACATGACGCTGAAGTTCAAGGCTTCATAGGGTTACGTCACTCTCGCCATACGTCGAAGCCTTACTCTGCGGCGCTTCGCTGACCGGGGCTTCCGTTCGGGCCCCCCGTGGTGTGCCGAACCAGGCAGTAAGGGCTTTTCGCAACGCAAGCACGGCTGTGTTCGTCGGTTCGTCGATGGCCGCGGTCCACGCGATATGGGCATCTGGCCGGATCAGCAAGGCATCGGCGGGCCGGTCACGGGTCTTTGCGGTCTGGATGATGACACGGGCGTCCCACTCTCGTGCGGCCTCGCGTAGCTCCGGCCGATCGGCGAGATCGAGCAGGATGGGTTGCGCGGTCTGCATCAGCTCCGCGACGCTCGTGGTAGTGCCGTGTTCGGTTTGGAGCGTGAAGTCGGGAACGAAGGTCCCGGTCAGCGCGTGGTGATCATAGACGTGCAAGGGATAACGAATGTCTGTACCGGCGAGCAGTCCTCCGATACGGCGTAGTGGTTGCTCATCAGCGAAGAGTTCCAGGAAGAGCGTCCGCAGTGCGTCGGCCGCCGCGTCCTGGCCGCGTCGAAGAGCCACTTGAGCCTGCGTGTGGAGCATAGTCCTCATGCCGGCCATCTGGCGTTCGCCGTGATAGGTGTCCACCAGTCCCGGTGGTGCCCAGGCGTTGATGTCCGCCGCCAGCTTCCACGCGAGGTTGACCGCGTCCAGCATGCCGGTGTTCAGGCCCACACCCGTAGCGGGGAAGAGGTGCGCCGCGTCTCCGGCCAGCAGAATTCGGCCGCTGCGATATCGTTCGGCCTGGCGCGCCTGAAAGTGGTAGCGCGAAAGCCGGATCGTCTCTTTCAGCGGCAGCTCTACGCCGAGGACACGGCGGACACTGTCCTGGAACTCGGCCAGTGTCATCGGTACGTTGTCGTCAGTCTCGGCGTCCTCATTCTCGGTGGTGGACACGAGCAGAACCTCTGGAGTGAGTGCCCCGTATCCGAAGACGCCTCGCTCTGTGCGCGTGAAGCCGGCCTTGATCGTGCCGCGCCCGGGCAAGTCAAGGGCTTCGCCGGCGCCGGGTCCTGCCAATGAATCAGGCAACGTGATTTGCCCGAGCCGGTTGACCTCGGGATAGGTCGCCCCTGGGAACGCGATGCCGGCCAGTTCACGAATCCTGCTGCGCCCCCCGTCACAACCAACCAAGTATCGAGAGGTCACTTGGTAGCGTCCGTCAGGTCCGTTCACTTCGGCGGTCACTGTAGTGCCGTCCTGCGTGAGATCGACCACCTCGTGTCCGCGGCGAACGACCGCACCCAATTCGCGAGCCCGCTCGTCCAGAAGACGCTCGAGTTCTGGCTGAGGAAGGGTAAGGCCTCGCAGCGGTGGTTCGGGCAGAGGCGAGAAGTCCACATGTACTTCGCCGAACGGGTAGCGAGGGGCAGGATGACTCGGCGCGGTACAGGCCTCTTCGAACTTCTCCAGCAAACCCCTGTAACGAAGAAGCTCCAAGATTTGCCCGCCGAGCCCGTTGGCTTTCGGGATTTCGCGGAGCTGTGCCTGCCGCTCCAGAACCAACGGTCGGACACCGGCCAGTCGCAATTCACCGGCCAGCATCAGACCGACCGGGCCGGCGCCCACAATGACGACATCGACTTCGGGTGGCACATCCTGGCCTGTCGCGGATCGACCGGCGGAGACAGGGCTCATTACTCACTCCAACTTTTTGGGATCTGGATCTTGCCGGTTATTCTGCGGCACCGACCAGGGCTTGCCACAAGCCCCCCTGTGCGCTATATCTTGAAAATGAGAGGACGCCATGAGCAACACAGGCGCGTGTCACGGGTTCACGACCTGACGCAAATCGGAAATCGCAGCGAACAGAGCCCTGAACACGTGTTATATACAAAATGTTATTGATTTTTCACAATGAGCATGACCGAACTGTTTGCGTTCTAGCGCTTCCGGTGACCAAGATCATTGGTCAAATGTTCGAATTCTTCCACCGATGGGAAGGACCCGTCTTCACGGCGCCCGGCACTCGTCGGCAAGATGCGCAACCGGGCGGCTGGTTCATCCGCTGCGGTGGCCGACGCTCAGAGCAACCGCGGGCGTCGCGACTGTCAGGTGCGGGAAGGGAACAGCTTCTCGGCAGCTAGCCGGATGGCCTTGACAGCGGGGCGTTGACCACCCTCGGCATGCCAGGCTAGTGCCGAAGTGCACGGATCTATTCCGGTGACGTCGAGAAACGCGATGCCCGGGCGTGGAAAGAAATCTCTGGCCGCCGCGGGCTGGAACGCGATGGCTCTGCCCTGCGCTACCGTGGCCAGCAGTGACTCGACATCTCTCACGACTGGCCCGTACTGGACCGGGGTACCGTCCGGACGTGGGTCCACTGCCCAGAACTTCCTCCATACCTGTGGGCATTCGGGCGGGTAGTCGATCATCACTCGCCCTCGGAGTTCTGCGAGAGATACCTTCTTTTTGGAGGCGAGCGGGTCTTCCGCCGGCACACACACGACGCGAGGTTCGGTCGCGAGATGATGAGTCTGGATCTGCTCGGGCGCAGGCGGGCGACAGAAGACCACGTCCACGTCCCCCGTGTAAAGACTTTGAAAATGTTCTGTAGCGCTGAGCAGCCGGACCTCGATGCGCATGTCCGGATGCTGCCGTACCACTTCGGCCAACACGACGCGGGTATGTTCCATGGCCGCCTCGGCA
Organism: Amycolatopsis sp. cmx-11-32; assembly: GCF_047608695.1. Classification (NCBI taxonomy): domain Bacteria; kingdom Bacillati; phylum Actinomycetota; class Actinomycetes; order Pseudonocardiales; family Pseudonocardiaceae; genus Amycolatopsis; species Amycolatopsis sp. cmx-11-32. The sequence continues at coordinate 57,960 of NZ_JADNQN010000008.1, read as the reverse complement.
CCAATCGTTCCCACGACCAGGTTCATTGTCGCCGTTTGGGAGTAATCGATTGCGACTCGGTGGAGTTCCTCCGTCGCCGCGAGGACTGCCGCGACCTTGGGGAGGGCGACCTTGCCTGCCGCTGTCAGCTTGACGGACCGTTGGTTTCGGTCGAGAAGTTGGATTCCGAGACGTTGTTCCAACACGGTGAACTGCCGACTCAGCGCTGGCTGGCTCATGAACAGCCGTGCAGCTGCGCGACCGAAGTGTAACTCCTCGGCCAAGACGAAAAAGGTTCTCAGCTGGTGCACTGTCGGTGCATTCCAGTGGTTCATTTGTACCCCATCCCCAGCTTCGCACGGATCAGCCACTCCGGACACGGTTTGCCTGAACATCCGATGTCAGCAACTCGTGTGCACTCGCTACACCCATGCTTTCTTACTTCCGTTTCGAACGAGACAATCTCACCGGATCAGCCGGGGTCGACAGAGACCACCTTGATCTGGATTCATACTTTGCTGCCATGAAAGTTCCGGGAGTTCAAGACCGCGTAGGTTCCACCTGTTTCCAGAAGCATGTTTTCGCCGTATCGCTTCGACCCGCAGTTCGTCGTACTCGTCACTCCAGTGGCCTCCATGACAGAGCATGCTACCTCCTAGGATAACGAGTGTGCCGCAGTCGTCGAGCTGCTCCTAGCCCTACTTCGGCCGCTGACTCACGTAGCGTGATCAGGAATGCGCGACAACGCTCTTCTCCCTCTGCGGTCGCCGACGTAGCGGCAAAAGTGACACGTTTCGCGCTTGGTTCCCCGATCTGGGCGACTACGACGCCTTCGGGTAAGGCTGAAACCATCAGACCAGGGACGACAGCCAGCCCTAATCCCGCCGTCACCAGGCCAAACTTGGAGACCCAATCACGGACGACAAAGTCTATGTTGAGCTGCTTGTCTGATTGATTCCAGATACCGAGCAGCCCTTCGACCGGGTGGGCGGCTCCGGAAATCCATCGTTCTTCGCGCAACTCCTCGCCAGTGACGCTACGCCTGCCGGCAAGCCGATGAGTGACAGGCATGGCCACATACAACTGGTCCTCGATTATCGGAGTGAAGTCGATTCCCGCTGGTTGACGGTGAGGTTCTGTAATTATGGCCATGTCGAGCCGCCCACTTACCAGTGACGCCAGCAGTGCTGCCGAGAGCCCTTCTCGTAGCGTGATGCGAGTCAGCGGCTCGCGGGTTGCATACTCGTTGATGGCAGCCGGCACCAGAGCCGCCATCGCGGTGGAGTAGGCACCGACTCGTAATCGGCGAACGGACCGGGAGCCCAGTTCGCGCAGCAATTGTTCAGTTACGCTCAGCTCATTGAGCATGGTGTCCGCATGTTGCGCGACAATTCGTCCTGCATCCGTTGGTCGGACGCCACGAGCCTGCCGATCAAATAGAGCAACACCGGCTGCTTTCTCCATCAAAGCTATCTGCCGGGAAACAGCAGATTGGGTATATCCCAAGTTCTCGGCCGCCGTCGAAAACGAACCATATCGTACCGCCGCCCGAACCACCCGTAAACCCAGAATCGTGAAGTCACTCATGCGAGACAATCATATCAGATATGCACAGATGTCACTTGTCGCTCGACTGGCGCCTGCGTAGCGTCAGGCTCATGAGCACAGAGAACAACAGGAAACTCCTCGTAACGGTGTTCGACCAGTTGGCAGCGGGAAACGCTCGCGCTCTGACCGATGCCATGGCCGACGAGTGCCGATGGGTCTTTCCTGGTGATTGGTCGTGGGGCGGCGTTTGGGAACCGAAATCGGAGGTGGTGCACAAGTTGCTCCGACCGCTGATGGCGCAGTTCTCCGACAATTACCGTAGCGAAGCCGACATGATCATCGCGGCCGAGGATCGAGTGATCGTGCAAGCACGCGGCCATGCCACCACGAAGCATGGAAAGCCTTACGATCAGACATACTGTTTTATCTTCCGCCTGGCAAACAATCGCATCGTCGAGGTCGTCGAGTATTGCAACTCCGCACTGGTCGAGAAGGTTCTCGAACTTCCCACTCATTGATTCGCCGATCGAGGTTGTTCATCAATCACAACAATCCGAATCACAAACCTGCGATCCAAGTTAGAACTGGCCATGGTAACGCTAGCAACGTGATCTTCACCGGCTTCTCACCTCGCAGATCGAACCCGAAGGCACCTGGCAGCGAATGAACTGCCAGGTGCCTTACACGGTGATCGAGCACTTGCGTCATGCGATGAGCCCGACATCGTGCCCCACGCCGTCCGCAGTGGAACATCACCCGTCATCACATATGGAAGACAATTCCCCTTATCAAGGGGTGAATCCAATTTTGTCGCCGCGATTTTCGAACACCGGTCAGCGATGTTTGCGCATGGCTCTTGGTAGCATTAGTGCCACTAACACTGTGCACACCGTTCCACTGGCGCCTGCAATCACAAGAGTGACTCGAGCGTCGGTGAGGTCGAGCAACAAGCCGCCGCCGATATAGGATAATGCGGCGGCCACTCCGATCGCACCGTACAGATTACCGAACACTCTTCCCAGCATCTTCGACGGCACGATTCGCTGCAGGATCGTCGAGGAGGCCACGTCCATGCCGGCAAGGCCGAGCCCTCTCGTGGCCTGCACGGCGAACGCGGCGGTCACCGACCAGGCCAGACCCGTCAGGAGATTGCCCGCACTGCTCACGAAGAACCCGGCGATCAGAAGCATAGGCATCGCGACCTTATTACTGAACCGGCTCAACAACGCGTACCCGACCAGGAGGCCTATCCCGACTGCCCCTAACAGCAGGCCCACGGAGGCATCGCCTGACTTCAGCTCTTCTTTGGCCAACAGCACCAGTGCCACATCGTCGATCCCATTGAAGGCTACCACCGCACAGAAACCCAGGGACAGGATCCGCACAACAGGGGTGCGCGAAATGTAGCCGAGACCGACTCTCGCCTGAGCCAGCAACGTCAGGTTGTCTGGATCCGGCTCAGGACACATTGGCTTGGTGGCAGTCAGTATCGCGGCGGACAACAAGAACGACGCCGCATCCACCACCAATACGCCGCGGATACCGAGGAGGGGCAGCATGGCGGCGGCGATAAGAGGACCGAAGGCTTCGGCGCAGTTGGAGCCGAAGCCGACAGCCGAGTTCGCGGTCTCCAGGTCCCGACCGCCCACCATGGTTGGAATGGCTGCCCGGGAGGCGGGTTGAAAAACCTGCGAGGCGACGGCACGGACACCTACCAGCACCAGCAGAAAGGGTAGTGGCGGCAGTGTCAGTGCGATAAGCAAAATCAGCACTCCCTGCACGACCTCGCAAGTAATCATTACTCTACGCAGGTCGAACCGATCACTGATCGCTCCGGCGAGCGGGCCGAACAGTGAGGGCACGAAATCGCCGACCAGTAGCAGCAAAGCCACCGCCAGACCCTGGCCGGTGGAATTTGCCACATGAAGCATCAACGTGACAAGGCTGAGCGAATCCCCAGTATAAGAGATCACTCGTGCTGAGAACAGAGCCCGCAGCGGCAGGCTGGCACGTAGCAGCTGCATCGCACTCGAGGGCCCTGCTCCAGCGTCGAGGCCGGACATGGAATAAACTCCGTAATATTCTGCCTAGCGCGATTTCGCTGACACACCGAACCGGCCGCGAGTGCATTCCGTGCCGATCTTCTTGCTCCCTGGTCCCATCAGTGAAGGCGGGACCGCACGATCGGAAAGCCCAGTCCAGTTCGGCCCTGAGCTTCCTCCGTCTACGGCGATCCCGAAACGCGACATCGATGGACTTTATTCAGTCGCGCGGGTGAGCCACAGCGGGCCTGAACTACTGCTTGTTGCCACGTCGTTCTTCACACAGTGTGCGCACCGCCCGCAGCTCTGTTTCGACAATGGTCATCTGCCGCGCGACGGTCTCCTCCGGCGTCCTCTCTGGGAACAGAAGGGTGAACTGGTACTCGGCGCCCTCCCCGCTGGGCAGGACACGCGTGAACACTCCTTGAGGAGGGTCCTCGGCGATCAACAGGTCGACGGTCCCATGCTCCCGCGAGACGCGCACGACCATGCGTGTCTCGGTTCCACCACTCTCGACCAGCCACGCTCCGTCATCAGGACGCACAGCGGACGCGGCGCCCGGAGCCCACAGAGGCAGATTGCGCGGATCGGACACCAGGTCAAGGACGACTCCTGGCGTTGCCTTGATGGACACTGACCGTATTTCGGCACGAAACGTTTCAATAGGCACGTGCTGATCATAAGCACATGCCTACCAGTTGTCCAGCGGCAATGTCCGGCCCGGGCCAACATACGGCAGAGAAGCCCCGATGGCGCAACACTGCGCTGCGAGGGCGGACCCGGTCTTCTCACGCCCGTGGTCTTCCGCTTGTCGGATCAGCTCCAACGGCCTTCGACCCGGCATCACCGCGCGACGAACGTGGGCCCGACGCACGTTGTCGCACCACTGGGACCCGCAGCTGCCCGAACCGCTTGGACAGTCGTCTTGCAAAGCCGGACACAAACAGCGCTCCGGCCGCTCCGATTACGCAGGGCTACCCGACCAGACCGTCGGAGAACTCGGCGTCCCTACAGGACGGCAACGCTCAACCTGCACAGCACGACTGTCGCGATGTGCAGCGCGATCAGACGCCGCCGGCGGGTGATGTGCTGCAAACCGCTTACCTTCGGATTCCCAGCCCAGGTGCCAGCCGGTACAGGCGGCACAGATGGCTGGAGGTGCTGGTCGAGCGCTCCTGACGCATGTCGCTTTTCTACACCGTGACAACACCCGGCCGCACCGCTTCGGTCCGCTGCAAGTCGACAGGCAGAACGCGAGATGGCCATCCGTCGCTCGTCAAAGTGCCATCGTGTTCCCTGTTTACCCGCCTCCGTGGTGTGAGACACCCCTGTGTGAGTGGGGGTTCCTGGCCGAGGGTGGGATCGGTGATCCTGTACACGTGTCCGGTACCCCCGCACCTTCCGCGGGCGGTATGGTCCGGATCGCCCCGGCCCTCCGATCGACTCGGCGGGCCGAGGCTGCGGCTCGTTAACCGTGACTCGAAGACTGCACGTTTTGCTTGGCCTCTTGCGCGCGTTCGGTGACTTCATCGGTGGCGGCGTGTGCTTCGTCGGTCACCGTGGACGCGGAATCGGCGGCTTCGGACTTGACCGACTCGACCGCCTGCTTCACCGGCTCACGCAGGTTGTCCTTCACTTCCTCGGCGACATGTTGGGCCACCGGCTGGACGTGTTCTCGTGCGAGATCCGTCGCCTGATCGACCAGTCGGCGTTCGGGATCGCTGGCGGGCAGCAGCGACGAGATCAGCCACCCCGCGCCGAAGGCGATCACTCCCGCGGCCAGCGGATTACCTTGGGTACCGCGGCGAATGGCCGCGGGGGCTTCGCCGATCGACTCCGCGGCCGAACTCACCCGGTCCGCGGCCTCGGACGCGACCGAACCGGCGCCGTCCCGGGCCGTGGAGGCGACGGAACCAGCCTTGTCGCCCACTTTCGAAGCCTGTTCGGCGCCTGTGCCCATCACCCTGTCCTTCGCACGGGTCACCGCGTTCCGGACCTTGCCGACTCGGCGTTCGACGATACGGCCGGGGGTGACCTTCTCCGTCAAGGCATCCACATCAGTGCCCAAAGTGCGTTGTGTCCGCTCGATTTCCCCGCGGATCCTGTCCGGCTCGGTCATGGTCGCTCACCCTTCACTGCCGCGGGAACCTGCTGGAGTGTGTCGATGGTCTGTTCGGGTTTCGGAGAAACCCGGCGGATCGCGCTGCGCCCGGTGGTGTAGAGCACAACACCGATGACGGTCCATACCGCGGCCACGATGAGCGCCGCCCAACCCTGGTCCATGACGTTGGCGAGGCCCCACCACAGTGCCAGCGACAGGAAGAGAAGGACCATGTAACCGGCGAATCCGGCGCCACCGAGCATTCCTGCCCCTTTGGCCGCCTTGCCCGCCTCAGCCTTCATCTCGGCCTTCGCGAGTTCGACCTCCTGACGGACCAGGGTGGAGAGGTCCTTCATCACGTTGGTCATGAGCTCACCGACGGACGTGTCCGAGACGTCGGCGTGCTGTTCTGTGGCAGGCGTGCCGCCCGGAACCTGTGGCATCACGGCATCTCACCGGAAGCGGAAGTTCGGGCTCCGATCGGGGGCACGGGTGCCGGCGGTTGCGGGGCGGAAAAACCCGCCGGGCCGGCCGCGGCGTTCGGTAACGCACCTTCGGCGATGGCGGGCTGTGCGGGGGTGACCGGCGACGGTTCGGAAGGCAGCGACGGAGCGCCCGGTGCCGGACTCGCGGAGGCTTGGCCCGGGTGCTGAGCGGTTTCTGTCCGAGAGCCGGATTCCTTCGGCTCACCGGCGACGGCGGCGCGAGTCAGCCTGCCCACGATGGCACCCGCGATCGCGGCGCCCACCAAGAACGTGCCGGGGCGCCGACGGGCGAACCGACGAACTTCATCGACCAGCTGTCCCGGCTCGCGTTCGTCCAGCCAGTGCGCCACCGCGTCGACGTGCCCGGACGCCTGCCGGGCGAGATCCGTCGCGACACCGGGAGATTCCGCCCGCTCGGCCATCCGGTCGAGTTGCCCAGCCAGGCCGTGCAGGCTCTGTGCCGCTTGCCGCTGGCCGTTGCGGGCCTGCTCCTCCAACTGACCCCTGCCCTCCCGCAGGAGATCGCGGGCCTCGTGCTGACTGTGTTCGGCGACGTGCTTCGCTTCCGCCACAGCGGTTTTGACCACTGAGTCGCCTCGTTCGGCCACCGTTCCGGCGACTTCTTTCGCCTCGTCTTTCGCTCTCTGCGATGTCGACGGCGAGTCGGTGCCGTGTGCCGGTGGCGCCTGTCCATCCGGTCCCTGTGACATATGAACCTCCTGCACGAGAAGAACTTCGGAGTGATCCGAGATGATCCGGTACTTCTCACCGGCTCATCTCAGTCAGGGCTACCCGGGCGGTTTCGGCGCAAACAAAAAGAATTTCAGCGCGACTTCGGATCCTGCCGAGCGGCCGTCCCTAAGATGTTTCCCGGCCACGAAGCCGGGTAGTCGGCTCGTATGACTCAAACCGAGGGCGCCGAGCGGCGGTATCCACCCCAACGAGCCGCTACCGTTGTCGGCGCGATATTCCTGCTGGTCGGGTTGGCCGGCTTCATCCCCGGTATCACCACCGACTACGGCGAAATGCGGTTCGCCGGTGCACACTCGGACGCGAGATTGTTCGGCGTCTTCGCCGTTTCGATTCTGCACAACGTGGTTCATTTGATCTTCGGCGTCGTCGGGATCCTGGTGGCGGCCAAATCGCGCTCGGGCTCCCGCGTGTTCCTGATGGTGGGTGGAGGCATCTACCTCCTCCTGAGCGTCTACGGCCTGGGCACATCCGAGCACAGCGCCGCGAACTTCCTTCCGCTGAACTCCGCCGACAACTGGCTGCACTTCGGTCTGGGGATCGGGATGATCGCTTTGGGCGTGATCACGACCGCGATCGAGCGTAAGCGTGGTGACTATCCGGAGCCCGAGATTCAGCACCAGTAGCCAAGGAAAGAGGAGAAAAGTTGCCTGATGCAGACACGTCGCCAGGGTAGCGGCATACAGTTTTTCCGGATCCCAGCCGCCTCCGGCCCCGCCCGCGGCGTGCCCGGCTCGGCGTCCATCACTTCGTGAAGACGATGACCATCCGTTCATCTTCGTACGAATCCTTCGTTCCGGTCACCCGCGAGGGGCTTATCTGTCCGCCGCGGCGCGGTGACGGTGGCAGGAGGTGCACACGAGGGTCTTCGCCACCTCAACGCCATTGTCGGCGACGAGTCGCGCCACGCGAACAGCGGCGTAGCCGCAAACCTCGCACTCGATGGCGGTGCTGTCGCGGCTGATGATCATGCGGTTCGGCACGGGATCTCCCTGCTCGGGCAGTGTTCTCCCGCATACCCGTGGCCCGGGTCGAAACACATCGAAAAGTCGCGACCACCCGGATGGAGTAACGTCAAGGCTGCTCCTCGGCACCCGGTGTCTCCCTCGTCGTTTCGGGCGATGCTGCCGGGGTAGGCATGCGCATCGACGAACCCTACGTGCGATTCGTACGCACGACGCCCTACTACCAGTAGCTCGACCGAGCCGGACGCGACGGCGAACCCGCCAAGATCATTCTGCTCTACCGACCCCAAGACCTCGGTCTGCAGAAATTCGGCTTTGCCGCTGACCCACCCGAGGAACTTCTCGGTCACGTCGCGAAAACCCTGGGCGAACACGACGCGCCGTCACGGCCTGCCGAACTGAAGGACGTGGTGGCCGGTTGAGCGGCCCGGACCAGGAATTTTCCGGCATCGAATCGTTTACGAATCGGTTTGCGCCGACGACAAGCGGGTAACCGGGTAACAGCCGGTCAGCGCGACTGTCCCGGTTGGACGCTCGTTCCCGATCTTGAGGACCCCACGATGACCACCTCCGATGACGTTCGCTCCGAGTTCGAGGAAGCGGTCAACATGACCGCTTCCGAACTGGAAAAATGGCTCGATACCGAGGAGTCCAAGGGTGCCGGTCAGCACAGCGGTGACGGGGAATCCATCGGACACGAATCAGGCCGCCGGATCGTCGATCTGTTGCGTGAGAAGCAGGCCGACCGTACGGCGGAAGACGAGGAGCACATGCGCAAGGTCGTGGGCTACGTCCACCGGCATCTCGCGCAACGCCCGTCGGGCGACGTGCGGGAGACACGATGGCGTTACTCGCTGATGAATTGGGGCCATGACCCCTGCAAATAGCCCGCGGCTCCCTTGCCGCCCGTCTCGGGGCCCGAACGATTGAGCGCCGCTTCACCGGGTATTCGAGCGAAACGGCTGTACGCGGGTGCGCGTCGGTCGAGACACGCTCCTCCACCGTTGAGACGCCCTGCTGACCGAGGTGACCGCATGAGGATCGCGATGATTTCCGAACACGCCAGCCCGCTCGCCGCCGGAGCCGACGCCGGAAGCCAGAGCATCCACGTCGCCGCGCTTTCCGCCGCGTTGGTCAGGCAAGGGCATGAAGTGACCGTCTACACGCGCCGAGAGAGCCGTCGCGTCCCTGCGATGGTTCAAGTGCCGGACGGTTACCGAGTCGTCCACGTCCCGGCAGGACCAGCGAAGAGACTTTCGAAAGACGATTTGCTGCCGTTCATGGGGGAGTTCGGCCGGATCCTCCGTTCTCGCTGGGCCAAGGATCGGCCGGATGTCGCCCACGCGCATTTTTGGATGTCGGGCCTCGCTTCGGTGCTCGCGGCGAAGGATCTCGACATCCCGGTGACTCAGACCTTTCACGCTCTCGGAGCGGTGGAACGGCATCATCAGGGCCCGCATGACACGAGCCCGGCGGACCGTGTCCGGCTCGAACGGATCATCGCGAAGCAAGTCGACCAAGTGATCGCGACCAGTTCGAAGGAGGTGTTCGAACTCGTCCGGATGGGGTTGCCGCGTTCGCGCGCCGCGGTGATCCCGTGCGGAGTAGACCTCTCGATGTTCACCCCGGCTGGAGACGTCGCACCTCGTAGAGCTCGACACAGGGTCGTCTGCGCCGGGAAGCTCGTTCCGCGCAAAGGATTCGACACCGCCATCTTCGCGCTTGCGGCCTTGCCCGAGACGGAACTGGTCATCGCGGGCGGCCCGGAGTCCGGTGCGTTCGCGCATTCCCCTGAAGTCCGGCGGCTGAGGGCGACCGCCGCGTACGCCGGGGTCGGCGATCGCGTGTCCTTTCCGGGCGCGGTCTCCCGGGAGAAAATGCCTGCCCTTCTGCGGTCGGCCGACGCCGTCGTCTGCACGCCGTGGTACGAATCGTTCGGGATCGTTCCGCTGGAAGCGATGGCGTGCGAAGTCCCGGTCGTGGCGGCAGCTGTCGGCGGCCTGACCGACACCGTCATCGACGGTACGACCGGTCTGCTCGTACCACCCCGCAAGCCGAGGGAGCTGGCGAGCGCCCTCGGCCGGCTGATCAAGGACGCGTCGCTAAGGGAAGCCTTCGGGCTGGCCGGGGTGGATCGGGTCCGAGCACGGTACTCTTGGGATCGAGTGGCCAGCGACTGTCTCCGTGCTTACGGCCGAATTCTGCGAGGTGGGACGTTCGCCGTTCCAGCCGCTTCGCCCTCCTGAGCCCTTAAGAATTCGTTAAGTGTCAGGTCAGACTTCGCGGCGAGCCCTTCGGCGACCTGCCGCAGCTCTGTTGCCCGAGGGTGCATCGCGGTGCTCCTCCGCGATATGCAATCGGGCTTTGGTCTTGGCACCGATGAGCGCGATCGCCGCGTGGGTCGCGAACAGCCCGCCGTCGTCGTCGGCTTGGTCACCGAAGGCGTTGTGGGCGCGTGAGTGGAGGTTCAACGAGCCGAGGGTGGTCTCGCTGACGAACAACCGATACGACAGCATCAAGCGAACCCCGGTCTCGACTGTCTTCGGTCGGGTAGACGTCAGGTGGCGATGACGCGCTGTGCCTGTGGACCCTCTGTCCCTGGCCGGCCTCGAACTCCACGCAGACTTAATCTCGAGGGTCGTTGTCGCAGGTAGCAGGCCCCATCGCGCCTTGACCGGTCACAACCCGGACCGCGGACGTCAGCCAGATGGGCGAGTTTGACGATCGAGGTCCGCGAGGTACTTGATTGGGGTACACGGCAGCGCTCGGCCCTTCGGATCGGCACAGGCTCCGCGTTGACGGTGTCACCAGAGGCGGTACGCGAACCGCGACGACGCCGGGGGCCAGCGCGATCCCCGCCGTCGACACGGCCAAGCCGAGCACCGTCGGGCCACGAACCGAACCGATGTGGTGATCCGCGTACACCGGTCGCGGCGTCCGCGCGGAGATCGGCAGGCCGTACCCCTGGCGCGCGTTGTCACGGTCCCAGCCGCTGACGAATTTTTCTCGTCAGCGGCTGAGAGCGTAATTCGTGATCGGTGCTCGAAGAGCCCTCTGGGATCAGTCCTATTTCTAGCTCTTGGAACCCTTCATCTCCGCCACGGCCTGGTTCTTGGCCGAATCGGCCTTGCCCTTGGCCGTTCCGACGGCGTCCTGAATCGTCGAATACGTCCCGTACAGTGCAGGATCGGGCTTAGGAGCGGTGCCGGGGCCGCCGAGCGGTTCGGGGTCGACCAGGTACTCGATCTCCTCTCCGCGGAAGCTCCAGTTGCCCTCGGCGCCGTCTGTGCCGTCGGAAAGACGCCAGACGGTGTTGTTGTGCTCCTGGTTCTCCTCGTCGAGTAAGGCGTCCGGGACGATCGCACCCCCGAGGCCGTCGGCTTCGAGTTCTTCGATGGCCGCCAGCCACTGCTTCTGGTGCACCGTGTCGCGGGCGAGATTGAACTGCAGCATCGCCTTCACGCCGGGATCGTCGGTCATGTTGTACAACCGGGCCGTCTGCAGTCGCCCCTGCGCCTCGGCAGCGGCGTTCGCCCGGAAATCGGCCAGCAGATTCCCGCTCGCCACGATGTACCGGCCGTTCCACGGATAACCCTGACTGTCGGCCGGGAGTGCACCACCGCCCGCGATGATCGCCTGCTGCGGATCCATCCCGCCAAGGATCGCCGCCGTCACCGGATCCTTCGCCGCCTCGGCGGTCGCCGTCGCGGGCGCGCCTTCCAGCAACCGGGCGACCATCGTGGCGAGCATTTCGACATGCCCGATCTCCTCGGTCGCCGTATCCATGATCAAATCTTTGTACTTACCTTCGATCCGGCAATTCCAACCCTGGAACAAGTACTGCATGGTCACGGTCATCTCACCGTACGCACCACCGATCAGCTCCTGCAGCTTCCGGGCGTACAGGGCGTCGGGCTTTTCCGGCTTGGCTTCGAACTGCAACAGTTTGGTATGACGGAACACAAGTAGCCTCCAACGGATGAAAAGGTGTCAGCGGGAGTCGGCGATGGGTGCTTTCGCTCCCGAGACGGGCACGACACCCAAAACGATCATTCCGAGACCGAGCCCAAGGTGCAGCCAGTTGTCGGCACTGTTCAGCGGGACGAAGTTCGCCGCCGAACCGTGATCGATCAACAGCCCGTACAGCCAGAGCACGAGGTAGATCACTCCACCGACGATCAGGAAGGATTTCGCTCCCTTGACGGTCCGCGACAGCAGAATCCCCGCGATCCCGAACGCCAGATGGACGATGTTGTGCAGGATCGAAACCTGGAACATACCCAGCAACAGGGCCCCGGATTCGTGGCCTGCACCCGTCAATTGATCGTAATTCGTGGTGACGCCGGGAATGAATCCCAAAACGCCGACGAGCAGGAAGACCGCACCTACGGCCATCGCGAAAAGCTGACGTGGACTTCGCCGGACTTTGGTAGCCGATGCAGTCATGGTGCTTCCTTTCGATACACGTGAAAATGGACGAGCCGCACACCTGGATGTCGTTCCGGGCCGGCCTTCTCCAACCCGGAATCGGGCGAACATGGTGTCGAGTACCCCTGGTGCGGCCTCTCACACCGAGATGAGTGAGCTATTTCGTCGTGATCGAGGAAATACAGGGAGATACTTCGGTGACACCGCTCAGCGGACGGGTCGGCCGGTGCGATCAGAACAGGTCGAGCGCCCGCAGGATGAAAAGCCCGCCACCCCCACGACGAAGACTGCGATCACGATGATCGTGGAATCGGTTGCGGGTGCGACAGACCTGAGGCCTGACCCACGTCCGGCGGGGTGTCACCGCGTGTCGCGAGAAGAACAGGCCTCAGCCCGGCCCCCCGGTGAGACTGGTTCCGGCAGGCGAGGCGGTCGTCTTGTCCTCGCGTAGCCAATCGAGAAGCGTGCGGTAGACGACATCGTCGTGGAGTAAAGCGAAATGGTTCAGCCCGCCGAGCCAGACGATATCGGCGTCCTCGGTCAGCTCGTCGGCCGCGACCGGACTCACCAGGAGATCGCCGATCAACCGGCCCCACACGCTTCCCTCTGTCCGTGACACCGTGGCGGAGACGAAGAGCCGGTGGATACCGCTGGAAGGCAAGGGCGAAGCTTCACCGGGCAGGTCTGGATCCTCGGCCCATTGCCGGTGATGGACATAGCCGTGCGCGAGGTCTTGAATGCCATCGCTGCGCAGAGCGAACAACTTGGTCAGCGGAGTCGCCAAAGGCGTCTCGCCCAACAGTGTCGCGAGCTGGGCGACGCCCCGTTCCAGTGGCGCGCCACCGTGTGGTGTGCCCAGGCACACCAGCCTTGTCACGAGGGAAAGCCATGGCGCATCTAGTTCCTGCGCACGGTACAGGGCGCTTCGTGCCACGAGGCCGCCCATGGAATGCCCGACGAGAATGATCTCGGTGACGGGTACTGGCCACGCGGCCACCAGCCGGGAAAGCAAGGCGACCAGTTCATCACCGTTCTCCGAGACGTGGCGGCCCGAGTTGTACCGCACGTAAACCGGACTGCCACCGAGGTCGCCTGCCAAGCGCGCCCCGAAGTCACCCCCAGGCTTGGAACCGCGAAACCAGCCTCGTTCGGTCTCGACCAGTCCGTGCAGAAGGACCACCAAACTCCCGTCGGCCTCCGGGAAGGCCGCGGCGAGCGATCGAGCGTCGAGTCCGACCGGTCGCCGTCCGATGCGGACGGTCATGCCACCGTCAGGCTTACGATCGCTCGCGGATCGTCCCGATCTGAACATTCCTTGGGCGATGCCGACGAATTGGTGCCCGGCAGCCGACTCGAGGATCGAGCTCGACCAGAGGTCCCGGGTGAGCGAGGCGGGCAGCTGCGAAGCCGCCTGTGCCAAAGAGGCCCAAGCGCTTACGAGTTCTCTCAGCGGCGCGGTCGGCGACTTCATGATCTTGCCGCGCGAAGACAGATCTTCGCCGCGTAGTAGCCGTATCGGCGTTCGAGTAGGCCTTTACGACGGAGGAGGTGCGCAAAATGACGGACGACGTCGCGAGACCTTGCATGAGCGACTGCTTCGCTCGGCGGCGCCACTGAAGAGATGGCCATGGACGTCCTTCCCCGAAGCTTGCGTCGCCGGGGCTGGGGCGACCTGTCGTACCATCGCCGAATTCCCCACCGGACGAGCATTAAACAAGTCGCGACGTGCGCCTGGCCACTTCGGGTCAGCGGTGGGCGATACCTCCCTCGCCGTGCGGCCCGGCCCGTCGACCAGTAGCTGGTCGGGATGTGGCCCGCCACGACCAGCCGGGCGCTGGCGGCCCGACACAGAGCTGCTGGTCACGCTCGTCCTTCGCCGAGATCGACTCGACGTCGCTCAAGGTGCCCATCCGTGACGATTCGCATAGACCTGCGGAGGCCATGACGCGCTGCCGACGCGATCGACCAGGCGAGGAAGGTAGCCGAATGGCTGCTCCGGCTCGCCCCGCACCTGCCCTTGGCCGTGCCCGTACTGGTGGCGGTGAGAGAACCGGTAACAACAACCGTGGCCGCTCGGACGGAACCACCGACCACGAGAACGCTCTCTACCTTCGAGAAAACGCCCGCAGGACGCTGTCGCAAAGTTCTTCGCCGACCGAGTGTTCGGCCCTGACCGTCGTTCGATCCCCGTTCAGTGGCCCATCAGTGTGCGATCGAGATCCGCAGGGCCACCACAATCCGCGGAAGCTTCGCCGCTGGATCTCGACGGAGACGTTATTCTGGACGAGCATCGTGTCCGCCGACCTCCCATGCCCCGTCACTTGTCTCGACATGCCACTCACGCCCAGTGGCACGCTCCCTCACCAGCCAGCTCAGCCTGTACACCTCGTGAGGTCGCCGAGCCGGCGGCCGACGCACTCGTCCTGAGCCTGCAAGCCGCGCCTCGTGAGGCGACTCAGCGGTTGCGTAACGGTCCCCCGCCGTGGCTCACTGTCTATCCGGGCTACTCCGATCCGAGCCCCGCGGTGAAAACTCTGGCCCGGACCGGCGATGTACGGGTATTGCCGATGCTCGGGTGGATGCTGGAGCACGAGCGGAGACCGGACGGCTTCGGTGGGATGATCAGTGGGCTCGGCGCGGAGGCGACCGGCCTGTTGCCGATAATCCTTCAGCAACTATCCGATGATGACCAGTCGTTGCGTATCGGCCTGCTCAGGGCGTTGTCCGCGATGGGCCCGGCGGCCGCTCCGGCCGTGCCGGAGCTGCTGGGTCTGCAACCCAACTGGTACGTGTTGGACACGCTAAGGCAGATAGGGGCCTGCGGCCGCCGAAGCGATTCCGATGCTGCGCTTGCTGCTCGACGATCCGGACAACGACGTGGCGGCGGCGCGTGCCTTGTGGAGTGTCGAAGGCGATCCCGAGCCACTCCTGTCAGTCTTCACGCGGCATCTAGGCAACGACACACCGGCCGCGTACTCGGCTCTGGACGGGATTGGCGAGGTAGGGTCGGCAGCGGCCGCGCTGTCTCCCGGCCTGCGCGCGTGGATCGACCGAGCGGAAACGGGTCGCCAGCACTGGATCGCCGAGGCACTCTGGCGAATCACGGGTGACGGCGAGACCGCGCTGCCTGTGCTGACAGCTGCGTGGACTGCGGAACCGCACACCCGGCGGCCGATCGTGACCTGTCTAGCTGACATGGGAGCAGCCGCAGCACTGTTGCGCACCGAACTCAGGTCCGTCCGACGGCACACTGTGCGGCGTATCTCGGCGTATGTCGACTTGTATCAAACCAGTATCGCGTCCGACGAACTACTGCGCTTGTGCGCGAAGACCCTGGCCGCCATCGACCGATCCTGACCGACCTCATCCCTGACTCTCGCGGTCGAGCCTGCCTAACCGACTGCGCACGCGCTCTCGGTCCCCTGCACGGGCTCGGCTCGGCGATGTTGTGGAGTCCGTGTGGACACCGGGCATTCAGCCGCTAAGTTCGTGTGGGTGTCCGGATGTCGCGAGATATCGATCTCGCATGACCAGTGGATTCTCCGATGTCTCGATGAGGGAAGGCGGGTTCTTGATCTTCCTCTGGGTGTTTCCGTACCGTTGGTTCAGTCGATAGGGTCTCTGTGCTGAGCAACTCGGTCTTTGGGTGCGGATGACTACTGTCTGGTCTTTGTCGGAGCTGGACGCCGTGTTCCGGCGATCCTGGGATTAGCGAACCTGTGACCCTGCCATCTCGTGGGATTCCGCTAACCCTGCTGCTGGGCACTGTGGTGTCACATCGATGGCCGTAACGGAGCTCCTTGGCGGTGTCTTGCTCTGGTCGGAGGTCTTTCGACGCGATGGCGGCCCGACGGGCTCCACTATTGGAATCGTTTGCCGAGCGGCTTGGAACTCGACCTCACTCGTGATCAGTTCCGAGACGGCGAATATTTCGGCGAGTCGTCCGTGCAGCGGCCGATCCGAATCGCAACCGCACGAATGGCCACGCGGTATGACCTCTTTGCATGCCGTGTGCGAGCTCGTCTGGGCGGGTTGGTACCGGAAGGAATCCCGGCGGCGCGCACCGGCTCCCAAAGTGTCGAGATGCCGTCAGAGTCTTAAGCCCCAGATAGAGCAGCCTCTGCTGCCACCGTACGTGCCTGGCGGCTATCGCTGGCTCGGCCAGCCGTCAGGTTCGAGGCGATGTCGACCTGGCTGTAGGGAAGGATGGAACCATGGTGGAGATTAGCCTCCTGACCGAATCCGACCGGGCCAGCTGGGAAGTGCTGGCCCGTGGTCACCACGCCCACTTCGAGACCGTGGTCGGCGACGACAGCTACGAACAGGCCTGGCAACGCGTGATCGAAGGGGTGCAGGCGCGGGGGACAGCCGCGTGGGTCGACGGCAAGATGGTCGGCATCGCGTACTATGTGTTCCACGCGAGCGTCTGGAAGGCCGGGGGCAGATGCTACCTGGCGGACCTGTACGTGGACCCGGAAGTCCGGCGGCGAGGTGTCGCGACGGCGATGATCAATTGGGTGGCGGGGGACGCCGAGGCGCACGGATTCCCTCGCGTTTACTGGAACACGCTGAAGGACGCCCCGGCTCGCGCGCTGTACGACAAGGTGGCCGACTTCCACCAGGGACTCATCCATTACTCCTACCGGCGCGACAGAAGCTAGCGCCCCGCCCAGCGCGGACCACTGTCGAATCAGAGTCGATTCAGACGCCTGTTTAGTCACAGGCAGCTACTCTCCGAGTCCCCAGGGATTCGTCGTTCACGATCACGACTGGAGAGCGAACTTCCGGCGCGCCCGCGTCTGCCTGCTTTCGCGACCTTCGCCGGAGCAGCGACGGGACGCTTCACGATAGCTTCCACACTCGCGTTGTTGTCAGGTCTCCGACGCGACGTGGTATGGCGTCCCGCGTCACGTTCAGGTTCCGACCCTGACGGTATACTGCCGAAACGACTACGGATAGTGTCCGACCGTCGCTCCTAGTAGGAGGATGTGAGTCGTCGCTTCATGCACTAACTGGGGGTAAGTGTGCCGGTTCAGACTGAGGACGATGCGACGCGAATGCCCCGGTCGGACTATTTTCGCGTCGCCGATCTCGGCGCGGTCCTGGCCGGTGTGGCATCTGGTGCCGCAGGCGCCTACGCCTACTACAGCGACCCGCTGAGGCCACTGGCGCACAGCTTCACCATCTGGATCGTATTGGTCGTCGCCGTGACCGCCGGTGCACCTCGTCGGCGTGCAGCGGTTCGGGCGGCCGGAGCACTGATCGCGGCCGTTCTTGCTTTCTACTGGGGCAAGGCTCTGGTCTATGGCATCAAGTATGCGGGCATGCCGTACCAGATTGACGCGTCAACGACAGTGCTGTGGTGCACACTGGCGATCGCCGGCGGCCTGCTCGCCGGTTTCCTGTTGAGTATGATCGGGCGAACCGATATCCGCGGCACAGTGGCGACCGCGGCGGTAGTCGGACTGTTGGTCGCGGACGTTGTCCGCCAGTCCGGCCGCTCAGGCATCGGCGTCCTACTGCTCGCGACGGTAGTCGCGATCGGCTTCGTGGGCTTTCGAGGGATTCGCTCGCTGCGCCAAGGCATCCAGGTTGCAGCCTACGCAATCCCACTGGGAGGTCTCGGCTTCGTGGTCGTGTCGGCGCCGGACATCCTCGAGGAAGTCCTGATCAGGCTGGGACTCTAGCGCCTGCCGGATTAGGGGCCCGTCGACGACCACCGCCGGGCAGAGGCGGGCCGGAAACCCAAGCCATTTGTGGTGATTCGGCGCGTATGCCCCAGTACCGTAGAGGAACCAGACGGTCACCGGTCGGGTCGTCTTCGAATGGCCGACGCACCGGCACTGATCCCGGTCGGGTCCACCTGACGGGGATCCGACGGCGTCCACGAACCGACTACCGATGAGTTGCTAGCCGACGGTGTCGAGGAACCAGTTGTGGCGTAGGCGGAGTGCGCGTTCGATGCTGGCTTGAACACTCGTGACTGGTGACCAGTCAACTGGAGCTTGCCAGATACAACACCCAATCATGCTGCATCGCGACCGAAGTATCAGGCCGCCGCGATAGAACTCGAGGACAACGATGAATCGCCGATCAGTCAGGCTACAACTGCTCCAACCGACCAGCGGTTTCTCGATAACCGCAGGTCAGCGCCCTGCTTGAAGGTCCACAGTGACGAAACACCGCCCTCCTGACAGATTTGCCGAGGTAGGGCGGTTTTTTCGTTCACCCCACTTTGAGAATCGACGTGGCGAACTGGAGCAAATCTGGGGCACACCGTCTCAGCCACGCCAACTGGGGTCACATCCTCTACTCCAGCGATGTGATCGGACCGGGTAGTTCTGCCCGGGAATCACGCAGCGTGCGGATCGCCACTTCGACGCTCTCCGGCGTCGCCGTCGACACGGTGAACAAGAGCAAAGAAGACCTCGTCGCCGACCTCAAGGCATTGCAGCCGACGCTGCGGAAGCTCGGCGAAGCGGGCTCGGATCTGCCCAAGGCCCGGCCCCGCCGCCGCGGGGACCGGCGGCCCTGCGACGACTGGGGACGCAGCGCTCAGCGGGCTCGCCGGAAGCGATGCCCTGGAGGCCGGGCCGGGCGCCGTCAACGAGCTTGCCGCTGATCTTCTCCTCGAACACCCTTCCACTCACGCTCGCCGGCGGGAAGAAGAAACCCGTCTTCGGTGAAGTAGTGGTGTAAGCAGGCCCCAAACCGGAAGGACCCCATGACAGAGGCGGGTACATGACAGCTGAGGCAGACGTGAGCGGGGTCGGCCTGGGTAGCCAGTTACTTCGGGATCCGGAGTCGTTCACCAAGGTGCACGACCGCTACTTCGCGCTCATCTTTCGGTATGTGGCCGCTCGTCTGGGCGCTCAGGCCGCGGAGGACGTCGCATCCGAAACGTTTCTGGTCGCGTTCGACCGGCGGAGCACGTTCGACGCCGAACGTGGTGACCTGCGAGTCTGGTTGTTCGGCATCGCCACGAACCTGGTGGCCAGGCATCGCCGCCAGGAGGCGCGCCGCTATCGGGCACTGGCTCGGATCGCTCCCACTCCGGACGCCGAGGGACACGAGAGTCGAGTAGTCGCCTCCGTGGCCGCACGGCGACTGGCTCCAGAACTCGCAGTGGCGTTGTCTCGGCTGTCGCCGGGAGAACGTGACGTGCTGCTGCTCGTCGCGATCGGGCAGCTCGGCTATGAGGAAGTGGCCTCGGCGCTCAGCATCTCCTCAGGCACCGTCGGCTCCCGGATCAGCCGGGCCCGCAAGAAGCTCAACACCGTCCTTTCCCCGGAGGTTCACGATGAATGACCTGGACGTACTGCGCACCGCGTTGGTCTGTGACGAGCCGACCCAGGAGGTGATCGACCGCAGTCGGCACCGACTGCAGAACCATTTGCGTGGCGTCTCCACACCCCGCAAGCGGATCGGGTGGCTGGTCGCCGGATCGGGGGTCACCGCGGCCGCGGCCGCCGCCGCGGTGCTCGTCCTTTTGCCTGCCGCCGGGGCCGGCAGCCCCCCGTCGGCGGGGTCACCGGCCCCGGCGGCAGCCAAGACGGTCACCGGCCAGGAGATTCTGCTCGCGGCTGCCACTGTGGCCGAGCACACACCCGAAGGGGCGGGCACGTACTGGCACGTCCACGTCACGACCCCAGCTATCACCTACGAATATTGGGTCAAGGCCGACGGCAAGAAGTGGTTCCGGGGTACGAAGTCCGGCAACCAGGTCATCCCCATGGAGCTAACCCAGGCGAAACCGTTCTCGCTGGTTGGCGTCGATCTGACTCTCGAGCAACTGCGTGGCCTACCCACCAGCCCGGACGCATTGACGGCATGGATTACCGAAGCACTGACACACTCGACCGCGCGTACGAGTGCGGGCCCGTTCACCGCGGCCGACCGGGAAGAGGCAGCATTCCTGTCGCTGATTTCGCTGGCCTCGACACTGCCGGCGCCGCCCGCGGTCCGGGCTGCGGCGTTCCGCGCGCTCGCCTCGTATCCAGGCGTGCGGAGCCTCGGTGACCTACCCGGCGGCCAAGGTCTGCTGCTGCCCGACGGCCGGCGCTTCGTGGTCGACCCGGCTACCGGCAGGGTCAACGGGACGTCAGTGTTCGTCAACATGGAAGGCGGGCTAAACGAGGTAGCCAGCCCACCCGGCGCTAAGATCACCGCCGAATGGATCAACGACCTGCCCGCATAACCGCCGTACGCGAAACAGATCCTCCAGCGGCAACAGAGCCCGATCCGTTTCCGATCGGGCTCAGGGCAAGTGTCGACCTGCGGTCGAACCTCCTTGTCGATAGCGGAGGCAGAACATATTGACCCGATTCATTGAGAAGTAAGGCAAAGGTGACGTAGTGGTCGTGAGTGGCGGTTCGACTTTCAAGCCGAATCGCCACTCACGACTCCCTGGATCGAGCCGGGCGGACGAGCCAGCTCAACCCGCACGACCGCGGCCACGCTACGTTTGCCCTTCCCCTCAATAGGTTGCGGCACGTCCAATGCACGTGGCTGCCGGACCACTGTCCAAGGGCGGACTGCGAGCCATGGTGGAGAAGTACCTGACCGAACACCCGGGTGAAAGCTTCGGCCCGCCAGAATCGGCAAGGGTCTCGGCCGGTCACAACACCCTGGAGAAGCTGGTCGCCGACGGGTACGCGATCAAACCACGCGAGGCACCGAAACGGTTCGCCATCACCCCGAAGACGGCCGACGACGACGCCGAGCCCGCACTGAAAGCCTGACCCCCGCCCGACCTGGCCGCGCGCAGGACCCACCCCGTACCAGGGTCGCCGGTCCTGCGCGTGGACTCTTCTCGCAATACCTGTCACGCACCGTTCGGCGAATGGCCCACGCCGAATGACGGCGGGTGCCAGCGATGCCCGCACCATTCACCCTGCCCACGGAATCGTGCCCCCCGATGTCAGGCCATCAGCGGCGGGCACCGGAGCAGGGCACGATTGGCGTTCGCTCCTCGCCTCCCGGCGTCGATGAGCTTGGGGGATACCGCAGGAGGCGCGATCGCGCGGGAAGAACGACCGGGCCGGGGCGCCAACTGGATCAACACGCTGTCGGCACCGCCCGGCTTGTTCGCGGGGACCGGGACATCGATCGGCCAGTCTCCGTTACAGCGCGGAGTCGAACTCGCGGTGTCGAGATAGTTGGACCCCGCGTAGGAATAACCGTAGACAGATCGGCCACACCCGACGGCGTGCGGAGTTCCTTCGAGAAGCACCGTCCGGTTGGTGAAGGTGGCGGTGCCCGCTCGATCCGTTCCCACGGACCAGCATCGACCTCCCATGGACGCCGCTCCCCCACCCAGCCCACTCCTCACCGAAGATCGACCGGAAACGGCATCCAACCATACCCATGATCATGGAGCCCTTACTGCGCACGATCAGGTGATGAAGGCCGAACCCACGTTCAGCTCGGTAGCGACTGAGCGGGGCCGATCGGGTGCGAGGCGCAGGCGTTCGTGTGGTCGCCGCATCGTCGACTTGCGGAACAGGCTCGGCAGAACGCATTGTTTCGACTGAAACACCCGCCCCGGTGATAAATTGTTTCGCGATCATTGGTGCCACCGAAACGAGAAAGTCCTGAACCGAATTTAAATTGACGTATGGACCTCCCGGCATGGAGGGTAGGGGTTTTGTTTCCGTGCCGCTTGGAGCGCCAGCCGCCGATACACCGTATACCGGCGTGCCGTATCTCGACGGAGACGACCGGATGACGAAAGGATCATGGCATCCCCATGTTGACTGCCAGATTGCTCGCTGCGGCCTGCCTTGCCGTCGGCGCGATCACCGGGATCACGCCCGCGGCGGCCGGCGCCGCGGCGCTCCCCGGCGCCGACCCGCAACCGCTGACCTTCGCGTGCCCGGTGGGCACTCAGGCCACCCGTTTCAACCCAGGATTCAATGTCGAACTGCGCGACGTGGCCTTCGACGGCACCGGCACCTTCGGTGGCTGTGTCGGCGTGCTGCCAGACCCCCGCCTGCCAGTCACCGGCAACTCCACGGTCAGCGGCCGGGGCCTGTTCTCCTGTCTGGTGCCGGGGGCCGGGTCAGGCACCTTCCGGATCAACTGGAACACCGGCCGGTTCAGCACCATTCAAATCACCTTCGTTACCGCCCGGCCCAACGGCAACAACGTCGTCATCCAGCAGGGTACGGTGACCGGTGGACTGTTCCAGGGTTACGCCTTCCGTCAAGTGATCGTCCTGGCGACCACTGACGTCCTGGCCTGCTACACCGAACAAGGAGTCAAAGCCACCGCCGGCCCGAGCGATCTGCTGTTCACCAAGATCTGATCGAACCGGGATACGGGCAGGTGCAACGCCCACATCCCCGCCCGACGGTAGGCAGCGGAGGACTTCCAGGCACGATCGGCTGCCGACAACGACGTCACGACGAGCATTGATGACGCGGTACGACAACTAGCCCGGCAGACGACAGAGACAGCTGTCAGCCATACGTTGTCCTGCTCACTGGGGCCCGTCAGCGCATCGTTTGCAGTATCGAGCAGAGGTTGAACAAGATCTTCTACAATGGGTAGTTCAACTGGCGAGGCCACCGCCTCTAGTCTGGCAACACTTTGCTGAACGCTTCGACCGACTTGGAGCGTGTCCTACGTCGTGATCGCTCGCTTGTGAGCGATCACCTTGACCGTGGTTGATCGGTTGTCGTTGCGGCTGGTGCCGGACGAGTTGTGGGTGCCGGTGTTTGTGCCGCGTCCGCAGGGCGGTGGCAGGATAACGGTGGATGCTCGTGCGGTGCTCACGGCGATCGTAGATTTCACTGACCGCATCGGCGGGCCGCGAGCCGGGTCAGGGTGCGGTAGCAGACCTTGCCGGTGCGGCCAATCGGAAGTTCGGGAAGGACGACGAGGAACTCCGGCAGTTTGGGGGTGGCGACACCGCGGGCGGCGAGGAAGGCGGTGAGTTCGGGCAGCGACGGCGGATGTCCATTCCGGACGGTCACACTGGCGCAGAGCCGTTCGCCCAGTTCGGTGTCCGGCACCGGGACACAGGCGACCTCCTTGACCGCGGGATGGTCACCGATCGCGCGCTCCACCTCGGCCGGGCTGATCGTGTACCCACCGCGGATCACCACCCGTTTGCGCCTGCCGGTCACCTGCAACCGGCCCAGGTCGTCGAACCGGCCGTTGTCGCCCGACCGCACCCAGCCGCCGTCGAGCCGGTATGCCGCGTCCAGTTCCGGTGCTGCGACGTAGCACAGCGGGGTCATCGGACCTCGTGCGCAGATCTCGCCGTCGCTGATGCGAATCTCGCAGACCGCGGGATCCGGCACGCCGACACCGTTCTCGGGCGTCGTCGTATGGCAGTTGACGCCGTCGGACGAGCCGTAGATGTCGATCATCGGAACGCTGAACCGCTCGCGACAGGCGGCGAGCGTGGACGGCGGCAGAGTGTCACCGCTCGACACGATGGCCGCGAGCCCGCCGGTGTCCACCTCGGCGGGGTGCTCGACCATGCGCCGCCACATGGTGGGTACGGCGAACACGTGGGTGGGGCGGTGCTCGCTGATCGACCGCAGCGCCGCGCCCGGCTCGAACCAGCGCGTCACGATCAGCGTGCCGCCGAGGCAGCACAGCGTCACCGGCACCCCGAACGAGCCGAAGCCCGACGTCGGCTGGACCAGGACCAGATCACGAGGCACCGAGGTCGTGCCATGGACGGCGCGGAGATAGTTGGCCCGGCCGCCGGCGAAGGCGTTGTGCGAGTAGGCGACCATCTTCGGCTCCGACTCCGAGCCGGACGACACCAGGATCCGCGCTGGAGCCTCCGGATGGGGACGACCGGAACCGGCCCCGCGACGAAATTTCGCCGCACCCGCTATCCGCCCGTTCCCGATGACGAACCGCACCCCCGCGCGGTCGAGAAGCTCGTCCGACCCCGGTGGTACCGGCAAGACCACGGCGCCGACCGCGAGTACGGCCAGCTCGGCGAGCACGGCGGCACGTCCCGCAGGCTCTCGCACCCCGACGATGTCCGCCGGGCCGCATCCGGCGGCCTCCAGCCGGGCGGCCAGCTCCCGCACCGCGGCGTCCAGCACCAGGTAGGTGAGCGTTCCCTCGTCGTCGATCACCGCCGGGCGAGTTGGCTGCTCGCGCACCCGGTCGCGGAACAACGAGTACAGGTCCCGGTCCGGGCAGTGTCCACTCCGGACCCATTCACGGCGCAGTGCGGCGGGCACGAGATCGCGCAGGACCACCCCGGTCGCGGATATCCAGGTCATGCGGTGAACTTCCACGGCGAGGCGACGAGAACGCACTCGTCCCGGACGAGCGCGGGTGAGAAGCGGGGATCCGCGGCGAGCGCGGCGAGGTCCTCGCATACCGGGACGGTCAACGGCCGGGTGCAGCGCCGCCGAGCGCCCGCGTTGAGCAGGCAAGCCGCGGACAGGAGCGACGAGTCGACGCGCGTGGCACCACGGGCCAGCGCGGTCACGATCCCATGTGCGGCCACGACGCCGCCGAACACGTCGACGATCGTCATCAGCGACGGCGGTACGCCCGCGTGGGCCTGCACGACGAAATCGGTGCCCACCGGAGGTTTCGGTCCCAGTTCGGTGCCCCAGCCCGACGCTTGGGCGTACACGATCCCCGGTCGGGCGCGCGCCAGGTCATGCGCACCCAACGACCACTGCTCCGCCTTGCCCGGCGCCCAGTTGTGCAGGAACACATCGGCCCCGTTGGCGACCTCGAGCAGTTGCCGCCTGCCACCCGAGGTACTCAGGTCGAGCTCGATGACTTCCTTGCCCTGGTTGAGCGCGCGAAACCTGGACGAGGTGTCACCGGCGATCGGTGGCACCCACCGCAGCGGGTCACCACCCGGTGGCTCGACCCGCAGCACCGTCGCGCCGAGAAGCCGCAGCAGATGCCCTGCCATGGGCCCCTGCACCCGGCGGCAGGATTCGAGAACCACCAAGCCGCACAACGGAAGCGGCTCAGTCGGCCGGACGGGCCGGTGCCCGCGTCCGTTCCCGCTCACGACGAAGGCTGGCAACCCGTCGAGCGCCCGGTCCGCCACCCGCACCAGCGTCATGCCCGTGCGGACGGCGGCCCGTTCGAGCGAGGCGATCGGCAGGGTGGCGAGTACTTCCGGTAACTGCGGCGGCAGTGGGCAGGTCGCGGTCGCGAACCTGTGCATGAACGGCCGCCAGCCGCTCGAAATCGCCCCCTCGGCGGCGCCGAGGGCGGTCCAGAATCGTTGCCACACCGCGGGATCGAGGGTCTCCACCTCGAACGCGACACCGTCGGCCGAGCGAAACGGCGGGCCGCCGGGGAGGAACGGTTCCTGGTGGTCGTCCACGGTGGTCGCCGCCGCGAGGTACTGGGAGATCGCCAGCAAAGCGGCCTGTGCCAGCGAAGTCGAGACGGCACGCAGAGGGATTCCCCGGTTCCTGGCCAGGCTCAGCGCGGTGTGGCCCGTTTCGGCGAGTTCGGCCGCGAGAAGGGACGCATAGTCGAGGCCGAGCGGGGTCGGTGCACCGAATCTCCGGCCGTGTACGTGCATGAGCCCGCAGGCGGCCTGCACGTCGAGTTCACCGGCCAGCGAAAGGCCGACCGGGCCCGCCACGGTCACGGTGTCCGGTGCGGTGATCATTCGGGACACCGTCCGTGCACGGAGTACACGACACACGACGATGCCCGGAATCGCGGATCGGCCAGTACCGCGCGCACCTCGGCGAGGTCACCGTCGGTCATGCCCGCCGCGAGCAGCCGGTCCCGCAGATGACGGGTGTGGTGGATCAGCAGCCGCACGCCGGGCGAGCCTGCCTGCCACGGGAAGAGCAGCGGCACCGGGTCGACGTCGACCAGGCCCGCGGCGACCATGGACGCGGCCACGCGACGGCCCCAGGTGCCGTCCCCGCCCGCGGCCTTGAACGTCCTTTCCTTGGCGGTCAGAAACGCCTCGTAGAGACTCGCCGCCCGTGCGTCCGGCGCCAGCAGCACCGGACCGTAGGAGAGGTCGAACTCGTCGATCTGCATCCAGCCACCCGGTTTCAAGGCACGCGCCAGCTTGCGGAGCACGGCCTCCCGCTCGGGCAGATGCTGCAGCACCAGCCGGGCGTGGATGAGGTCGAATTCCCTACTTGGCAACGGATCGTGGACGACGTCGTGCCGCAGGACGGTCAGGCCCGGCCCGGGTGCGATGTGGTCGGGTTTGATGTCGGTCGCCAGTACCGACCCGGTCGGTGCCACCTTCGCGGCGAGCCAATGCGCGACGCCGCTGCCACCCGCACCGACTTCGAGACAGGACCACCCGGCCCCGACGCCGGTCTGCGCCAGCCGCGCGAGAGTGATCGGATCGTACGCCTCGGAGAGGCACCGATGCTGCTCAGTGGCGTGTCCACTGTGGTTGTCGAACACGTAGGCCGTTGTCACGTCCACCTTCCCGATCCGTTCGTGTCGGCCGTCCCGGTGAGCCGCGCCAGCAGTTCCCTACGCCGTACCTTTCCGGTCCCGGTTCTCGGTACGTCGTCCCACGAGAGCACCACCGGCTCCCCCATCGGTGGCAGGCCGAGCACCGCGGCCCGCCACTGTGCCGGATCCAGCCCGGTGTCGGTCACCACGACCGGGATCGGCTCCCGGCCCGCCGCGGAAAGCACCACGCACTCGGCGATGGCGGGAAGACGGTCCTCGACCGTGTCCTCCACCGCCAGGCAGCTCACCCCGGGAACGGTGTCGACCTCGCGGTCCAGCAGCGTCACCGCACCGGTCCGGCTCACCGCACCGAGGTCGCCGGTGTTCCACCACGGTCCGGAAACCTTGGCTTCCCAGCGGTCTTGCTCACCCACATAGCCCACGCAGCGGGCGCGGGTACGTGCCAGCAGCAGCCCGGCCGTGCCGTGCGGCACCGGCTCGGCGGTCTCCGGGTCGACGACCCGGAGCTTCGCGAGGCCGGGCAACGGCCTGCCGAGGTCACGCGTCGCGCGTACGGAACGCCGTGTGAAGAACCGGAACGAGAGCGGTCCCGTCTCCGTCTGCCCCCAGCCCTGCATCCACAGTGGACGCCGGCGGTCGGTGGCGCGCAGCATCGTCCTGATCACCGGTGGATGCACGGCGTCGTAGGTGCTGACGAACCTCCGTACCCGGCGGAACGGGTTGGCCGGGGTGTTCACGAGTGGGCGCCAGCGCACGAACGCCGAGGGAAGGGCCTCGACGACGGTCGGCCGATGCCGCCCGAACACCTCGGCCGCCGAAGCGTGCTCACTCAGTATCACCAGTTCGCGTGGCGCGAGGCATACCGCCGAAGCCGTCCAGCAGAACGTGCGGCCATGCGCATACGCGCTGGCGTTGCCCAGTACATCGTCGCGCCGGACGCCGAGCACGGGCCAGCGCACCGATTCCGGCCGGGCCAGCCGGTCGATGATCGTCCTGGTCGTGTGCACCACCAGCTTCGGGGTGCCGGTCGTTCCCGAAGTGTGGCAGATAATCAACGGTTCGTCGTCGTGCCTTCGGTAGGGCGACGGCGGCCGGGCGGCGGCGAAATCGTCGATGAGCAGGACCCGGTCCGCTCGCAGCGACCGGCGATCGGTGACCAGCAGCGCGGCATCCAGGCGCTTCACCAGGACTTCCAGCGTCTCGTCCGGAAGGTGGCCGGACAGCTTCGCCGCGACCGCGCCGATCCGCACCGCGGCGCAAGCCAGCAGGTCGTAGTCCCAGTGGTTGTGTTTGACGATGGCGACGCGGTCTCCAGGCCGTACACCGGCTTCGTGCAACCAGCCCGCCGCGTCCCGTACCAGCTCGGCCAGTTGAGCGACCGTGTAGGTGGTACCGCGCGCGGGAGCGAGGTCGAACGGCCGGTCCAGGTGCACGGTCGTCCGGAGGTGCGCGCATTCGTCGAACAACGTTCCCATGTCGTGTGGTTTCATCGGGTCCTTCTCATCGGCCACTGGGGTGCACGGCGAGGCGGGCGAGGCGCTGCGCGGCGCGCAGCCCGGAGCGGACCGCCGCCTCACTGCACGGACTCAGGAACACCCAGTCGCCCGCGTAGTCGACGGCACCGCCACCGAGACCCGCCTCGAAGGAAGCACGCAAAGCGAGCGCGCGGGGCGTCACCTCGGGTGCCGCGTGCCGCACCCGCCGGACGATCGCGCGACGCGTCGCCGCTCGCAGGCCCGGAACGAGACGCTCGCCGGCGTCGGTCAAGCGGACGGCCACCTCCTCGTCGGGGGCGGCCAGCAGGTCCGGTAGCACGGCCGGATGGGCCATGAGCGTGACCAGGCCCCGTCCGGACGGCGCGCGTCCGGGGTGTTTGAGATGGTCGAAGATGACCGTGGAGACGGTGCCGTTCTCCGCGGTCGGCACCAGCAGGGCGTAGTCGGGACCACCGAGAGGGCGGTCGAGCAGCAGGTGCGCCTTGACCACCGGGGTGAACGAGCACGCGCCGAGGAACTCGGATCCGTGCCGCGGGTACAGCTCGGCCGCGACCGGGGCGGGTACCGCCAGGACGACCGCCCTGGCACTGATTTCCTGCGTACCGCTGATGATGCGAGCCGTGCCACCGTCATCGACGACTTGATCGACGCGGAACCCGGTGCGGACGTCCACTCGCTCGGCGAGGGCACGGGCGAAAGTGTCCATGCCGTCGCGGTACGCCCGCCAGGTTCGTGGCGAGCCCACCGAGGTGAGCAGGGCGAGCAGTGGTGCGGCCGCCGAACGCGCCGGATTCCAGCCGAAGAAGCCCGAAACGACCGGCTGCAGCAGGTAGTCCAGCAAATCCGGATGGTGCGGCGCGGCGAACTCCGCGACGGTGCGGTCACCGAGCCGGGAGAGCTCCGGACGTTCGGTGTCGAAACTCCCCCGGATCACCCGCGCCCCGTCCAGCCGGGCCCGGAGGGACAACCCCGCTCCGGTGAGCAACCCTCGCGGCTGCGCGACGCCGGGCCGGGCCCTGCCGTGCCACATCGCGATGCCGCGGCCGATTCTGGGCGCGGCGGTGGCGTCGATGCCCAGTTCCGCCAGCAGCCGCCACGTCGCCGGATACCCCCGCTCGGCCAGCTGCTCGGCGCAGGTGTCGATCAGATAGCCGTCCTCGCGCACCGTCGTCATCCGGCCACCGACCACGTCGGCCGCCTCGAACACTCGCACTTCGCGCCCCGACCCGCCCAGCCGGTACGCGGTGGTGAGCCCGGCGACGCCCGCGCCCACCACCGCCACGTCGACGTCGGTCATGTGCTCACCGCCAGGTTCACCACGACCAGCGTCAGGACGGTGATCCGGTGGATCCGGATGCCGAGCATCCGTGCCCGCATGATGTCGCCCAGCGCGAACCCGAGCCACACCTGCCGCATCCGCGACCCGATCGTGGGAAGCAGCGCGAAGGGGAACCACAAGGGACCACCGAGCGCGGGCACGGCGACGATCAGCGCGAATTCGGCCGCCGACACGGCGATGACGAAGAACATGTTGCCGCGCGGAGAAGTCAGGGCCGCGACCGTCGGTCTGCCGACCCGACGATCACCGTCGACGTCGTTGGTGTTGGAGTAGACGCCGAACAGCAGCGGTCCCAGCCCGAAGAGCAAGGCCTGCGCGAGCGCGAACCCGGTGAACTCACCGGTGGCGAGGCCGTAGGGCGCCAGCACCAGCGCCCAGCCGAGCGCCGCGATGAAGAACTCCTGGAAGCCGTGGTAACTGAGCTTCACGCCCCAGGAGTACTGCAACGAGAAGAAATAGGTGACCACGATCAGCAGGACGGTCCACGCGGGCCGGTGTGGTGCCAGCATGATGGCCGTGAGCCAGAGTGCCGCCCCGATGACCGCGGTCACCCACGCGAACCGCAGCACCTGAGCCTCGCCGAGGGTGCCCGCGACCAGGGGTTTGCGATACCGTTTGCGCTGGGGATCGTCCGGCGAGTAGTTCGTGATGTCGCTGCCGTCACGGTATCCGGTGAGGTCGTCCAGCGCGACCATCGCCGCGATCACGAAGACCTCGCCGAGCAGGAACACGCCGATCGCCAAGAGGACGCCGGGATCGAACCTCGACATCGGTGCGAGCAGCGTCCACACCACGGCCACACCGAGGTAGTAGTCGACGATGTCCAGTTTCGCGAGCCTGAAATACGCCTTGCCGCGAGTGACGGCCAAGGTCGTCATCGCGGATCGTCCAAGGCGATCAGCGCCACGAACGACCGGTCGCCGCCGTAAAGCAGTTCCCGTCGTTCCAGCAACCGGGCGCCGGGAAGCAAGGCCAGGTAGTCCTCCAGGGTCCGCAACCGGGAGAACCTCCCGACCGGGATGTCGGCCTCCTCGTATTCGACGAGAACGAGATGACGTGCCGCCGCGGCGATCGCCCGGCACGCTTCGGCGATCTCGTCGTCGTCCAGCACGTGCATCAGGACCCATACGCAGACGGCGACGTCGAATCGCTTGTCCTTCCAGGGAAGCCGCTGGACCGCCGCATGCCGGAAGTCCACATGGGACAGCTGGGCGCACTTCTCCCTGGCCAGCGCGAGCATGCGCGGGGTCAGGTCGATCGCGGTCACCGTACGCGCTCGCGCCGCGATCGAGGGGGTGAGCCTGCCCATCCCGCATCCGATCTCCAGCGCGGCCTCGACCTCGCCGAGGGACCGCAGAAGGCCGGTGACCAGGCGAATGGTGCGGTCGGTCGTCTCGGCCGCGAGTGCGGCCGGCTGGGAGGCACGCATGACACGCGCCAGCCCGGGACGCTCGGCACGCCTGCGCCACTCGTCGGCGACCTCGCTCGGTGCGGGCGTCCGGGTGACCTGCTGCATCACGACTCCTTCGCGAATTCGCACACCGCGTCCGCGATGCGTTCGACCTGCTGATCCGTTAGATGGGGGTAGATCGGGATGGCGAGTGCCCGCCGCGCGGCGAGTTCCGCCGACGGCCATGCGTCACCTGGCCGGGCGTAGGGCGCGAAGGCAGGCTGCCGGGGCAGCGGATTCCGGTAGTAGACATGCGAACCGATGTCCCGTGCCGCCAGGAACGCACGCAGTTCGTCCCTGCGCTCGCTGAGCAGTGAATAGACGTAGTAGCAACGCCCGTCGCGTGCCGGAGGCGGCGCGAGCACGCCGCACCCGGTCAACTCGCTGAATCGTCCGGTGTAATACTCGCCGATGCGGGCCCGGCGTTCGAGCCGCTGCGGCAGGGTCGGGAACCGGTGCAGCTGGAACGCCGCCATGATCTCGTCGAAGCGGCTGTTGTAACCGATGCGGTGATACCGGAACCGGGTCTTGCCGTCCTGGCCGTGATTGCGCAGCATCCGCACCGCCGACCCGAGTTCGCGGTCACCGGTGACGACCATGCCGCCTTCACCTGGCATACCGAACGTCTTGACCTGGACGAACGAGTAGACCCCCGCGTCGCCCCAACGCCCGGCAGGCGTACCCGCCAGCATTCCTCCCTGCGCGACCGCCGAGTCCTCCAGCAGCCGTACGCCCGCGCCGTCGGCGATCCGGCGCAAGGCAGGCATGTCCGCCATGACCGAGAACATGTGCGCCGGCATGATCACCTTGGTGCGCGGGGTGATCAGCCGGGCGACCGCGCCGGGATCGACGACCATGGACCACGGGTCGATATCGGCGAAGACCGGTGTCGCGCCAGCCAGCGCCGGTGCGGCCGCGAGCGGAGCGCAGCCGAAGGCGGGCACGATCACCTCGTCCCCGGCGCCGACGTCCATCGCGCGCAGCACCAGCTGAAGGGCCGAGGTGCCGCTGCCGCACGCGATCGCGTCGGCGGCGCCGATCGAATCCCGGATGGCCGCCTCGAACCGGGCCGTGTACTCGCCGAGGATGAACTTCTGCTCCGGCGCGAGACCGACGCGCTCGACGATGTCCAACAGTGCCGCTCGGTCGTCCTCGAACAAATCCGGCGGGAAGAACGGAAGTGTCATGCCCGCCGCCCGTGATAGAAATCGCCGATCGAGGCACAGACCTGGTCGACATCGCCGGTCGACATATCCGGATACAACGGCAGAGCGAGGGTGTGGCGGCACGCGTTCTCGGCATTCGGGAAATCACCCTCCCGATATCCGAGTCCGGCGAAGCAGGGCTGCAGGTGGAGCGGCGTCGGGTAATAGACCTCGGTCTGCACGCCCTTCGCCGACAAATGCGCCGCCAAGTCGTCCCGCGAGTCGACTTCGACCACATAGACGTAGAACACGCTGTCCGGCCGCGGCACCGGCGTCTTGCGCACGCCCGCCACGTCCGCGAGCGATTCCGCGTACCGGGCGGCCAGGCTCGCGCGGCGGGCGATGTCGCTGTCCAGCCTGGTGAGTTTCGCCAGCAGGACCGCGGCCTGGATGTCGTCCATCTTGCTGTTCACCCCTGGCAGGCCCGTCGTGGTGGAGATGGCGGGGAAGTCGCCGAGCGGGGCGCCGAACCGACCGTGATGGCGAAGCGCGTCGACGTTCTCGGCGATCCCCGGGTCGTCGGTGACGACAGCGCCCGCGTCCCCGATCGCGCCCAGCGTCTTCGTCGGGAAGAACGACAGCACCCCACCGGCGCCGAACAATCCCGCGTGGGTGCCGCGACGGCGCATGCCGATGGCCTCCGCGCTGTCCTCGACCACGGTGAGGCCGAGCCGCCGAGCCTCGCCGAGGACCCCGTCGATGTCCGCGAGCTGCGAGAACAGGTGCGTCGGCATGATGAACCGCGTGCGTTCGCCGACCACCCCGGCCACTGTGGCTGGGTCGATCCCGTACCCGTCCTGTTCGATATCGGTGAAGACCGGCTGTCCGCCCGCGAGCACCACCGAGGTCGCCGAAGCCCCGAAGGAGAACGCGGGAACGACCACCTCTTCGCCCGGCCTCAGTCCCGCCGCCCGCAGTAGCAGGACCAGCGCGTCCGTTCCGCTGTTCACCCCGATGACGAATCGCGCACCCGTGTAGGCGGTGAGGGCGGCCTCGAGTTCGGCCACCTTGCGGCCATGCGAATACTTGCCATTTTCCAGCACGTCGAGAATATGGCGCCTAGTGGTGGCCCACAGTTGCGCGAATGTGGTCGATTGGTCGTAGAAAGACACCGCCAGCGTACCCACCTCCGGGGGGACAGGAACCGTTCCCGAGCGTAGGACAGTTAATCCGGCTACCTCGGCAGAGTCGCACTTCCTGGTGAACTCAAGGGAAAGTATTGACAGTTCATCTTCCCGGGTGTCACTTTTGCCGTGGATTTCGAATGCGAAACTCGAGGGGTAGGCTCATCAGTGCGTTCACTCGTCGTGGGACTCGGCAGAGCCGGCGCGGGACTGCATCTCCCCGTCCTGGCCAAACTTCGTACCAGCACTCCGCCGCTGTTCGGCGACGCGCCCATCGCGGCATGTGAACCACGACAGAACATCGCCGACCGGCCGGGTCTGGTGGTCGCGTCGACGCTCGATGCCGCGGCCGCCGGTCTCGACCCCGCCGACACCGTCGCGCACGTCTGCACACCGCCGACCGAACGCCTCACGGTGCTCGCCGAACTGGCCGCGCTGGGCTTCCGCAACGTGATCGTGGAGAAGCCGCTCGCCGCCGACATCGACGATCTCGCCCGCATCATCCGCCTGCGCCGCAAGCACAGACTGCACATCGAGGTCGTCGAGCCGTGGCTCACCAGTACCCTCACGTGGCGGCTGGTCGAACTGATCCGCGATGGCAGGTTCGGCGCTCCGAAGTCGATCGACATCGTGCAGAACAAACCGCGATTCCGCCGTTCGCTCGTGATGCCCGGTCATCCGACCGCCTTCGACGTCGAACTGCCGCACGGTGTCGCGCTCGCGCTACGGCTCGCGGGCGCCGCCCGGGTCACCCACGCGTCCGGAACTGATCTCGAGGTGGAAGGAAACCTCGGCCCGCGGATGGGCGGGGCCACCATCGGCCTCCGGCACAACACCGGTATCCACACCGAGATCCGGTCGGATCTGACTTCCCCGGTGCGTGAACGCCGGGTCACCGTCGAATTCGAGAACGGCGGCGCGGTCGGCCACTTCGCCGTGAGCGGGGATGACCACCACTCCCAGCTGACCCTGCGGGCGAACGGCCGGTCCGAACACACCGTGTTGCGGGACGACGCGATGACCGAGTGGATGTTCCAGGCCTACCACAAGTTCCGGCTGGGCGGGGAGCAGACACTGGGATTCACCTTCGCGACCGAGGTGGTGCAACTGCTCTCGGTGGCCAAGAACATCTGCGCGGAACCGGTCGCGACCCCCGAACCCGGAGTGGTGGCGACATATGCTGGGTGACCCGGTACTGGCCGGAATCACCGACGAGGCGGCGTACGACATCGGCGGCCAGATCTCGGTACTGGACACCCTCGGATGGCAGGGGATCGAACTGCGCACCGTCGATCGAGTCGCCGTCGCCGAGCTCACCGACGAACGGTTCACGGCCGTGTCGACGGCCTTGGCGGACAGCGGCTTGCGCGTCGTCTGCCTGGCGTCCCGGATCGGTGGCTGGGCCCGCCCGGTCACCACCGAGCTGCATCATGACCTCACCGAACTCGACATTCTCGCCGAGCGGGCCCGTGTCCTGGGCACGCCCTACCTACGGATCATGTCGTATCCCAATGACGGTCTCCCCGATCCCGACTGGCGCTCGCGGGTGATCGCGAGGATCGCCGACCTCGCCGACCGTGCCGAGCGCCACGGCGTGACGCTGCTGCACGAGAATTGCTCGGGCTGGGCGGGCACGAGCGCCGAACGGATGCTCGAACTGCTGGACGAGGTCGCGAGCCCGGCGCTGAAGCTGCTGTTCGATACCGGGAACGGGGTCGCCCACGGCTATGACGGCTTCGATCTCCTGGCCGACATCGTCGACCATGTCGAACACGTGCACATCAAAGACGCCGACGAGCGCGGTTTCACCCTCCCAGGTGAGGGCGCCGCCCGGGTCGCGGACTGCGTGCAACTGCTCCGGGCCGGCGGATACAGCGGTGCGTGGTCCTTGGAACCGCATCTGGCGATCAAGCCGCATGAGCCGGGTGAGCTGGCGCCGGACGCGGCATCCACGTTCGTCGCGGCCGGCCGGGCGATGGCCGGGCTGGTCCGGTGATCGGAGAAGACCACGACCTGCTGCTCCGGCTGCTCGACCTGCCGACGGCCGGTCCACTCGAAACGTCCGGTGAAGTCCGTCTGTGGGACGCGATGCGCGTCTACGCCGAGGCGGCGGCCGGGATCGGCTTCGGCACAGTGCACCTCGCCGCCCCGGCACCGTCGGTGCTGGACCGGCCTGGGGTTCCGGACGCGGTCCGCGACGCCGGGCCGGACTTCCTCGCCTGCCAGCCGAGCCTCGTGCTCCGGATCGGCCCGGCCGCTCCGGCCGTGATGTTCAACGTGCACCTCGACACCGTGGCGCCGTTCGAACCGGCGGGTTTCGACGGGCGCAGATTCACCGGCCGTGGCGCGATCGACGCCAAAGGGCCCGCGGTGGCCCTGCTGGCCGGTGTCCGGGCCGCGATCGCGACGGATCCGGCGGTCGGCAAGGACACCGGGGTGCTCATCCAGGCGGTCGCCGGGGAGGAGGGCGGCGCGATGGGGACGTTCGGCACCCGGCCGCTCGTGGAGGCGGGATTTCACGGCGAGCTCAACATCTTCTGTGAACCGACGGGGTCGCGGTACCTGCCGCGCTGCTCCGCGTCGATGACCGCGTGCCTGCGGGTGGACGGCGACGACGCGATCGACGACGAGCCGCACCGAGGGCACAACGCGACGGTCCTGCTGGGTTTCCTCGCCCAGTACCTCGCGCACGACCTGGCGCCGCACGGCCGGATCTGTGTGGCGGGCCTGCACACCGGGCACCTGCACAACAGGGTGTACGGCCGGGGAGAGCTGCTGCTCAACCTGCCTTACGACTGCGAAGAAGCGGCGTCGGAGATGACCGCGGCGGTGGAGGACGGCCTACGGGCCGGCATCGCCGAGTTCCGCACCCGGTTCCGGGATTCACCGCCCTTCCGCCGCAC
Organism: Amycolatopsis sp. cmx-11-32; assembly: GCF_047608695.1. Lineage (NCBI taxonomy): Bacteria > Bacillati > Actinomycetota > Actinomycetes > Pseudonocardiales > Pseudonocardiaceae > Amycolatopsis > Amycolatopsis sp. cmx-11-32. The sequence continues at coordinate 21,739 of NZ_JADNQN010000008.1, read as the reverse complement.
CGCGGTCGACGCCGCGGCGATCACCGGCCTGCACTGGCCGAAACGGGGCCTTCCGGCCCTGCCCGCGCAGAACATCCCGCTGCTGGACGAGTTCGTGCCGCGGTGGCCGGACGACGAACCCGGCTTCACCTGCGACGCCATCTGGCTCGCCGGTGTCCCGGGCACCCGGACGGCCGTGCTCGGTCCCGGCTCCTTGGGCGCGAACAACGCCCACGCGAGCGGGGAATATGCCGACGTCGCGGAACTCGACCACTTCAGCGACCTCGTACGTGAAATCGTCGTCGGCTTCAGCCGGAACGGAGGAGCATGACCGTACTGGTGCCCTACCGCGCGCTTCTGTCCATGGTCGCCAGGATCTTCGCCTGCCGCGGTGTTCCGGAAGATCGGGCGGCGATCGCCGCCACCGCGCTGTGTCATGGTGACTTGACCGGGGTGACCTCGCACGGCCTGGTCAACCTGGCCCGGTTGTACCTGCCCCTGCTCGACCAAGGGCGCGCGGACCCGCGGGCGGACATGGTCGTCCGGACCGACCTCGGCGCGTGTGTCTTCGCCGACGCCCGCCGGACGCTCGGGTTGTGGTCGGCCTCGCAGGCCGTGGAACTGGCGTGCGCCAGGGCCTCCCGGCACGGCATCGGCATGGTGTCGCTGCGCGGTGCCACCCACATCGGCTGCGCCGGCCATCACGCCGGGCGGGCCGTCACCCACGGCATGATCGGCCTGATCGCGTCCAACTGTGGGGGGCAACGGATAGCTCCGCCACCGGGTGGCGCCGCCGCGATGCTCGGAACCAATCCGCTCGCGCTGGCCTGTCCCGCCGGTGACGCGCATCCGTTCGTGCTCGACATGAGCACCACGGTCGTACCGACCGGCCGGGTGCGTGCCGCGGCCCGGGAGGGCAAGCCGATCCCGCCGGGCTGGCTGGCCGCCGAGGACGGTTCGCCGGTGACCGACCCCGCCGCGTTCGACCGGGGTGAGGCCCGCTTGCTTTGGTTGGGGAGTGATCCGGAAACGGGCGCCTACAAAGGATTCGGGCTCGGCCTGCTGGTCGAGGTGCTGGGAGCGCTGCTACCCGGTGCCGCGCTCGGCGCGATGTCGGCCGACGGGGACCGCGACGACGACATCGGGGTGATGGCGCTGGCGCTCGCTCCGGACCTGTTGCGCGCCGGGTTCGCCGACGACGCGGCCGCGCTCTTCGCCGCGGTGCGGGACTGGCCGGCTCAGGATCCTGCCGCCCCTATCGTCTACCCCGGCTGGCACGAAGGGGAGCGCGCCGCCCGACGTCGTGCGCAGGGTGTGCCGGTGCCCGACGCGGTGTACGGGGAATTGACCGCGGCGATGGAGAGGACGACCGGATGATGCGGGTCGGTATCGTGGGTCTCGGGGTCATTTCGCGGTTCTATCTCGCCGCGGTGGAGCGGTCGCGGGACATCGAACTCGCCGCCGTCTGCGATCTCGATCCTGCCGCGTTGCGGGACATCCCGGTGCCGGGCTACGGCGATCATCGTGAGCTGCTCGCCGCCGGGGGCCTCGACGCGGTGCTCGTGACCGCGCCCAACGATGTGCACGCCACCGTGTGCCGGGACGTGCTGGACGCGGGCCTGCCGGTCTGCGTGGAGAAGCCACTCGCCACCAGGCTCGAGGACGGCGAGGATCTCGTGGCCAGAGCCGCGGAACAGGGTGTCGCTCTGTTCACCGCGTTTCATCGGAGATACAACGGCAACGTGCGTGCCCTGCACGACAAGCTCGCGGGCGGGGCACCGATCGAGTCGCTGACCGTGCGGTACCTGGAAAAGATCGAAGAGCACGTCGGCCGCGACCGCTGGTACCTCGACGCGGCGCGCTGCGGCGGCGGCTGCGTGGCGGACAACGGCCCCAACGCGCTCGACCTCGTCCAGTTGTTCCTGGGCCCGGTGGCGCTGCGTGACGTACGGATCGAGCGGGACGCGGACGGGGTCGACCGGCAGGCGACGCTAGTGCTCGACGGCGCGGTCGTGGAACTCGACTGGTCGTTTCCCGGGGAGACCAAGGACATCGAGGTCCGGCTGAAAGACGGCACCGTTCTGTGTGCCGACATGCTGGCAGGCTTCCCGAAGTTCAAGGGATCGCTCTGGCACGAGTACGCGGGGTTGCTCCGCGAGTTCGCGAACACGGTGCGTGGGAGAGAACCCCGGCACGACACGGGCCACACCATACTGTCCATGGTGGACGAATGCTACCGAAGGGAGCGCGATGCGGGAGGACGGGCCGAAGCGAGAGATCACCGGCGTGGTGGTGAAAGTGCTTGTGCACCGCCGTGACGACCGGGGGATGAGCCTCGAACCCTTCGCCAGCCGGTGCGTTCGCGTCGGCGAGGTCCACGAGCTGGTGACGACGAGCCACCATGAAACGGCCCCGGGCACACGGATCGACCGTGTCGGTTTCCTCGGCTTCGCGGAAATCGAGCGCGCCGGTGTGATCGACCGAGATGACGAAGTGTGGATCGGCACCGAACTGATCGGCACCGTGCTCGGCTTCGACGGATGCCATTTTCCCAACCACTACAACATTCTCATTCACGCCGCGGTACCGGTTTCGGGCGAGGAGATCGGCTTGAAACCGGAACTGGAGGTGCGGTTCCGCGGCCGGTGGTGAGCGGCCCGGAACGGGCCACTCACCACCGAAGGGCTATGCCTCGGTCACTTGCCCAGCAGCGGCACGTCGATCTTGCCGAGATGGTAGTCGCGTACCGCGCGCACGAGTTCGTCGACGGTCAGCTTGCCGTTGCCATTGACGTCGATGGCGCGGAACGCCGGTGCCGCCGCCGAGGCTTCGACGCCGATGGCGTCCAGCCATTTGGCGAACTCCCGCTGATTGACCTCACCGTCCCCATCGGTGTCGCACAATCCGACGATCGCCGCGATGGTGGGCCGGACCACTCGATCGAATCCCGCGTCGCCTCCCTGGAAGATCTGCGCTTCGATCACTTCGGTGAACTGACGCTCGCTCAACGAGCCCGTCGGGCCGACGCCCGCCTTGGTCGCCAAATACTCGTACATCGTCGCGAACGAGTCCTTCACCGCGCGAGCCTGGGGTGACGACGAATCCTCGCCGAACGCGCCGATGATCCGAGTGGCTTCGGCCTCGAAGTCGGATTTCTCGATCTTGCCGTTGCCGTTGACGTCCCACTTTTCGAAACGCTTCTTGAGCCTGTCGTTCTTGACCGCAGTGGTCATTCGTGCACTCTCCTTTTCGCGGAATTTCAGAAGAATTTGCGGTACGCGGCCGCCGGATTTTGATCTCCGGGCGGCACGGTCAAAGACGAACGACCTCCTCTCCGGGAACCTGTCCCGTCACGTCGAACAGCAGCCTGGCCGTCGAACTCAGCCGGCCGAGGTCGTAAGCACCGTGCGCCACCAGTAGCACGGCGACATCCGCGGTACGCAGCGCCGCGTCGAGATCGTCCGCCGGTGGCCCCAGCTGGGGCACCGCGGCGGCCACGGGATCGTGGTAGGACAGCTCGGCGCCCTGCGCGCGCAACCGCACGGCTATCCGGATGGCGGCGGATTCACGCGTATCGGGCACATCGGCCTTGTAGGCGACGCCGAGCAACAGAACTTTCGCTCCTCGCAGGGGTTTGCCGTGCTCGGCGAGCAAACGCGTCACTCGGTCGACCACGTGCGACGGCATCTGGTCGTCCACCAGCCGAGCCGCGTGCACGACGCCGAGTAGCGTTCCTTCGCGCTCGGCCTTGTCCAGCAGGTATTTGGGGTCGACCGGGATGCAATGCCCGCCGACGCCGGGGCCCGGCACGAACGGCATGAAGCCGAAGGGCTTGGTCGCCGCGCAGTGCAGCACGTCCCACACGTCGACGCCGATCCGGTCGCAGAAGATCGCGATCTCGTTGACCAGGGCGATGTTCACATAGCGGTAGGTGTTCTCCAGCAGCTTGGCCATCTCCGCTTCCCGGGTGCCCCGCGCCACCACCACGCTCTTGACGAACCGGTCGTAGAACGCCGCACACTGCTTGGCGCACAACGGGGTATGCCCGCTGATCACCTTCGGCGTGTTGCGGACACCGAACCGGTGGTTCCCCGGATCGACCCGCTCGGGTGAATAGGCCAGGGAGAAGTCCTCGCCCGCTGTCTGGCCGTGCTTCTCCAGGATGGGCCGGACGATCTCGTCGGTGGTGCCCGGAAAGCTCGTCGACTCGAGCACCACCAGCGTGCCGGGCCGCAGATGCTCGGACACCGTCGCCGCCGCGGCCCGCACCGCGGCGAGATCCGGACCGCCGTTCGCGGTCAAGCCGGTCGGAACACAGATCACGATCGTGTCCGCGTCGCCGAGGATCGCGGGGTCGGTCGTCACCGTGAAGCCTCGTGCCCGCATGGCTTGTAACCGGCTCGCGGACACGTCGGGCACATGGGAACGGCCCGCGGCCACGGTGGCCTCCACCAGCGGCGAGGTGTCGTATCCGAGGACCGACAACCCCGCCGCACTGGCGGCTTCCGCCAGCGGTAGTCCGACGTAACCGACTCCAACAACGACAAGGTCGACAGACACTTGAGCCCTTCTCGGTCTCGTCACTCGAAACGCTCAACGGCTGATCGAGAAGGCACCGCTGCCCGGCTGGACGTGCGAGCCATACCCCGGGTCGACCGTCACGCCGGGGGTCAGGCAGAGCGGATCTCCGTGCACGACCAGCTTGGAGGAGGTCAGGTTGGCCAGCACATGGGCGGAGGGGGCGAGTTTGGTGCAGCCTTCGGGATTCTCGTAGGTCTCCAGCCGCTCCAACTCGGTGGAGAACACCACCACGTTGCCCGTCGCGGCCTGGGCCGCCGGACTCGACGCGACCAGCAGTGCGCTCGCGGACGCCGCGCACAGCGCCGCGTGGACAAGACGATTCATCGCATGCCTCCACTTCCGGATTCGACTTCTCTCGGCACGTTAACAGTCACCGTGTGTAAAACCGCCGGAGCGAGGAGAGTTCACACGCACAGGTTGCCTTCGGCACGATTCGGTCATCCGGATGGCGGCTTGAGGCGCTCTCAGCGTGATCTTCCGGACCGGGTTGTTCGCATGAACGAGTGGCGCCGGCAACCACAAGCGCCAAGGCGAGGTCATGTCGTCACGCGAGCAAACTGTGCCTATAATCGAACGCCACGCGGCGTTCGACGTAATACGGCGAGGTTCTTCGCCAATTCTCTGCGAAACAACGAATCCGGCTCAGGTAGCCGCGCATACATCTGTTGGCCAGCCAATTACGGAAGGGTGGCAGTGAAGAACTCCGCCCTGGGATAACCCAAATTATTCAAGGCTCCGGATGTGTCCGTGGAACGGATTGGCCCTTGTTCATGCGCAGAATCAAGGCGACCGCGTCCTCCGAGGCGACCGCCGGGGTCAGGACCTCCTGGAGGAGCAGGCCACGAATCGCGGCGATGGTGACGGAGGCCGTGGTCAGCGCTTCCTTGGCGTCGAGCCCTCCGCGTTCCGCGAGCGAGGCCAGAGTCTTGGTCAGGTCGTCGAGTGAGTCGATGAACTCCCGAAAGTCCTGCGGGCTGTACGCGGCCAGACCTACGACGTGAAAGAAGCCGCGGACACGCGACAGCTGCTCCGGACGGGTGTAGGTCCGCCAGATCGCCACGACGAGGTCGTCGAAGGTGCCCTGCCGGGCGACCTCGAAAAGCGCCTCGTTGTCACGAGCGCGCTGGGCCTTGAGCATGGCCGCCAAGACGCCCGGGAGCGACCCGAAGTGGTATCGCAGGAGGGCGTGGCTGGTCTCGATCCGGGCGGCGATCTCGCGCAGCGACACCTCCGGTGCGGGAAGGTCCTCGTCGAAGGCGTCGAGAAGCCGAGCCAGGAGCCGCTCGCGTGCGTCGCCCTTGCGTTCCGTGCTTGACAGGATCACTCCCACAGTTTATCCATTGGAAAAGAGAGACCGACGGCGCCGTGCCGCCTCGCACATGGTCGCAGTCGGCTCGCAACGGTGGAGGGAAAGACTCGTGAGAAGTTTTCAGGTAGTCCGGTTCCGATCTCCTCGGTCCGGCTCAGGACCGTCGAGGCGAAGAACTCATGGTGCGCGCAGAGCTGGAGACGCCGATGGAAGCACTCATCGCGGCCACGAGATTCTTGGCCTGGCCAGCCGGGTGAGGGCCATCGCTCCCGGCACGCGGGCAGACCGCGCGCTCTGGAACGGCGACCCGCTCGAACATCCGAAGCTCTTCGCCGACCCCGCCAACGCCGTACTCGTCGTCCAAGCCGGACGTATTGTGAAGGACCTCCGATGAGCACCATGTGGCACGGCTGCCTCGCCGACACCGACTACTTCGAGATGCGCTCCAGCGGTGGGCACGACTACGGCGTCTGGGTCACCACGCCACCGGGCTACGACCCCGCCACGACGCGAGCGCCTGCCGTGTATGTGCTCGACGGCAACTGGGCCGTGGGCATGACGGCTCCGCTCATCGTCACCCAGGCGGACCCCATGCAGCGGATCCAGCCCTACATCCAGGTCAGCGTCGGCTACGCGGGCGAAGACGCGCAGCACTGGGATCGGCTGCGCAACAGAGACCTCGTGCCACCCGGCGAGCCCATCGCCAAGGAACTCATCGACGCCGTGGAGATGGGAGTTCAAGCGGGCGCGAGGACACGCGAGGAATCCGACGCCTACCTCGCCGAACTGCGCGACACCCACGCCGACGCGTTCCTGAGCTTCCTCACCGCGGAACTGCACCCGCGGATCGAACGCGACTACGGCACAGCCACGAGCGGTCACGGCCTTTTCGGCTACTCCTACGGCGGCCTTTTCAGCCTCTACACCTGGCTCACCGGCGGCACGCTCTTCGAGAGCATCGGAGCGGGCAGCCCCGGCGTCGCCAGTGAAAACAGTCAGATCTTCACCCAGCTCCAAGAGATGGGCGACAGGCAGCATGCCGTCAAGCTTCACGTGACCCTCAACGAGCGAGAGCTGCTCGGAGACCTGGCCATCTACCAAAACCTCACGAAGAACACAGCCACCCTGCTGCACCGTCTCACCTCACGCGGCGGAGCCGTCACCAGCGCGGTCCTGCGCGAAACGCACGTGACCGGCCTGCAAGCCTCGTTCCTCAGCTACCTCAGGACCTGCCGAGCCCGGTAAGCGCGAACGCCCAGCTTCGGTGGCTGACGACCAGGCGGAGCATCGCGGTTCGTCGGTGAGACCGCAGCCACGACGGAGTCGTGAGTCCTGCCGGCACGCTGCTGAACCGAGCGCGAAGACGTGCTCGGTGACGAGTTGAACTCGTCGAGGTCGTCGCGCCACTGAACGGAGATCGGCCGGTGAACACCGGCGCCGAGCACTCTCGCCAGGTGGACACGTACGGGTGCCTTTTCGTATTTGATATGCGTTCGGTGCTCCACTTGTTGTATGAGCCGGTTCACTTTCAGCCGTCTTTGTTCCGGTGGTTCGGTTTTTCACCGGGTCGGCCGGGACTCGCTCTTCATTCCTGATCCAGGAGTTCCGCTGATGAATATGAACCTTCGCCGTATCGCGGCCTCGTCCTTCGCTGTCGGTGCCCTCGCGATGCTGACCATGGCGCCGGCCAGTGCCACTGCGTCCACTACGGATCTGGCACCGGCGAACGCCCCTCCCGCAAGCTGTGCCAGCGCTATCGCCGCCGCGGTCGATACCGCGAACTCGGCCACCGTCGCCGCGGCCAAGGTCGCCGACTCGGCCGCCGCCGCCGCCGCGGCCAAGGCGTTCGCCGAGGGTGTGCTCACCGGGACGCCCGCCGCGATCAACGATGCCGCGGCCAACCTGGGTGCGTTCAGCACCGCTGCCGCCACGGCCGCGGCGGCGAGCGCGGCCGCGTACGCCACGGCCGCCACCGCGACCATCGGTGTCCTCGTCGCCTGCGCCAAGGCATAGTGCGAGAGCAGCATCCCTGGTGAGTTCTCCGCGAGCGCCGGGGCTGGCAGATTCCAGCCCCGGGAGGTGAAGCCCTCGCCGTCCACCCGACGATCGTGCGGTCCAGAGCTTGTGTCGATTGCACCACACTCGAGAAGTCCTGGGCTCGGGCGAGTTCTGCGGCCCCATAGTTTGGATGACCAGACCGCGACAGACGAGGCCAGATACTACGGATGTCCAAGTGGCGTCGACGACTCCGCACCGAAGGTGTCACCGACGTGCTCTACGGAGCCCGTGAATTTCTCGGGAGGCCCATTTCTCGGGAGGCCCGGAGCGTCAACCTGCCGGGATCCGCCGGGTTTCGACGAGCTTGGCGTTGTAGTGGGCACCGTTCACGACCGTAGTCTCGACGAGTACCTCGAAATGCTTCATCTTCTTCATCCTGCGGAGAAACTTCCGGTCTCCGAGCTTCTCCGCGGCGGCCGCGGTGCCATGTTCCCAGCACCCCGCCACGATGACGATCTCCGACGTATCCGGAGCCAGCGGGTTCGGCGTCCGGATGATCAAGGCATAGTCACTGACCGGATAGCCTGACTCGTCGTATCGCGGTGCCAACACGCGGCCGGTGCTCACATCGCGCACCACAGCCGCCGCGTGCTCCGGATCTTCGGCGAAAGCGAAGGAGACCACTCCGTTCAGCTTCGCCAACATCGTCCTCGTCACAGCATTCGCCACCGGCCCACCAATCAGGACCAGGTCCGAACTCAGCTCACGCGGCGACAACTGCTTCGACTCCGCGATCCTTCCAGCGAAGCCCAGCTTGCGAAGCTGGGCCTCGATTTCCACCAGCGCCCCGATATCCCCCATGCCCACCACACCGGCTCTGGCCCACCGCCGCTGCTGCCCGAAGTCATGAGCCCCCAAGACGATCAACGGGTGACGGCCCCCCAACGCCCGCCAGAACCTCCGCGCGCGGACCAGCCTGAGGCGCCGTCTCACAGTCGTCGACAACCAGACCAGCACACCCCCGATGGCCGCCGCGATCAGATTGCTGGAGATATCGGGCAACGCTTGGACCAGCCAACCGCCGACCCCTCCGACAGCCAGCCTCATACTCAGCCACCCCTCATCGAAGCGATCCCCTCCCCCAGTCGCGCTCGGCCCGCATCCTGTTACCGCCGGTTCGACTGTGGGCCAAAGTGCTGCCGTCTGCGTGCGACAGCGGCGCAGGTCCTCTGGTGGCGGTCAGGGACTCGTCATCACGACCGCCTCGGACACCGAGATCGGGTCCGTCGTCCACTGGTTTCGGTGCTCGACGTACCTAATAGGTGATCGCCAGCGCGACAGCTACCAGTCCGGCGATCAGGCCGTCTCTGGCTGCGGAGTCCAGCCCCGCAGGGGAACGTGACGTCAAGACGACCACCCTCGCTCCGGCGGTGAGCACCACCAGCGCAACCGTCCACCGGTTCCACGTGGTCACGCTCCGGCTCCTCAGCTTCGCGGCGGGGAGAGCGAGGCAGACAACGCAATCCGCGGCGGCGTGATCCTGAGCGAGAAGAGTAGTTGCGTGGTCGGTCGCGTGAGGAACGTCAGCAACTTCTTCGAACCCGAGCAGGACCGGTGGACAGAACCGTCGCGTTCTCCTGGCAACTAGCGATATATTCGAATGTGAGTACTCATACGCGAATGACACGATCCTGGCGTTGATCTCCGGTGTGCTCGGCCTCACGATCGGCCTGTGACAACCTAGTGTCGCGTGATCCTGCAGGTCTTACCCGTGATCAGACGGCGATCTCCGGAGATCGCCGTCCAATCACGCGTAACCGCCGTCTGATCACGCGAGATCGCCGTCCGAGGAACAAAACCCAACATCAAGCAGGCAGGATCACGCGACACTAGTCTTCACTCGGTAGGCCGACGTAACAAGCGACTCCCCTGAAAGCAACCGCTATTTTGTTTCGTGGACTTCCGGGTCCAGGATGGTGCGTTTCGTTGTCTTGCGGCGCTTGTGCATCTTCTCCAGGACATCGACGACACTCTCGGCAAGGCGATGAGAGTCCTGGACGACGGTGGCTCGCAGGGGGCTCGTGCCGGCGTCGATCAGGGTCCGCGCCTCGATGGTTCCGTCAACGCCGATGACCACGGTGTCCGTCGTGACAAAGGAGTTGATCGCTCGGAGGGCGTCGACAGCGCCTAGCGCCATCTCGTCGTTGGTGCAGAACACGGCATCCAGACGATCTTGCCGCGAGTCGAGCAGTCGAGTGTGGGACAGCACGGCGTCGTAGGCGCGTGCGCGATGGAAGGCGCAGGTGTCGTTGACGGTGATCGAAACGCCGGGCAACTCGGCCTGCAAGACAGCCGTGCACTGGCTTTGCCGGGCCTGATGTTGCCCGCTGGCCACGATCAGCACGTGTGCTCGCTGTCTGTCGCCCTTGCGCAGGTGTGCCACCAGCCAGCGGCCCGCGAGAGTTCCGAGGTCTGAACTGAGGTAGCCGACGAAGGCGGCGTTGCTTGGGTATTGATTCTCGTCGTCGAACGGTTCGATGTCGGTGAAGACCACCGGCAAGGTCAGTTCGGAGCAGAAGTCGACCAGATCCGGCCGGAGACGGTCTACTTCGGTCGCGACGATGACCCCGCCGAGGTAGCTGTGGCGCGTGGCCAAGATCCTTCGAAAGTGATGCGCCTGTGCGGCGGAGTCGTAATCCCGGTCGGGCACCTTCAGCACCAGGTCGATGTTGTCGCGGTCCAGCGTGCGGTGCAGGCGTTGCACGAAGCCCGCCAGCCAGTACTTCTGCCTGAAGGCCGACGTCACGATGAATGCCCGACGTGTGCGTCTGGTCCACAGCACCCGCCGCAGAAGTGGAGCTGCGGCCAGCACGCCCGCGACCAGAAGAGTCCACGCTGGCACCTTCGCGATCAGCACATCGCTACGGAGCATCGCGAGAACCCCGGCGAGAACGAGACCACCGGTGACCGTGGTCAGCACGGCGAACCGTATCGGAGTGCGATCGCGGTCCGGCATCTTCATCGTGGGTCCTCCCGGCCGGGTGCCAGAGAACAGAGGCGTGGCGGTGGTCGTACGGCAACAACGGTGGGACAGGTTTGCCGACGGCGACATCCCCGGTGTTGCCGGTGATGTCGCCTTCGGTTCGAGATCATTGGTCAGCAGGTGCAGACGCCGCCGTTGTTGACTCCGGCGACGCCGTTGCCGCCAGCGAGGCCACTGGCGCCGGACGGGGTGGTGATGGTGTCCGCCCCGTCGTTGATGGTCCCGGAGTTCCCGAGACCGCCGGCACCCGCGGCACCGCCGATGCCACCAGGACCACCAGGACCACTGCAACCAGTGCCACCATTACCGCCGACGGCACCATTGCCGCCCTTGCCACCGGTCGCGGTGATGACGTCGACACCGGTTCCGCCGGTGAGGGTGCCGGAGTTCCCGATCCCACCGGCACCACCCGCACCGCCGACGCCACCGGCGCCACCGGGCTGAACAGAGGCGGACCCGTTGCCGCCCTTGCCACCGACACCACCGTTACCGCCGACCCCGCCATTGGACTTCACCGTGTCGGCACCGGCACCACCACCGATGGTCCCGGAATTCCCGACACCACCCGCTCCACCGGCACCACCGACACCACCAGCGCCACCGCCCTGACCGCAGCCGGCGACACCACCGGCCGCGCCGGTACCACCGGCACCACCGTTGGCGGTGACGTTGTCGAGCCCGGGATCGACGAGATCATCGTTATAGGCTCCCGAGTTCCCGACACCACCGGCCGCACCCGCGCCACCGATACCCCCGGCACCCGCACCCCCGGCGACACCACCACCGTTACCACCAAGTCCACCAAGACCGCCGTTACCGCCCCTGCCCGCGGTGAGGACGACGGTGTCGTTGCCGACGCCGCCGGTGACAGTCCCGGCGTTACCGGCACCACCGATCCCGCCGACACCACCATTCCCACCGGCGCCACCGGCACCGCTGGCGAAGCCCGCCCCGCCCTGGCCGCCGTTCCCGCCGTTGCCTCCCGCACCACCGAGGACAGTGACGCTGTCCGCGCCGTCACCGGCGTTGATGACACCGGTCGCCCCCACCCCGGACCCGCCGACGTTCCCGGCCCCGCCGTTGCCACCCGCGGTACCCGCGGGAGTGCCCGCGTTACCGGCCGCACCCGGAGAACCGTTGGCGCCCAGGGCCCCGGCGACGCCGGTCACCCTGATCGTGTCGTTACCGGCAAGACCATTCACGGTCCCGTTCACCGCCCCACCGGTGATGGTGATGATGTTGTTCCCCGCGGTGCCGTCCAGCACCTGACCGGCGGGAATCCCGGCGGTGCAAGTGAAGTTGGCGCCGCTTTGGGTACATCCCGGCGGGAGCGCCCACGCCTGCGAGGGAACCGCGAGAGCGAACCCGGCCGCGGTGCCCAAACCGATCACGGCCCGGCCGACCCGGCCTGCCGTACTGATGCGTGTTGTCGATCTCATGATCAACCTTCCAAGGGATAAAAGGAATCCGGGACTGATGCCACGAACCTGCGAGGTGGTGTGATGACCGGAAGTCTGGGGCCACTGCCCAATGCCGTTTTTGAAAGGCACCGGACCAACCGACACCCTCGACACGACCGACCCTTCGCCCCTTCACCAGGGTTTGCAAGCGCAACCGTGGCCAGTCACCCATACGCGACCAAACCCCACGGATGCCAGCGATCGCGGCCTCGTCAGCCGTCGGCCATATCCGCCGCGAGGCGCCCTCTCACCCGCCGCATACAACACTTTCGCCGCACGTCAGGCTCGAAATCGAAGAATGAACCGACCGAACTCGTTTAGCCCCTCTCTTTATCCGGTGCATCTGCCGGCGTCCCGCGGAAGTGAGGTCGGTGGCGCCGTGTGCGGATCCGTTGTGTTCCGGGTCGAGGGCGGCGCCCAGGTAGCCGAGGCGCTGGCCGCGCGGTGTCGCACACGCGTCCCCAGGAGCGCCACCGGACGATCCGGAAGACCGAGGGTGGCCCAGAGGTGAAGCCTCGATTCCCTTATTTCACCAGGAATTCGCGAAATGATGTCGCGTCGAACTCCGTCAGCAGGCGAAGTCCGTCATGCCGAACTCGGCCGAGCCTGGACAACACAGTCTCGTGTCGACCCCGGACGGCGTGCGCCCATTCGGGGTACAGCCGTATCGGTTTCCGCGACCGCTGGAGTAAATTGCCTGTTGTACCCCTAGACCTCGGTGACGTGACATATCCGCGAAGATCGCGGTTCAAGATCACGAACCGAGGTTTTTTGTGCGAACGAGGCGAACGTCGACAATATATCCACGCAGCGGCGCACTGTTCGAACCACTCTATTCCGCCGGCGCACCGCGCCCGTGCGAGTCATCGCTCACTCTGTTTCGGGAAATGAAGATCATGAGATTTCATCAGAATCCGGTCCGCCGGGGAATCGTCGCCATGCTGGCCGGAACCCTCGCGGCCCCGGCCTTGTGGGTGGCTGCCCCGCTGACCGCCCACGCCGCCGTCAACTGCGTCGTCAGCGCCGGCGTGACCCAGACCAGTACGGTCGTGACCGGAAGTCCCGGCAACGACACGATCGACTGCGGCGGCACGAACCCCGCCAAGACGATCAACGGCAACGGCGGAAACGACACCATCACCGGCTCGGACTTCGACGACACGATCAACGGCGGCGACGGTAACGACACCATCACCGGCGGCACCGGTAACGACACCCTGAACGGCGGCCTTGGCATCGACACCATCTCCGGCAGCACGGGCAACGACACCCTCATCGGCGCTTCCAATGACGGCAGCCAGGACAGTCTCGACGGCGGTGACGGCATCGACACCTGCCAAGGTCCCGCGCCTGACCCCGACATTCACGCCAGCTGCGAGAACACGAGCACGCCGCCGACAACGGGGCCAGGCTCGGGTACGGGAAACGCGACCCAACTGTGCACCGCGACCGGCGGCGTTCTATCCCTCACCGTGAACCCGGTGGGCTACGTCTGCGTGTTCAACCCCCTCAACCCAGCCAACCGCCGCGTCCAGGAAGCCGGCGGCATCTGCGTCGGAGCAGGCGGAACGTTCGTGAACCTGCTTCCGCTGAGCTACAGCTGCCTCCTACCGGCCACGCCACAAGCCACCCACTCCATCCGTTGATCCAGTCACTTGACCCGGACAAACAGGGACGATGAGAACGGCCGCGCCTCGGGAACGGCGCGGCCGTTCGGCATTGGGGTGACGTTCGGATGCCGGTCTCGAGCGCGGAAGTAATACGGCCAGGATCACCCAGGCCGGTCCTCCGGTCGACGACCACTCACGAGGGTTGTCCGCCTTGTTTACAAGGCGGAATTACCAAGCTTTTTTCATGTCGCCGACACAGGCAGAATTATTCCTGCCCGGTGCTGGTGGGTGAACCGGCTACAGCTACCGGCAACCACGGTCGGGAAACACCAATCGCGTTGCGGTCCCCGACCGCTGGAGAGGCGTGGGCGGCTGGAGGTTTCCTCGACCGCGGCCGCTCAGGCGGTGGGGCCCAGGGGCTCAGTGCACGGGTTTGAAACGGGCGATCCAGGTGGTGTGGTAGGTCATGGCTTGGCAGCGAATGTCGGTATCTGCCTTGAGAGCAACGGCGTCGACCATTTTGTAGTGGTGATTGGTTTCGTTCGGGTCGAGCGTGGGCCGGTGGAGGGCCGCGCCGACGGTGGACAGTTCGATCTGGTCGTGGCAGTAGGCCTTGTCGGCGGGATTCGCGACGGTGTCGATCACGACATCCCCGGCGGAGACGGGTTGCAATTTGGCCTTCACGTTGGCGTGTGGGTTGGTGAGAGTCAAAGTGATGTACGCCTTCTCCCCGGGTAGCAGAACACCGACCTGAGTGCCGGGAACCGTGGCATGGGTGACGGCTTCCGGCGAGCCCGCCACTTCGGCCGCGGTGGTGTGCTGAACGAACGCGGCGAGCATGACAGCGCTGAGACCCACGGCGGTGATGACGAGTACAGGGGTGACCCTCCTGGTGCCAGTCATGGACTTTCTCCTTGCCTGGAGCCGGAACCTCCCGGCCGGGCGGCCGGGAGGCCAGTGGGTGCAGGTCCGCGCGACAATCACGAGCCCGTTGGCCTCCTGATTGTCGCCCTGGGGCTTAGCGGACGGCCTGGAACTGGGTGATCCAGGTGGTGTGGTAGGTCATGGCCTGGCAGCGAATGTCGGTGTCGGGCTTGAGTGTCACGGCGTCGGTCAGTTTGTAGGGGAAGTTGGCTTCGCTTACCGCCAGGGTCGGCTGCAGTGGGTCCGCGCCCGCGGTGGACAGTTCGAGTTGGCCTTGGCAGTAGGGCTTGTCGGTCTCGTTCGCGACGGTGTCGATCACGACCTGGCCCGCGGTGACGGACACCAGTTTGATCTTCACGTTGGCGTTCGGGTTGGACAGCGTCAAGATGACGTATCCCTTTTCCCCTGGCAGCAGGACACCGGTTTGCGCGCCGGTCACGGTGGCGGGAGACATCGCCTCGGCCGAGCCGGACACTCCGCCCGCGGTGCTGTCCTGGACGAACGACGCGATCGCGAAGCCACTGAGACCGAAAACCGTGCCGGCGACGGCGACGACGATGACAGGCTTGGCTCTCTTGGTGATGCGCATGGTGATTCTCCTTCTAGAGGTGGAAACCGTGGCCGGGAGGCCGCATGGGTGGGGCAGGTCGCACCGGCCGGGGTGGGTGGCCCGATGTGTCAGGGCCGGGTCAGCGGTTCCGACTCGCTTGGGCCGGGTGGTTCGTCGACCGGTGTGGTGCCGGACGGTGTAGGTGTGGCCGGTGTCGTCTCGGGTGCGGCCGGAGTGCCCGGCTGATCCGGAAGAGGTCCGGGGTATGCCGTCGTGGTCTCGGTCGCCGCTGGTGCCGTGGCCGTGGTTTGGGTCGGTGCCCAGGTTCCGGTGGTGCCGTCGATCGACACTGTCACCATGATCCGGTCGAACCCGGCTGCCCCCGCCACACCGACCGCGGCTCCCGGGTAGCCGAGTTCGACGGCGACGGTCAGGGCAAGGACCGTGCCCCGCCGAAGGGCACGCCGACGACCACGATCGTTCGGTGGGGGACTTGCGAACCGCTGGCCCGTTGTAGGCATGATGGGTCGTTCTTCCTCGCTGGAATTCCGGGCCGAGTTGATTCGGCTGTCCGTGGAAAAGTGAAATTCGCACCCTCGCCACATCATGGGGGTGGCAAACCGGCGTGCGGCGATGCCTCGCAGAGTCGCGTTCACCGATTGTTGAAGCTGGCGGCTACCCATTCAGTGTCTCGATCATTACCGAGCAGGTGAATCCGTGTGCCGTCACCATGAAGTCGACCACATCAGCCCTCTTGTTACACATTCTTGATTAGCACTGCTGAAGCGTTATAAATCGTCGAAGTCGCGCAGGGAGCACCAACACGCTGCAGCAGCAGCGGATCATCGAAAACAGGTGCCGGACCGGGTCGGATCGTGCCGCTATTACCGAAATAGGACCTGCGGCCGTGATCGACCACATCGATAAAAGACGAAACGCACGAGAACGGGGTTTCCGAACGAACGCCGCGGCTCCGATGGGAGGAAGCTTATTTGCCTCCGACGGTGAGGCGCCATCGAAGGCGATCTCGAACGCATTCGACGCGGAGTTCGCCATGGGTCGAAGGTGTTCCTTCGACCAGGTGAGGGCTCGAAACGATCGGTGCTGCTGCGGTGACATCGGGGTTTGGCGTTCGAATGCGAGGGAATGCGATCTGTATGCCTGAACAAAAGCCCGGCGGGTATGCCGGATCGTGGGGTCTGGATTTGCGCGGAACACAGTCCACGGAGCTGCACCAAGTGCGTCACTGGATGTCCCGGACACTGCGGGACCTCGACAAGGATCAGCTGGTTGATGTGCTCATGGTCGCGGACGAACTACTCGCCAACGCCTACGAGCACACGTCCGGCCCGTCGTGTATGCGGCTGGCCTACCGGCCGGTACCGTGCCGGGTAGTTGTCGAGGTCTACGATCTTTCCCCTGCTCAGCCGGTGGTTCGACACCCGGCTGGCCTGGTTCCGCATGGCCGGGGAATGCAGCTGGTGGACGAGTGTTCCGACGCTTGGGGGACACCGGATGATCCCCGCACCGGCGGGAAGACGGTGTGGGCCCGGATTGCCTGCAACCCTTGACCGGGTGCTCACTCCTCCCTGGTCGGCTCCCCCTCGTCGTCGATGACGTCGATGACGGCGGCGGTGACCGCGGTGACACCGGTCAGCCGGCATTGCCGGTCTCCCACACCCATGCCGCGATCGCGACGCGGTTGCGGGCGCCGGTTTTGCGCTGGATGTTCGCGAGGTGGGTTTTGACCGTGCCGGGTGTGATGAACAGTTCGGCGGCGACCTCGGCGTTGGTTCTGGCTCGGGCGACGAGTCGGGCCACTGCCAGCTCGCGTTCGGTCAACACGTCGCCGTCGGGGGATCGCTGCTGGGTGAGGTGGCGTAGCAACCGCAGGGTCAGCTGTGGGCTGACCAGCATGTCCCCGGCGGCGGCCGCCCGCACGCCCTCGATCAGCAGCGCGGGGCCAGACCGCTTCAGCACGAAGCCGCACGCGCCGTTCCGTAGTGCCGCGTACACGTACTCGTCCAGTTCGAACGTCGTGATCACGACGACGCGCATCGGGTCGGGCGCGTCCGGTCCGGCGAGTTCCCGGGCCACGGCGAGCCCGTCGCGGCGGGGCATCCGGATGTCGGCGAGCACCACGTCGGGGCGCAGGACCCTGGCCCGCTCGACGGCCGCGACACCGTCCGCCGCCTCGCCGACCACACGCAGGTCCGGCGCCGACTCGAGGATGCGCCGCAGGTTGTGCCGCACCATTTCCTGGTCGTCGGCGATCAGTACCCGGATCACGTCGGCACCACGGCACGCACCGTCCAGCCGCTCGGGTGCGTCGGCCCGGCAGTGAGCGAGCCGTCCAGCGCGGTGACCCATTCGCTCAGCCCGGCCAGGCCGGTGCCGCCGTCGCGGCGCTGCTTCCGTGGGCGGGTGGTGCCGTCGTCGGCGACCTCGACTGCCACGTCGGTGCCGGCACGGGCGACCTTGACCAGCACGGTGGTCGCGGTCGGCGCGTGCCTGCGCACGTTGGTGAGCGCCTCGACCACCACGCGGTGCACGGTCGCCACGATCTCCGGGCGCGGTGTGCCCAGGTCGGCGATCACACAGGTGACCGTCGCGCGGCTGGTGTGCGCGAACCGCGTCACGACCTCGTGCACCTCGTCGAGGGTCGCGGCGTTGTCCACCGGCCCGTCTGTGGCGGAACGGAGCAGCCGCAACGCGCGGTCCATCGCGGCGAGCCCACGGGTAGCGGCCTCCTCGATCTGGTGGAGGGTGTGGGCCTGGTCCGCCTCGTGGAGCTGCCCGGCCTGGGAGGCGAGCACGATCCCGGTCATCTCGTGGGCGAGCCAGTCATGCAGATCCCGCGCCAGGCGAAGCCGCTGTTCCCGCCGGGCGGTGGCGACCGATCTGTCGCGTTCTCGGTCCAGTGACCGCAGGTAGGCGCCGATCCCGACGACCGAGGTGGCCGCCAGCGTCCACACGGCGCAGAGGGCGACTATCTCGACCGGCGGGGAAGGCGGAGTGAGCCACAGGCCGATCCGGAGCGGGGAACTGCCGACCGCGACGATCCCGAACACGGCCATGGCGATCGCGATGCGCGCCACTGGTCTGCGCACGACCTGGACGAGCACGCACAGTTGCCCGACGGTCTCCACCAGGAGCCAGGCGGCGCTGGCGTTGTCGCCGGGACCGCGGTAGGCGGCGGTGACCACGACGGACAGTCCGAAAGCGACGATTGCCCCGTGCACCAGGTAGCGGGGCCACCGGAAGGCGCCGCCGACGGCGGTCGTCGCGGCGACCGCCGTCGAAAGCACGAGCGGGACCACGGATGCGTATCCTCCCCTACCGCGCCGCGCACAGCGCGGTGTCCACGGCTTCGAGCATTCCGTCCGACTGGGCGCGGGTGGCAGGCGACGTGGTGATCACGATACTGACCTGGCGACCGTCGGCGGTGGCGCCTTCGCGGGTTTGGTAGCCGAGGCCACTGCCGCCGTGCGTCCAGTACTCGCCGCCGCAGGACAGCGGCACCCGCATGAGTCCGAGCCCGTAGGCCGCACCAGGGATGAGGTCCGCGGGCACCGTCCGGCGCATCTCGGCGGACTGCGCGGGCGGCAGCAGCCGTCCGGCCAGCAGCGCGGCGAAGAACGTGTTCAGGTCGGACAGGGTGGACACCGCCTCGCCGCCCGCCCACACCAGCGACGGGTTGAGCACCGTGACGTCGATCCGGCGGCCGGTGTCGCTGATCCGGCCGTCACCGTCCAGGTGCGCGTATCCGCGGGCGTGCCTGCCCGGCAACGTCGCCCGATCGCCGGGCAGCGTCGTGTCCCGCATCCCCAGCGGACGCAGGATCCGGTTCTCGATTTCGGTGGCGTACGGGCGGCCGGTGACTTTCTCGATGATCATGCCGGCGACCACGTAGTTGGTGGTCGTGTAGTGGAACTCGGTGCCGGGCACGGACAACCGGGGCCGTGTGACGGCGTCGGCGACCAGTTCATCCGGGGTGTGGTGGTCGAACCGGTGGCGTGGGTAGCCGCCGGGCCCGAACACCGCGGAGTCGAAGTCCGGCAGGCCGCTGGTGTGCTGGAGCAGCTGGCGGATCGTGATGTCCCGGCCGTCGTTGCCGGTGGCACGTAACAATCCTGGCAGGTACCGCTCGACCGGGGTATCCAGCTCGACGCGGCGTTCCGCGACCAGTTGCAGGACCACGGTCGCCACGAACGTTTTGGTGTTGCTGAAGACCCGGACCCGGTCGCCTGCCAGCATCGGCCTGCCGGTGGCGAGGTCGGCCACCCCGCTCTGGAACCGGACCACCCCGGCGGAGTCGCGGATCTCGGCGGCCGCACCCGGCGCCCCCTCGACACCGGTGAGATGCTCGAGGTCCCCGGCCAGCGCGGCATGCCTGCTCGGGCACGTCAGGTCCGGTGGACGGGCACCACGGGTGAGGAAGTCGGTGCCGATCCGCTGTGCACACGCGTTGCCACCGAACAGGTAGGCGGCGTGCCCTCCCTTGTCGACGCCGACGAGCCGGGCCCGGTCGCCGTACTGGCGGCGCAGCGCGGTCGCGGCGCCATGGGTGGTCGCCGGGTCGCGGAGGTTGTTGACCAGCAGGATGTTCGACCGGCCCCGCGGGTTGGCGCGGATCGGCTGGTCGATCGGGTCGCTCGCCCAGAACGCGCACGGCACGATCGCGGCGCCGGCCCCGCCGGTCAAGGGGTACCGGCGGGCATCGACCGCTGCCTGCGCGGCGTAGGTCGCGGCGTTCCGGGAAAACGTGCCATCGGCACAGAACACCCCCAGCTCGCCGGAGGCGTCGTTGTCGTCGTCGTACCAGACCCCGAGCTGGTCCCCGACTTCGGCGGTGGCCGCGGCGTCCCGGTCGCGGGCGGCCACCAGCATGCGCGCGGCGAGCGGGAACGTGTCGTCGTCGTACAGGCTCGCGAACAGAGTGATGCGCAGATGGCTGCCGGTCAGCATGCCGCTGGGCGTGGGGAGTGGGGCCTGGTCGAGCCGCCGCACCAGGTCGAGGTACTCGTGCTGCAGCTCGGCACGGTCGCGCCCGAGGAAGGCGGCGAAGTCGCCGAACCGGACCTCGACCCCGGTGGTCATGCTTTCGCGGAAGGTGCCCCGCCACGCGGCGGTCGGGTCGACGTTGCTGTCGAGCAGCATGCGGTCGACCCGCCTGGGGAACATGCTGTCGTACGCGACGCCGAGATAGGTGCCGTAGGAGACGCCGAGGAAGCTGACGCGCTCCTCCCCGAGCGCGGCCCGGATCCGATCCACGTCCCTCGCGACGTTGGCGGTGCCCAGGAACGGCATGCGTGCCTGACCGGCGCACTTCTGGGCGATCCGGCGGGCACGCTGCCGCATCGCGGGTTCGCCGCCCGGGAGCGGCCACGGAAAGGTGAACTGCTCCGACGGCTCGAGTCCACACCGGACGGGTGCGCTGGCGCCGAAGCCGCGCTGGTCGAAGCTCACGATGTCGTAGGCGTCGAGCACGCTCCTGGGCACCAGCTCGTGGATGGTCGCGGTGTCGGCGAGATGCGGGCCCGGCCCACCCTGGTTCATGACCAGCACACCCCGGCGCAGGTCCAGGCGGGTGCTACGGAGCCGGGAGACGTGGACACCGAGCCGCTCACCTCCCGGGTTCCGGTAGTCGAGCGGCACGTCCACGATCGCGCACTCAGCCGGCCCTTCGAAAGGGCAGTCGCCCCAGGACAGGCCGACGGTGGCGGCGGCGGGCACGGGCAGTGCCGCTGCGGCGCTGACCGCGACCGCGAGAACGGTAAAGATCTTTCGCATACGTTCGATGGTGCTGTTCCCGGCCGGTCGGCGGTATCTGCCGATCGGCAGATACCCGTCAAAGACACGCGCTCGGCGCGATCGACCGCATGCGAACGGACAACTTCTCGCCGCAGTGGCCGTGTCTGGATGAGACCGTGTCCAGGTCCGGCGAGTTTGCGCCGTACGGATCCGAGTCCGAATCGGACGGTCATGTGTCTCGTTTCCTGCTTCGCTTCTGTGTTTCAGATCAAATCGTTCACATGTGTCGCGTTGGGTTGGTCAGCGGGACTGATCGTTCAGGCTGACTTGCGCTGGTCGCGCGGATCGAGCGCGATCGCCTGATGTATCGACGGAGCAGCAAGGTGACTGGTCAGACTGGTGCCCAGCCGGTGGGCGGGGAGCGTGCGGAGCAGTCGCTCAGCACGGTCCGCCTGGAGGACCTGGCCGTGTCGGTGTGAGGCCGGTGGTGTCAGCGCTTCAGGCTGCG
Organism: Amycolatopsis sp. cmx-11-32; assembly: GCF_047608695.1. Taxonomy (NCBI): domain Bacteria; kingdom Bacillati; phylum Actinomycetota; class Actinomycetes; order Pseudonocardiales; family Pseudonocardiaceae; genus Amycolatopsis; species Amycolatopsis sp. cmx-11-32. The sequence goes on along the minus strand of NZ_JADNQN010000008.1, from coordinate 23 downwards.
GTAGGCGCGTTGTTGGCAACTTC